>JAHDEB010000032.1 GCA_020629055.1 Chloroflexota bacterium
ATGGCACAAAACTTGTCTTGATTTCTTGTAGTAAGTGAAAATTCTGGACAAACTTTAATGGCACGCACCACTGCGACTGCTGAAAATGAAAATGTGTCGCCCTGGTGTGGCGATATTTGTAATCCGGGGTGAGACATTTTCCAGTACTTATCATCTTGTGCACCCTGTAAATTATGCATCCTACAAATTTGTTTTTAGGGCGGTTTACCCGAGTATCAATCCGAATTTAGATTCAATTTGTCACTCTTCCAAATATTGTGGGTCAGAGAAGGGAATACGCGTTCAAAACATGTGTATTTTCATGAAACGAAAACCCTGACAAGCAAATTTGGAGGAACGATGATGCGTTCTAAAACACGTTTTTTTATTCTTATTATTGTAATTTTATTGGCAACAACCGCCTTCCGGCCGTTTAATGCTGAGATTAATGATCAAACATCAATTATTGGCTCTGGTCAATTAATTGAATCAATTCAAGATTGGTGGTCCGACATAAATTGGACCCCTTCATTGAGCTTAAACCAAGTAGAAGCGCCCGAGGAGCCTATGGAATGGAAGCCAACTTTTAACTTGCCGCAACCCTCAGAATTTACAGGGAGTGCTTCATACTCTTTCCCATTTATGGTTCCACCGGGAGTTAATGGGCTGCAACCTGCGTTGGGGATAGGCTACAACAGCTCGATCTCAAACTTTAATACTGCAAAGGTTCAAAGTAACCCAGAAGGTTGGGGATGGAATCTGTCTGGCATGATTGAGGTGACTCAAGATCTCAAGATATGCAACCACAATGATATTGACAAAGGGTGTGTTAATACATATGAAGATTTCTATAAAGAGAATGGAATTCGTTATTTTCGACCAACATTTAACCTTGTCATCAATGGCACCGGCTATGATTTGATTCATGAAGAGGGGCGAAAGAAAAACGGAACCCTTGGTCGATACCTTCCTCAGGGAAGTAATAGCCTTTACGTAGAATTTTGCTCAAGTGATAGCCCGACCACTAAGTGCAACAGATTAAGTAATCCAAGCGAAGCTACTAACAAAAAGACGCCATATTATTGGATTGCTATCACTCCAAATAATAGTGTTTATCGAATTGGTTACACAGAAAATTCGGAACAATCATTAAAAGAGGGGAGGCATTTTGGGTTAGCTGACTACACCAAAACCGATTTTGATGTAGCTGAATCGGTTCCTGATTCTGAACTGGATAATGCAAGAAACCCGATAATTCCTGTTTTGCGCTGGCGCGTTGATCTTGTTGAAGATCAATTTAGCAATCAAATCAATTATCGCTATAAAGAGCCAGATAACTCGGCTGATGTAAAAGTTGTTTCTGAAATTAGTTACCCTCTATGGATTAGATACAACTCTGTTAATGGCAAACAGGCTGAAATTAAGTTTGTATTTACTGATGAGCCAGAAGATTCTGCCGCTAAACCTGCCCCATTGCCGGGTAAGATCACCCCCAGTGTCCTAACTTTTCATACTGAACAGTTGACTGAAGTTATTGTAGAACTGGATGGGAAACAATTGAGAAAATATCAATTAGGATTTAACAATTCAGAATATGGCTACAAAAAAGTGGGGGAAGATAATAATGGGAATGATATCTATGAACCGGAAATCCCAGCATCCTCCGGTTATTCAACTGATATTCCTGCGCGTCAACAGAACGTTTGTCAAACTTCAGGCACTCATACTGATTCTCTTGCAATGAATGGCTGGCATGCCAAGCTTTTAACGTCAATCGTTGAATTAGGACCTAACAGTGAATATAAAGTTCAGGGCACGCCCGATGTTGAATTTACCTATATTTTTAGAAAAACGGGTGAAGGGAAATACAACCACGACAAGGATGAAGATGGAAATTTGGAAGATAGTTCAGATCCTGTAATAGATGAAGTCGATATCCCTTACTCTATTTGTCGGCCGTACATGCGTACCGCCAAAGTTCTCTATAACGGTACCGGCCGGGATGACATCCCTTCAATTCGATTTGATTGGGAACCAACTGAGCAAGTCAATTCGAACACGCCTAAAACCAACTATAAGTTGGGGAACCGTATCCATACACAGATAAATTATTCAGGTTTTGAACAAAGCTTCTCTGACCCAAGCCTGAATAATCCTGACACACCCGGTCAGAAAGTTACATTCAAATTCGAGGGAACCTATACCGATCCGTCTGATGGCATCACGGACAAATGGGGGGATAAGGCTGTCTTTACCCGGTCAAAATCTACCCCTGGTAGCAATAATCCGGCCGATGTGTTTGTAGGCTATCATCGTGTTACAACTCGAATTCAAGACTTTGCAGACAACACACTCTCTGAAAATGTCAATTTTTACCATGCCTTTGGGATTGAGTGCTTTTCTATCGATCCAGATAAGACATGTGTTGAGTTGGGGGGATCAACCGAGAGCAATACCCATCCAAATCAACCATTTAATGGCCGCGTCTATCGCTCTGAAGGGTATACGTATCTTGGCGGTCCTTCACTCGTAACACGCAAAAAACTATCTAGTTCAGAAACAGTTTGGGGCACAATTGGCGCTGGAAACCAAGTCGTATCTCTAGCTACTCAATCACGTGACTTTACTGCGCCCGACTCTAATTTAGGGGCTGTTACCTACAATCTATATGATGAGACATTTGGTTCCCTTGGACGCTCATACACGTGGATAAATAATTCAAGTAAATTTGAGAATGAGCCATCCAAGGATGTTCTTCCACATGAAACAAACAATAATCTTTTAGCCAGTTACACTGATTACAACTGGAACCCAAACCCAATTGATAACACAATTGATCAAAAGCAACATACTCGCCATGCGAACAATACGTCTGGAGATATCTGGTTGGTGGGTTTGCCGGTACGTTCACTCAACTGGTCAAAAAGCACAGATGGATCAGATTTGAATTCATTGGTGCTTGTTTCTGACGCGATCACACGGTATGACGACGATGGATGTGGTAGTGAACTCTGGTTCGACTCAAACAATGATACTAAAAAAGAATTTACTTATAAAGCACCGGAAAAAGGACTTGTTACAGCTTCTCTTGTTCGAAATATGAAGGGTGACGGGACAATCGTGCCGCTCGTCGACACCAAAGATACGTGTGCGGCCGAAGGTGTAGATACGCGGGGAGAATACATTAAAACAGACATCCGATATGACGGCGATAAGCCTTGGCAAATTGCAAGCACGAACGACCCACGGAATGTTGACACAACATATCAGTGGAATGAAGATGGTATTCGCCTCGACTCAATCACCTCGTCTGGCTTAACGACAGAATACGGTTACGATGCCACTTATCCGTGGCAGGTTCAAACGATTAAAGGTGCTAATCAAGCTGAAATGACGTATGAGTACGATGTGTGGGGACGCCTAGAATATGCAAAAAACACGTCAGATCCAAACAACATTTATGTTACACAGGCGATTGCTTATGCAGACCCTGAAAATCCTTTTAATGTGACAGTTACCGCATTTCCGGGTTCAGGCGATATTTCAGCAGTTACAAGAACCTATTACGACGGATTTGGACGACCCTTTGCATCATCAAGCAACCCGTCTGGCGGAGAGGCAAGCCACCAATTTACTGGTTACGATGCTTTGGGTAGAACGACCTGCCAGTCCGACGTTCAGTCAGGCCTGCTCGGCGTGTTAAACGGAGCTAATTTGAGTTCTTTACCAAATTGTGCTTCAACTCAAAACAGTACATTTTTACAACATGAAATCTATCGTGGATCGCTTGATGTGAATGGCCAAAGTTTTGGTGCGGTCACCGGATATTCGAAAACATTGTTACCAAACCAAACTGAGTTGATCCAGTTTACTCAAGGTCTAAAATCTTTCTCTATAGATGCTTTGGATAGATTAACGATTCACGAAAGTGATAAATATGGACGACTGGCCGTTGTGACAGAGCCCGCACCAGCTGCTGGAAGCACCCCTCCAGAAACCGAGTATTTTTATAATGCGGGTGGTTTTCTGACAGCAGTTGAAAACGATGTAGGAATTACATCATTGATGACATATGACATGCTGGGGCACAAGTTGACCATGAATGATCCAGATATGGGAGCATGGGAGTACGTGTATGATGTGAACGGGAATCTGCGTGGTCAAAAAGATGGTAATGGTGATGGGTTGTGCTTCATGTATGACGCCTTGAATCGTATGACAGATAAATGGGGTAACAATCATGCCGATGCGAATACAGCGGTTGACATTTATGCTTTTGATGCGACTTGTTCTTTCAATGGGCGGGCCAGCTTGGCAAAATATAAATATGACGCTGGAACCGGCAACTTAATTGAGGTGAATTGGCCTGGGTATAGCGGCACTGATAAAGATGGTTTTATATATGATGGGCAAGGAAGGTTAGAGAACCATACTCGTACTATTAATCAGATCGATTACACCATGAAATACGAGAACTATAACCGGGCAAATATGGCGAAGAATATAACCTATCCTGATGGTGAAACGATATTTGTAGAATATGACAGCTTTGGAGCTGACGCATTGACAGAAATCGGCCGAGACGGCATTGCGCAGCCAGCCGAATTACTGGTAACCGCTATCGATCATAACTTCCGTGGACAAATCACCAGAATTGATCGGATGGAAAACAATGGTGGAGCTGATACTGTTTACGACTATTACGCAACAAATGGTACCGATGGAAACAGTCTGAACCGTTTGGAATCGATCTCCCACCAAGGCGATGGTCTATCTTCTTATGGTTACACATATGATCTAATCGGCAATATCGACGGCATTAATGAAATGATCGGGACAAATAGTCAAACTCAATCATTTGGTTACGATGGTTTGAATAGGCTTACATCAGCTTCGGCAAACCAAGCTTCCTTCTCCGACCTCTATTCAAGAGGGTATGCATATGATTCAATTGGAAACCTGACACAGCTGGGAGACAAAGTATATGAATACAATGATCCCAAACCGCATGCGGTAACCGCAATCACTGTAAACGGCGTCCAAACTGGCAAATTCACATACGACAACAATGGGAATATGACCTCTCGTTTAGATGCTACCGGTCACTATACCCAAACATTTGACATCGAAAATCGATTGATCGAAGTGATTAATCGGGACACTAAGGAACTGATTTCAGAGTTCCATTATGATGCATCTGGGCAACGGACAATGACCATTGAACCGCAAGCAGATGGGTCGCAGGTGATCACCTACTTCCCCTTCCCAGAATACGAAGAGATTCACACCATTACGGATGTTGATGTAAATAATCCTCCTGTTATTCAACCGATTGCAGATCAATCAAATACAGTTGGTGACACCGTCTCTCTATTGGTGTCGGCTACAGATCCTGATGGAGATGCTTTAACCTTTACAGTTGAGGGGCTACCGGCCGGATTGAGCTTTGATTCAAACAGCCTAACAATCACCGGCTCACCGACCACTGTTGCAACCCAAGAAGTAACGATTACCGTTGAAGACACCAAGGGTGGCATAGCAACAGAATTGTTTGACTGGGCTATTATTGCTCAAGCGGCTCCACCTACTCTGGCAAATCCGGGTGACCAAACAGCCGTAGCAGGTGAGCCAATTACTCTGGTTGCTTTAAATGTAACTGATCCAGATAGCACTACATTTAGCTTTAATGCAACCGGTTTGCCCGTAGGGTTAAGCCTTAACAGCACGGCCGGTCAAATTAGCGGCACCCCAACGACGGCCGGTGTATATCCTGTAACTGTCACCGTGACGGATGATCAGGGACTACAAGACAGCCAGACATTTTCTTGGACCGTTATTCCCGGCCACTGTATATCAATCAATAATGCTGGATTTGAGGATGACTTAACCGATTGGTATCAAAATTCGCCCGTTGATGCGACCATTGTTGGTGATGCGCATCAAGGCAACAAAGCCGTCCGTATATCGAATGGCTGGATCGGGCAAAACTTAGCAATCAAGCCTGGTGCGACAACCTTAACCCTAACCGGTCACTACAAAACGATCGACTCAACTAAAAACTATTATGAACTCGGTCTAGACTTCTTAGATGGGCCAGGTGGTGATCAAACGGAATTAATTAAGCCGGTATCTTCTACAGATGGCTACACCGCTTTTACCGTCGTGGCTAATGTTCCAGCTGGATATCAAACTGTGCGGGTGTGGGCGTACGCAAGCGGTGCAAGTCAAATCCAAATAGATAGCCTTGTATTAACAGCAAACGATTGTGATGGGACCGCGCCTAACATCCCGCCCACAATCAATGATCCTGGTGACCAAACAACTGAAGTGAACACGCCGGTCAGCTTACAAATTGATGCAGATGATATCGATGGAGACCCGTTAACCTATTCCGCGACAGGGTTACCAACTGGAGTATCGATCAACAGCAATAGCGGGCTCATTTCAGGTACACCCGATACCCTTGGAATCAACTCTGTCACAGTTACAGTTTCAGACGGCAAAGACTCTGCGACGGTTACTTTTAGTTGGTCAGTTGAAGATTCGAGCAGCTCTTGTGATGTTTTATCGAATGGCGGTTTTGAGAATGGATTGACCGGATGGGTACCCGTCAATGGTGCATCAGCATCTGTTGTGAGTACAGCTCATGAAGGATCAAATGCGGCCGAAATAGACGGAGGCCCGGATGATGATGACGGCGGAGGTTGGCTGGGCCAAACCAAACCAGCTATTGAGGGGAACAGTTACCATTTCAGCGGATACTATCAAACTCAGTCGACCGGTTTCTTCCAAGCTGGTTTAGATTACTACAACGATGATCAATTGGTTTCGACTACCCCTTTAAATTTAACTGACTCTACAGATGGATATGCTAGCTTCAACATTGCTGGCGTGGTTCCATCCGGTGCCAACAAGATCGAAGCATGGGTCTATGCCGGTGCAGGAAACGTCATCTTGGCCGATGGGTTGAAGTTGGAGACATCTGACTGCTCGAATCCAAATAACGCACCATCCGTTGTCACCCCGGCTGATCAAACAACAGATATTAACACCGCTGTCACCCTTCAGATCGATGCAATCGACTCAGATGGAGATAGCTTAACTTACACAGCCAGCGGGCTCCCTGCAGGGTTAGTAATCAACTCTGTTAATGGATTAATTTCAGGTACCCCAAGCACGGCCGGAAGTAATGCTGTTATCGTTTACGTGACGGATGGGACTGACACGACGCCAGTTAGTTTTGGCTGGACGATCATCGCAAAACCTGAGCTGAGTGGATTAATCATTTATGACGATAACCTCAGAGCAGGTTGGAATGCTGGCTGGTGGAGCAGCAATACGGTCAGTAATTATGATCTTGACGCTACTGACAAAAAAGCGGTTGGTCAGAATTCACTCTATGCCACTATTCGTAAAGATTATGCGACGCTTAACCTCGAAAATGAGGGAGAGAAGGTCCATGGAGATGACTTTGAGAAGCTCCGTTTCTGGATGCACTCTGATAATTTACTGAAGATATCTCTGCGTGACCGCAAGAGTAGTGATACCGGTGGCGACAGGCAAACGAGCAAAGTTGATATCGAAGGGGCCCTTATTGTAGAAAGTCGAGAAATTGGTGGCGACACATGGCAGTTGATTGAAATTTCATTGAAAGATGATGGCAATGCCCAAACTGAAGATTTTAATCTTCCTAACGGGTATGAGATCGATATGATCTTAATTCAGGGGCAGAATACTACCCATGCCCAACCTACATTTTATTTAGATCAGATTGAGCTGATCGGCTCAGGTGGCTCCAATCCACAACCACCGGTTATCACCAACCCTGGTGATCAAACCAATCAAGTTGGGGACAACATCACGCTAACCATCTACGCTTATGACCCTGATGGAACAGCCGTAACGTTTTCAGAAACCGGCTTGCCAAGTGATGTTCAGATTGATCCACAATCCGGAGTTATTTCAGGGACACCAGATTCAGCAGGTAGTTCAAATGTGACGATTACGGCTGAAGACGCAGATGGACAAACAACCTCCGTCCAATTCAGCTGGACAATTACTGATCCAGCGCCAACTCCAGTGACGCCAGAACCAACACGGCTGACTCCGGAGCCAACGCCGGTTACACCAGAGCCAACACCTGTCACTCCTGAACCAACCATCGTACCGCTCAATGTGTCACTCAGTAGCAGTGATTATGATGTAACTATCGGCCAGCAGTTTGATTTAACCTGGACCAGTTCTGGTGCCTCAAGCTGTAAAGCGAGCTGGGCATCAACGGTTAACAAAAACGGGACGCGGCAAGTTGATAGCTCTAATTTTGATGAAGGTAGTAGGTCTTATTGGGTTGAATGTGATAACAGCGATAACTCGCCAAAGCGCTCAGCTATTCAAGTTAGATTTACCTATCCAGATGGCCCCGTTGTGAGTTTGAACAGCAACAAGGCTTCAGTTATCCGTGGTGAAACTTTTAATCTCTCGTGGTCAAGTAGCAATGCAACAAGCTGCTCTGCAACTTGGACAAGCAAAACTACAACGAGTGGAACTGAGAGTATCGATTCATTTGGATATCCTGCCGGTACGCATAGGTTCGATATCACTTGTAAGGATCAATTTAATCGACAAGCATCAGCATCGACTACCGTATCTGTTGCTCTGCCACCCAAGCCAACGGTCACTTTAACAGGGCCACAAGGGCCGCTGACAATCGGTGACCCCCTCACTTTAAATTGGACCAGTACGCGTGCCACAAGTTGTTCAGCAACTTGGACAAATAAAACGACAACCAGTGGTTCTCAAGCGCTTGGAACAACTGGATACTCTGCAGGCACGAGGACGTACACGATCACCTGCAAAGATGATTTTGATCAGAGAGCAACGGTTGACAAATTAATCTCCTTCGTAAACTCGCCTTCGCTCAGTTTGAGCTCTAACAAATCAGTTGTTACGAAAGGGGATGTTTATAAGCTAACGTGGAACAGTAGCAATGCAACCAGTTGTAAAGCGAGCTGGGCAACTCCGGTAACACTTTCTGGAAGCAAAAGCATAAGCAGTAGTTCATTTAACCCCGGTACTGTTAGCCATTGGGTTGAGTGTAGCAATGCTGCAGGTAAAAAGATAAGAAAATACGTTAGTATCGACGTTGTTAATCCACCAGCTGTTACATTGACCAGCAACAAAGGTACAGTCGAAGTTGGTGAGATTTACAAACTGACTTGGAACAGTACCGGCGCCACTAGCTGTAAGTCCAGTTGGGCAAGTTCGGTAACCCGCTCTGGAAACAGAGACGTTACAGGCCAAAGCTCTGATCCAAGTACTGTAAACCATTGGGTAGAGTGCCAGAATGTTACCGGTCGAACGGTTCGTGCAAATGCTTCGGTTAATGTTGTCAAGCCTCAAACCATCGGCTTTGTGGGAGGTGTCAGTGTGTCTCACAATGACGGTGATAATGAGGATTGGACTTACGTTTCAATTCCATCATCGTATGGAATCACAGACCCAGTAGTTATTGCTAAACCGGCATCAACCAACAATTCTGATGTGGCTGTTGTGCGCATCAGAATTAAGGATGATTCAAGCGGATTTTGGCTCATGGTGCAAGATGAACCTGGTGCCCCGACCACAACAGCTGTTACTGAGGTTGTGCACTATATGGTCATGCAACGTGGAGTTTGGAAATTTGATGCGGGTGGAGGCACAACTGTTACCGTTGAAGCCAATTATACAGATATGAATCATTCGGTTTGGTCTGTCAATAACCCAAATTCAGGAAGCGCAACTGGTACAGCCTCTTTTAATCCAATTACATTTAGCCAGCCATTTGCTTCTACTCCGGTAATTATCAGCCAAATCCAATCCTTTGAAGGCAAAGCATTCACCATGACACGCCAACAAGGGGCGAGCCGAACCGGTTTTGAGCTGGCGATGCAGGAGTTTGATAATTCACCAGATCCGATGCACAACGAGGAAACGGTTGGCTGGATTGCGATTAGTCAGGTGGACCAAGCCGGCAAGAAATGGAACTCAATTTCGTTTGAGGCTGGAAGGATGGTGTTACCCAAACATCCAACCGGCCCGATTGACGATGATAGACGTTGGATTGCGTTAGATGGTTCTGACACGGCCGATGCAAACGATGGATTGAATAATTCCTATGGAAATTACTATCGCTTGATAGCGGGTGTTTCAACCTTTGCTGGCAACAATAGCACCCATTTACGCAGACAAGGAACCAATAGCACCAACTTAGAAGTCAAACTTGAAGAAGACACAACGGTAACCGACACAACCGACCCCACCCATAGTCATGATTACCCTGAAACGATCGATTACATCATCTTCAATAGCAATGTGGTGTTAGAGGGATATTTAGTTCAGCAGTTGTCAGCACACGGTTTGAACCAAAACGGGGCAAATGCTGTGAGCGGGTATGCAGTTCCTGTTGGTTACAGCAAAGCGGGGGGTGAAGTGAGCCTTGCTCCTAGTGAACTAGAGTTCGGCCCGCAGTTGGCCCCAGCCCAACAGACCCCACATATTCAAGTAACCGTTCGCAAGACCTACCTTGCGGGCGGCACACCCATCGCCCAACGCTCGTATGAGCGGGATGGGGCGGTGGCGATTGATGATCCCGCAGGCCGGATCAACCAGCAGCGCCACTTTATTTACACTGATCATTTGGGCAGTGCGAGTACGGTGGTGAATGGGGCCGATGAAAAGGTTGAGCAGGCAGTTCGATTCTTGCCATTTGGTGAGATGCGAGATGGGGCAGATCAGTTAGGTGTTACCAACCGTGGGTTTACGGGACACCGAGAGAATCGAGAAATTGGGCTGACCTATATGAATGCGCGGTTCTATTTGCCGGGGATTGGGAGGTTTGCTGCAGCGGATACAATAGTGCCCGACTCAAAAAACCCTCAAAGCTTTAATCGGTTTACATATGTAGGAAATAATCCAATTAAATTGATTGATCCATCCGGGCATGATCCTGAACCAAATTGGTTTTGCCTACCAGAAGATTATGACGCGACATGCGGTGGACCATCTGAAGATTGGTGGGGATGGAGTTTGATATATAAATTTTTAGATCGAAATGAAAATGAATTAATGGGGCTGCAAGATGATGGGGTACCCAGATATGCAAGCTACCTTCAAAACCAATATTCGCACATATCGGCGCAAATGTATGGTGATATTCGAACAATTGTAGGTTCGGCTTACACTGAGAAGGAAGTTTATGAAATTGCTCATGCAGTCCACCTATATATAAATGACCCGGATCAGTTATTACAAATAGCTCTTTCTGGAGAATGGAATGAAAACAAATATGCATTAGGATTAAATCGATTTGCAAATCATAGCCAAGGTTTCGAAGGCACGGACTTGATAACTGATTATGTTTATTTTCGATATGGTCAAGAAACAGCGGATTTTACTGATGCGATGATCCATTTATTGCCATTTGATGTACATTTTAATAATAAAGAAGCTGAACATCTGAACGGAATATATGTAAGTCATTTGGATAGATCATTGAAAGTAGACAAAATGGCGCAACAACCAAAAAGGAATATCACATATTTAACTTGGGAAAGAGTTATTAATGAGCAATCGACATGGCGATATCCCGGCCCAGACCATAGGCCCAGCAAGGATGCATATAACGTTAATGTGGATTAGGTAGTCCCTATGTATGCTGAAGAAAGTTTATCTCAGCTCGCTGTGGTCGGCGTCCTCGCCGTACCACCGTTGTTAAGGCATCGTGTCTAAATAGTTTGAGGCACTAATTTCCCGGCCGGTCACATGCTTATGACCGGCCGGAACCCCAATCTCATGAAATCAAATAAACAACGCTTGCTGGCGGTGGTTGCCCCACTTCTAGTGATAGCCTTCCTTTTTTTCGGTCAAATTCAACCTGCTTCAGCGGATTCAGGTCAAAATCAACCTGAAATAGAAATGGTGCAAACGGTTGTAACAACCACCGTCAAGGTGAGAAAAACCTATATGGCTGGCGGTCAGCCAATTGCACAACGCTCGTATGAACGTGCTGGCAATGTGCCAATTGATGATGCATCCGGCAGAAACAATCAACAGCGCCACTTTATCTACACCGACCATTTAGGCAGCGCAAGTACAGTTGTGAATGGTGCAAACGGGCAGATTGAGCAGGCGGCCCGCTTCCTACCCTTTGGTGAAATGCGTGACGGGGATGATCAGCTTGGTGCCGTGACCAACCGTGGCTTTACCGGCCATCGAGAGAATCGTGACATCGGCTTGACGTATATGAATGCGCGTTACTATGTGCCGGGGGTGGGTAGGTTTGCTTCGGCCGACACTTTCGTGCCAGATCCAATTAATCCTCAACAATTTAATCGGTTCAGTTATGTAACAAATAACCCGCTTAAATTTAATGATCCAAGCGGCCACTGTGGCGCAGATTCAACTCAAGGAACAAAGACTGTGACGAATCAAATTACAGGACAAGAAACAAACATCCCAGCCACAGTGATGGATGAAGGGATGCTCACAGACTGCCTAAATTTACAAGAATTTATTCTGAGAAGTTACGGTGTGTCAACAGCAGGAGTTTGGTCGTTGTTTGAAATGGAATCACTTGAGAAGGCATTAATTGGTTTCTCAGGTTATTTGAGGGGGTTAGGCAACATAAATCCAGAGGCATCTATTTCTCTAATGTTCAAGAACTCAACGATAATAAGAACTGATGAAGATTATCCGTTTGGTAAAGGCAGAGCTGTTTTTAACACAACATCAAAAAACATTTTCTTAGGTAATGGCACGTTCTATGAATCAATAAAAGGGCTAAATGGTCGTGCTCAATTAACGGATGGTCTCAGGGATATAAATTCGATTATGGAAACTATTATTCATGAAATAATTCATCTTTGGGATTTTAATCAAAATCGAGCTTTATCAATAGGCTTAGAAAATGCAATTGGCGGAGAAGGGGTTGACTGTAACAGAAATCACCGAAACTGTAAGTCATATATTTCCCACAGCGGACAACCTATATTTATTCCTGGCGGTAAACAAGCAATAAATAGAAATGAAAACCTTGCTTGGGCACTTTCAACATTTATTGCAAATCCTAATGACTATCGTGATGCATTTAATAATAGCCAAGTAGATTTATATACCCCGTATTTTACTAGACAAACCCGATAGGATTATGGAAATTGTAATCTCAGGTTAAAAAAAAGGGCTTTTGCAAGTTGGGTTGATGCCTCGCTGTCATTACGTTAACTTTTTAGCTCTGAGATATAATTTCTTGGCCGGTCATGAAAAATGACCGGCTTTTTTGTTTTGTCACTCATCTCACAACCAAGGGTCTAAATAACTAAATACTATTAAAAAGGAGGCAACGGCTCAAATGTTAGGTATTAAACCCTTCAACCTGTTCATTATTTTTTCAATCTCAATCCTGTTTTGGGCAACCTTAATACTCGTTATCATCCGCCTTAGATAAGCCTTTTCACCCACAATAATCATCATCTCCCCACCCCGATGATTTTATCTACAGCCTAAATTTGCCCGGCCGATTATTGATCATAATCGGCCAGGCATCGTTCCTACAGCAAAACCCAATTCCAACCCTTTTTCAGCACATATCCTACCTAAAAACCGAATTTTCAAATTGCCTGTCATTGCTCCAAATAAACAGGGTCAATAAAGAAAAATCGGCAAGATGCCGACCTTTGGCTTTGCAAAATGGCAGAGTCAAATTTCAAAAATCGTCTTATGATTTTGGAGAAATCACATGAAAAAAATCTTTAATTATAAATTTAATCTGACTGTTTGTCTGACTGTTTTGATCTTACTGCTAATCTTGTTAGGGGTAACTTCAAGCCAGGCCAATGAACTAACACGGCCGGAAGCAAGTCTTCTGCAAACCGGTAGCTTGCTCATCTATTCAGACAGTTTTCAGAATGGTTGGAGCCATGTTGCTGATTCACGTACCAGTGTCAAAATCGATTCAACCAGTCAGGTGAAATCTGGGAGTTATGCAATTGAAGCACAAGTTGATTCAAGCTGGGGAGAATTGCGCTTCAAGTCGGGGGTAGGAGAGTTAGTTGCTACCAATCAATATGAAAAAATCCAATTTTGGGTAAAAACCAATGAGCCGCTGCGTGTGAAACTGCGCAATACAGCGGGTAGTTCATGGGCCACTTCTAGTGGGGTAGATGTTCAAAACGTTACTCTGAATCAATGGTCTTTGGTCGAGGTGAGCCTATCAGAGTCAAATTTTGAAGTTCTCCCGGATGGAAAATTCGATATGATCCTCATCCAAAGTGCAAATGGTAGCACACCTCTTTTTTATGTTGATCAAGTTGAATTTATCGGTGGTGCTACCCCGCGCGATAGCAGCAATCTAGTTATCTATACCGATGACTTTGAGGCCGGCTGGGTACACCAATACGATAGTCGAACAACTGTAGACAGTAGCTCTACAACCGATGTGCGATCTGGCAATTTCTCAATCGAAACCCAAGTAGATTCAAGCTGGGGGGAACTTCGTTTTGATCGCTCCGGAGGTGAGCTTGTTTCGGCCGGTGACTATGTGACGCTCAACTTTTGGGTTAAAACAAGCCAGCCCCTGCGAGTCAAGCTACGTCATACTGTGGGAGATACACGGGTTACATCTAGCGGGGTTGATGTACAAAATATTACCCTCAACCAATGGTCTTTGGCCCAAGTCCGTCTGGATCACTCTAACTTTTCGGTTATGCCAAACGGCACGTTCAACCGAATCTTAATCCAAGCGGCGAATAGCTCAACCCCTCTCTTCTTTGTTGACGATGTGGAATTAGTTTCTAGAGATGTAGATCCACAACCAACAGCCACACCGATCCAAACCGCTACGCCAGCGCCAACGGCAACCCCTAGCCCACCTTCTGCAGATTGTGGTGATTTGATACAAGAGGCTGAAAACGGCACTGTTGTTTCAGAAGGCAGAAAATTTAAAATTCAAGGACATGTCGTTGGAAGCATCGATCAGAGTTCCAGCCCTAACGATAGAGAGGATGATTACGCTCAATATTGTGTCAGAATTCCGGTAACTGGGGAATATAAGATTCGGGCCCATGTTCATGCACCTAATGACAATGGAGACTCCTTTTATGTGCGTGTTGGGGATCAGCAAAAGTTTATTTGGCGAACCGCAAAAGTAACAGATGGGACTTACACGCTTGACGAAATTAATAATGATCACAATCCGTTCAGCGTCAACCTCTCGGCCGGTGATGTTGATTTTAAAATCTACATGCGTGAGGATGGTGCTTTTATCGACCGTTTTGAGTTTGTTAATGTCAATACGCCTCCTCCAACACCGGTTGTGCCACCAACCCCTGAACCTGTTGTCTGCACAAAATATGCAAACACAGGTGATTGGGTCGATCAGGTTAACAATCTTGCGGCCGGAGACACGCTGTGCCTTGATCCTGGCACTTACACAGGGGGTAGCATCAAGCTTTCTACCAATGCAAGCGCCAGCAACCCGATGATCATCACAAAAAATCCGGCTAAAAGTGGCAAAGTAATCTTTGATGGTCAGAATTCTCAACACCATTTATTTGATATTACTGGTTCCCATATTCAAGTGGGTGGTACCCAAATTGCGCCTGGTTGGGAACCAGACATGGTAATTAAAAATTACGGGAATTCGGGTCTACTAATGAGCATTGAGGCGAATGATATTCGCATTCACCATATTCACTTCTTAGACATTGGGACTTCTCTCGGTGGCGATACCGGCTTTGCGGTTCGCTTCAACGGCCATAATGGTTTGTTTGAGTACAATCGGCTGGAGGATATGTTTGCGGACGGATTGCAACCAAGAACAACAGATGAAGGGAAAAATGTTGACATCGATAATTGGACCATTCGCTACAACTATGGTCACAATCGCTCAGATAACGGTCTTTGGGCATGGAATGCGGTTTCACACGCAGACTTTATCCAGGTCCACAAAGGCCCTGCGAGCAATATCAACATCTATGGAAACATGATGGTTGGTTATACCAATCCTGTTTTGCTTGGTGATTCGTGGGGCAGTGTGCACAATGCAACTGTTGAAAACAACTTTATGTTGTTTGAAGGAAATGGTGTTTCAACCCAAGCAGGTGGAAATATTTCTGGCGACTATAAGATCAATAATAACCACCTTGTGGTATTTCAAGTCGATGGTATTGACGGTGGTGGCCTGAGTGCAATTTTGTTAAACGATACAGGTGGCGGTGAACATGCTGAAATCCATTGCAATGTATTCTATGGTGAAAAGGAAGGCTTCGATAAAAACGGCAATAGGGTGCGTATCAACACAAATATTGACGGCTCGATTAGCGTTAGTTCATCAGACAACATCAAGTCTGGGGTAACCGGCTTATTTGAACAAATCAACAGTAGTACGGCTGATATGGGTTACTCATTAGCACATGCTCGAGATTTGAATGGTATTACCACGCTAACTGGTCCGGTAAACGGTGGAAACTGTGTACAAGGTGCAAAGTTCACTTCTGTTGATGAGCATTATCAATTCGTGATAAGCCAGTAATCGTTCAGGAGTCTGATTTAAGTGCGGCCGGTCATGAAAAACGACCGGCCTTTTTTATTTTTGTTACTCTCCCAACCTGCTGAATAGTGTCCTGAATTTTTAAATTTTAACTTAGCTAAAGAGGCTGACCCACGCGGCCCAATAAATTGGATGGGAAAATTCTTCTGATCGTATAAGCTCTAGTTGCCCCTTGCGCAACGCCTCGGCCGGTGTACTGCCATCCTGTAAATGGCTATAGAAGGCCTTCATAAGTACCGCCGTTGCTTGGTCATCAACCGGCCAAAGCGAAGCCAATATCCCGCTGGCTCCGGCCGCAACCAAGCTGCTGATTAAGCCTACCATTTCTGGACCATTATGGAATACACGTCCTGATTCGCAGCCGCTTAAGACAACTTGTGAACCTTGTAAAATTCCGGATCGTAAATAAAAATCTGTGGCTCGATAATAACGATTGTTGTGTAAACGTATGCCAGACATCATCGGCCGTTTGATATCAAATTCAATATGCCCGGCAAAGTGGATCAGCCAGTTGTGGGGTAGATGTGCTGTTAAATTTGCCCGACTTGCATCTTCATCCAATAATACTATCGCCTGAGGGAAGTGATCGTGAAGCTCGCCAATCTCTCCCCTTACATAGGGTAAAAAGTCGTTTGCTGATTCATCTCCAGCCGCTCCTACCAGCAAAACCTGCTCCCCTTGTGGTGTATGCTGCTGGCACATGTGCCACAGCCGGAGTGACGGAGCCTGCGAAATGGTCCAGCGTTGGGCCACTGCCTGGCCGAGTTTTTGATCATGTAAACCGGCAAATGGAATACGCCAAAGTGGCCCGATGGGTAAAACAATTAACCGTTTTGACTTTGCCAATAGTGGGCGGGCCGCGCCGATCAGTTTGTGCCACAAAGCGGCCGAACGTCTCTCAATTGCCCCTGCTATTCGCTTGCGCCCCAATTGCCGAAACAGCTGTTCCCACTCTCTTTCCAGTTCCTCCATCGAGTCTGAGAGTCTAAAATGCTGAACCTCTCCATCTACTGATACCAAGACATATAGCCCTTCTCGAGCCTCAAACCAAGTTACCAAACAAGTGTCGGCCGAGAGTTTTTCCGTGTCCACAGAGCCCTCATCAACTAATGCTAGACCGCTGGTCGATAGCTGGCGACGGATTTCCCCTTCAACCCGAAATAGATCTGAGCGAATTTTAGAGGTTTTCTCTTTTTGGTAATCCTTGTTTTCCAATGTCCATTCGTTCCGACTTTCAAACGCTGCTGTTGTCAACAAATCAAGCTGGCGCATAAAATTTTCCCGCCGTTGTGAAAGCTCTTTTAAGGCCAAATTATCACTTTGCTCAATGGCATCTCTTGAAACCTGAAGCTCTAACAGGGCGGTGTGTTGCACTTCTTCTAAAAAGGTTAGGATCGCTTCTGCCGTAGTCCCAAGCGCAACTTGGCAGGTTAAATACCCTTTGATCGGTTCTTTGGCCCGTTCTAAAAAATTGGCCTGATGGGCGTGCCCAGCTACATAAGTTTTCCAAGTTTGAATGTGCGTAATAGTCTGCCTAAACGCAGTGGCAGCCGAAGAATAATCCTTTAGCTCTAACAAGCATTTTCCAATCTGGTGTTGCGCTCGTACCTGCAGTTCGGGCGATAAATCTTCGGCCATGGCGATCGGTTGGCACAATGTCAACGCTTCTGTCGGGTTGATAGTGGCGATGGTTTCTGCCTTGATTAGTTTGAGATAATTCTCTTGTAGCGGCTGACGGGTCTTCGCTTCGAGTGCCAATCCGTCATTTACCGCCCCTAACGCCTCAGCCCGTCGGCCGAGAGCTAAAAATATCTCGGCAAGCTCAATCCTTCCGCTCACCAGATGTTTTGGATTGTCCAACTCATCCAATCGTTTTAAAAGATCTTGGATGATCTTCAAGGCTTTAAGCAAGGTGCCATCACTGTAGGGCGCGCTCGTGCGCAAATGGCGACAATACAGCAGGCTGTTTTGAGCCGATTCAATCAGATCAACCATAGTTTTTGTGGCTACTTCAAAATGATGTTCAGCCAGCTCATTGTCACCTAATAAACTGTGGAGATGAGCCTCTAGCATCGCCATGTACCCGACATCGGTTGGAGAAATAACCTTCTCTTCTGTTCTGATTTTTTGTAGCACGGCCAACCCATTTTCAAATCGGCCGAGCCGCATCAAGGCACCTGCTCGAGTAAACCCCAAACGGATAAAATGAAAGGGATCAAACTCCTCTCTGTCAATCTCCGAAGCAAAGTTTTCTAAATTGTCTAGCTGTGCCAAGGCTTCGTGTAAGCGTTCAAGAGAGGTGAGCATGACAGCGATACCCAGCTCGATATCTACAATTGAACCCACAGGTAGATCATCCTTGAACTTCTCGATGACATTTTTTAATAGGCTCAAAGCTTTGTTATAGTCTCCCATCATCCAATAGACAAACGATAAATTATGATAAACAATCGTTTGCCCCATCGGTATTCCATCAAAGGCAACAAGGAGCCGCTCTCCCAGAGCAAGCGCATCTTCATGACGTAGCAGGCTGGCTAGCGCATGAACGTTAATTACTTCAGACTTTGCCGCCTCAAGCGGATGGTTTAATTGAGTATATAACTCGGCCGATGTGCTGCTCTCACGCAGGGTTTGCTCATATTTTTCATGCCGAAAATAGTAGCTTGCTCTTGCTCGATGTCGATATGCTTGAACCGCTAACTCTTCAGTGTGCCCCAATTTTTGGCAGGCTGCTTCAAAATGGGCTAGACCTGCCTCCAAGCCGACCGATGAGACAACTTCATCAGCTTCCCAGCGTGCCGCCCCAAATTTTTTTTCAACTTGTTCCGGTTTCATTTCTATATTTTTACCGTGTGACAACTGGAAGGAAAACTTGACGTGAAAAAGTTGAGAGTGGGTTGGTTAAAAGCCAGCCGGATTTGTTCACATCACCCGTTTGACTGACAATTTGAATGTGATACCGCTCAATCTCCTGAGGGATGCTTCCCGACCACTCTTGCATGCTGGCATCAAATGTCAGCTCTATCGTTCTCCAGCTTGAGTCTAACTCATATAAAATCGTCACTCGGTCTGAACCGTTGCCGGTTGTTTTGATTCTAATTATCGATTTTCCATTTACTTGATCTGTTTTGATCTCATCGATATAAGATGGGGCAATGGCTTCTAAGTCTCCATAAATGAGCTCTAGTGAGATTTGATTGAATAATCGTTCGACATTAGTGTCGGCGTTAAACAGGCCAGGGACAAAGCTAATGGTTGCATCGATTTGCTCTCGCTCTGGGGTGATGATCAACCCGGCTGGCAACTCTCGATCCCACTCAGCTTTTTCTAAAATCGGTTCTACGACATCTAATTGCCTTTGCGCTCCCATCGCCCAAGACTCGTTGACAACCGGATCAAAATTTTCAATGTCGTTAAACATCGCGTCAGTGATCAGAATTCCTTTTATTTCTTCCCCATCTTTTAAAAATGGAACCTGTTTTAAATGCAAGGGCTGAATGGGTAAGCGATGCTGGTTAATAGTTTCTCCTTTATAGGCAAAGATGGTGCCATCAGCTGTTTCGTTGCGTATAAAGTCACTTGCCTCAAATTTTAGCGAAACAATATTATTTTCTAAGTCAAGCTGAGAGGCATTCTCGGTTTTAACAGCTTTACGTCGAACTCCTTCAGGGAGAGCAAATCGAGCCATCGGTAATCCGTAGTACGTCATGGGCATTAGTGTCTTTGCATCTAAATGATCAAACCACGGGCGCTGATTGAAATAGTCTTGTTTTGCCTGTCGTAACAGATGACCGGCCGATTCGTTGTTCGAGGTCAACAATCGGTGCATGAATATTTCCATCAATGATTCGGTGTAATTTACATCCCAAGACGATCCGTATGTATACGAGGTTGAACCGATCATTGTTCCACCGTTCAAAGCCATCCCTTGCACAAAATCAAAATCGGTTACAAGCCCATGATCGATCACATTTAAACCGGCGTGGCAACCGATGGTTCCCATCATCGGTAAGGTTCCATCTAATTCTCTAAATGCGGCCGCTTCTATAGCAGACCCAAACAGCCCCATGCTGTGGTGATTGCTGTGGAAAGAGGTCCAAATTGAATCTGGATTGGTGTTCAGGATGGCTGAAGAAAATGTTTCGTCTGAATCTGCACAGGTAAGCGTAAATCCGGCCGTTTCAAGTAGATCGCACTGCCGGCTAACCAAATCCCCTGCCAAGAAATCATCCCCGCCAATCAAGGCGCTATCTAAAGAAAAAACTCCGTTATTGTCCCAAAATGCTTGTGTAACTTTGGTTATCTCTTCAGGTGTTTCGGCCAATCTCCCAATCGAAATTGAAGGGAGATAAATTGGGGAGTCTGTTGCCCAAAAGAATGATTGTGGCACAAGTGGCCTTTCCGCCGCGTAATAGTCGTCGGTTAACATTTTGTTCGCCAACATGGCCGAAAAGGTCCTTTCATTTTCGACTACCTGAATGGCATAGTTTCGCTCTTTCCACTCCGTAGGGTTCTCATCATCAATTCGATAATGGGGAATGATGCTATCTCCTCCTGCCAACACAATGTATTGGACAGTTGGTAATTGTTGAATGTAGCTATCAATCAAGGATTTTATCGATTCGGCTGTCTGATTCGCTTGTTCCCAATCAGAAGGAAAGGTATCAAAATCAACTAACTCCGATCCCATACCAGCTTCTTCCTCTAGGTTTATGACCAACCCTTTAACTGCATCATGCTCAGCCAGCCTGTACAGTTCTTCTAGCACGGTTGACGCACCATATTGATTGCTCAGGCGATTTGGGGAAACAAGAATTAAAGTTTCAATTTGCCCCAAGTTAAAAGGAACAGCGATTGTTGCCTGATTATTTGCCAAATATGATTCATCAGAAGCTTGTGGCAACACGGCCGATAATTCAATCTTCCCATTTCCACTTTCTGTGGGGAAATCTATTTGAAAATTAATTTCGTATAACTCTCCTGGATTTAAAGGGGGGACATTCCATGTGGTATTCGTACCATTTAAAGCCTGTGGGAAAGCATCAATAACAGAAACTTGATCTGGAACAATCAGATTTATCTGTTCAAGAAGAGATGCTTTATCTCCCCTGTTGATTATGATAATTCTTAGTTCATCAATGCCGCTATTCGCCAAAATTGACGGCCCCTGAAGCTCCACTGAAAGATCAATTTGATCAGGCTGTACAACTTGGGTTTGAACCGTGGCGCGATTGTTGCTAATTGTTGTCTCGCGGCCGTTCGCATCTGCTGCCACAACCACAGAAAACAATTGATTTGGTTGCCAGCCCTGAGTAGGAATTAATTCAAACGAATAGGTAACAGATTCAATGGGATCTAGCACTCCGATCGATATGTTCCCATTGTTCTCGGGCTCCGTCGGAAGACTAAATGCCCCAACTGTCGAAGATATCGGGAACTGGAAGCTTAGGTCTGTTCTCGCGGCCATTTCCCCAGTATTCGTTATAACAAGTGTATATTGCATGGGGCTCAAGTTTGTATAATCGATTCGGCTTGGTCCGCTCAGGTCAACTTCTAAATCTGCCTGAACAATTGGCATAAACCAATGAATTGAACCATTATCTGAGCTAGCCCATAAATCATTTGACTGGCCAAATGAAAGATTAAATAGAAATTCAGAGGTACCGCCTAATTCCTCACCAATATTAAACTGCTCCCAGCTATTCCCGATCGGATCAAACAGCATAAGGCCACCTTTTGTTGCTGCCCAAATCCTGTCAAATTGATCGACTTCAAGATCATCAATCGAATTAAAGGGCATTAAAGAATTTTCTAGCGTGTAATGTTGAATGATTTCTCCCTCTAAGTTCATCTCAGATAAGCCGGCCGTAAACTGGCTTACCCAAATGCGTCCGTCAGAAGTTTGTGCAATATCGGTTACTGTATTTCCAAGCAATCCATTTCCGGTTTTTATGACCTGCCATTCTCCACTTTGCGGGTTTAATATTAGAAGCCCATCATCTGATTCTTCTTCTACCCCTGTGCCTGCCCAAATCATTCCGTCTGCAAACTGAATAACTTGCCAAATGCCTGTACCTGCATCAATTGCATCTGAAAATTCCCATGATTCCCATCGGTCTTCATCAGGGTAGTATTGATTAATCCCATTATTGGACCCAATAAGTAAGCAGTTGCAGTACTCAGACCATGAAAGTGCCTGGAAGAATCTTCCCACTAACGGAGTCTCTTGATCTTGATAATGAAGTGTCTTTGATTCACCCGTTTCTTCATTATATTCCCAGATATGATCCCCCAAACCTGCCCAAATGATCCCGTCAGAAACGGAAGCAACGCTCCATACGGTAAATTCTGGTATAGACGAATTTAAAGGAGTAAATGAAGTCCATTCTCCGGTAATTGGATCATATCGACTTAACCCCTCTTTTGTCGCAAACCATACGATTCCATTCTCTGCTTCAAAAATATTGTAAGCTCGATTGCCTATTGGCCCATCGTCTGTAATTTGAAAATGTGTATAGCTGTCATCTTCTTCTCTGCGAAACAAACCTAAGTTTGATGTCAACCAAAATTCTCCTGAAGGGGCAAAAAATGTTTCAGATAATTGATAATCAAATAATTTTGTGTTTGTTGTGTCTAGCTTGATCCAAATTCCGGTTTCAGGGTTGAGTTCTTGGACTCCCCCAACAGAAGTTATATATATATTTCCTTCTGGCCCAACTTTTATAATAGGACTTCCATTAACCAATAAGTCGGAGTTTTCTACAGTTAAGTTCTGGAAGGTTTGGTTGTTTGGATCATATTTGACTACACCGTTTTCTTGGGTACCAATCCATATAACGTCATCAGATCCGATATCGATTGAATATAACTTGTTATCTGGCAAACTACTGTTTTCAGCATTAAATATGGTCCAGTTTTGAGTCTGATTATTATAATGCTTGAATCCGTGAGCAAAGGTTATGAACCAAACTCCGCCTTTTGAGTCAACGACATAATCTGAAATCTGCCCTTCTCCTAATCCTACTTCCTCATCAAAGCGTGAAAAAAAGCGCCACTTATCGCTATCATCGTCTAATTGATAGTAACCACTATGGTCACTAATCCAAACTTGGTCTTTTGCATCTGTGGAGAATTGAAAGTTTTCAGGGTGCTGAGTCTCAAGATCAACCTCATGCCAAGTTTGGGTACTCGGATCATATCGATGATAGTGTTTGATGCCATCGCGCTCGGTTTTAGTATAGATATTATTTTTTGAGTCTTTCAAAATTTGCTCAACATCAAAAGATGGAAGCATTGAATTTTGAGGGGTCCATTTTATATATTTTGTATTGCTTCCCTCTGAAAGATCCCATTGAACTAAACCGCCGGTGGTTGCTAGGATCGGTTCTTGATCAATCCAAATCAAGTCTGAAATACCGTTTGCCCCAACACTATTCCCTAATATTCCCACTCCGATGATATTTAAATCAGCTCGCTTTATCGGTGAATCTTGAGAGCCTACATTAATTACAACTTGTTCAGATAGCCCATTTAGGGAAGCTGTAACTGTAATTGGTTTACTGACTAGCTCTTCTGCGTTTGGCAAAGCGATCCCATATCTGGGTGTAACCTCACCCGGGAAGTATTTTGTTTCGCTTCTGTAAAATGATCCATTGGATTCAATTTCGATTTCGATTCCTGGCTGAGGAGATCCATTACTTGCGCTATATCCCCAAATGCACATTACATTTGGGAAGCCGGGGAAAAAGCGAGTCCCGCCACTGTTCCTAGGGAAGAAACGGGTTCCACCGCTATTTCGGAATGGGTCTGTATCGTTACAGTGCCATCCAATAATAATGTTTTTTTGCTGCGTTTCATCTCCAGAAACGGTTAGAGTTTGGGTGGCTATCTCCGATTGATATTCAGATGTGACAGTGAGCCGATCCCCTTGAGCGATTCCGGGCAACTCGGCCGCACTGACCTTGTAAATCGGGTAACTCTCATTAGGGTCTTCGGCCGTTATCGTCGTAACTTGGACGGCCGGTGAACCATAAGATACCGTTACGACAGCTCCTGATACAGGCCCTTGTGCTTCATAATCAACTACGTGACCCCACAAAACCCGATCATCAAAAGCCGAAGATGTTGAAATAATGATGTCAAATTCTTGATTATGGGTATCAAAATTTGGGAACACAATCAACTGACGTTGAATTTGAACATTGTCTGATGTGACCGTGACCGTAACCGGCTCGAAAAATGTTGGATCGAGTGAGCTAATATCGAGTCCATAGGCTGGCTCAGCCGACCCTGCGTGATAAAAAGTCTCGCCAGAGACAGATTGCCCGTCTAAGCTAATTTCTACCTGTGCTCGGTTGATTGGTTCAAGTGTCCCATTGGATAATTTAAGCACCCGGCCGTGGATGCATACCGTATCTGGATCCATTAATTCACCAGAACCACATGGAACACCAATTACCTCAACGTCTGAATTAGAAGTATGTGTAGGAGCTGTAAATCTCGTTTCAATCTGGTTAAGAGAAAAAGGTTGCGAAAAAGTTTGGTCAGCTCCAAAGAAGGCCAGCATTAAAATTAAAGTGCTTGCGATGGTAGTGGGCAACCGCCATAAAATCGATTTTTTTTGGCTTTTATCCATACATTTTCCTCTATGCAGTTGGATTTCTGAATTTGATTTTCGTTTTAGGGCACAGAAACAGACTCGATTTTAAAAGTTTTGTTCGGTATTGAAATGATCAGGTCGTACAGCTCTCCTGCAATTAGACCCGCGATGTGGGCCTCCCCATACTGACCAACGGCCGATTCGATAGCGCTTTCTTTAACTTCGCCACTATGATCTAAGGCGATAATGGAGCTACCTTCGAGCTGAGAAACCTTCTGCGATTTTAAGGTTATAAACAAATCACGCAATTCGCTATTTTGCGAATGGAGAGTAGGGTCTAATTCGATAGAAAGTTCATCTGATAGATTGATTTCTAATGAGTTTAGGGCAAAAGTGCTTCCACGCACGGGTGCAGCCTCGGCAAGAGAAAATCCACCAAATAAAATAATCCGTTCTATACGCTTTTGCAATTTACTCGCCAGTGTTGCTTTACCAGGCCTATTTGGAATAGCTATATCAAGCGTTTCATTCGCTTCGGTTGATGCAAATCCCAATAAAAGTTTTGTTTCAAGCATGCAATCTGCGCACACGTTCAAATGGCGTGCAAAACTATTGTCTTCTTCTCTAACTTTCTCAAAAGGTGTTTTATGGTCTGATAATTGTGCCATGATAATCAGAGCTTCATCACAAGAAATGTCATCACTATCGGCCGTAAATATTCGATTTAGTCCTTTTTCTTTTATTTCTTTCATTTCTTATATTTTGTTTAATTACCTTTCATATCTTATGACCACTAGAAAGAGCCAGAGTTACAAAAATCAGATTGCCATAACATCGTTAACCGATTTGTAGCCATACCCTTCTAAACAAGCACGAATTTCACGCCGGGCTCTGGATGCGATTTGATTGACATTGTTTCTTGACAAACCTAATTCTTCAGCAACGTCTCCGGGATTTTGGAGATCTATGTCAAGCATATGGAAGATGATCTTTTTATTCCCTTTGAGTAATTCTAAACAAGGTTGTAGCCTCTCTAAAATCGTTTGATTGCTGACGGTTTTTTCTGGTTTGTCTTCAGCCGGATGGATCTCAGATTCGAGATCAAGATGCTCGGTAAAAACCTCTTTTTTTAGCAAACGGAAAAGCTCCCTCGTTATGATTGCCCAGTAGTAGCTTCGGAAAGATGACCTGAATCCGAAATTGGCGATTCCTCTTGATATCAATCGTTCATAAGCCCGTATGGCGGCATCATAGCCAATATCAACTGGTTGGTTATATTTCCTAGCGATTTTTTGGCTGTCTAAAAACAAAAATTCCCAAAGGTTATTCAAAGCTTGTTCGTCTTCTTGTTTTAATAGCCGAATAAACTCCTCATCGGACCCAAACATTTCTTCCAGTTTTTTTTGTGTCATAAATCTGCTGAATTACTCAAGAGAATATTGATATATCGTAGTGAAAAATGTCGGGCGGGTCAACTAATGATTGAGATGCTCTATGCTTTTATCAAATTTCGCTATTTCTCTAGTTTTTCGAAGCTAACCTACATGTTTATCCTTGCCTTAAAAGATATAGTCATGGTACAGAAAATTCTCTGGCCTTTTTAGCCAAAATTTGGATAGACTTTAGCTTGTTATTGTCAGGATGAGGGGCGTTTGGGGACAAACTTTAATGGCCAGATACAATCGTTTGAAATTGAAAAAGGAGGCGCAGTAACTGATGAAAATCAAGCTAAAAGGGGCATTTGTCGTTGGCTTTGACGGAACTGACCATGTGATTTATCAGAACGGTGAGCTGGTTTACGTTGATGATCGTATCGAGTTTGTAGGGCATGGTTATCCCCATCCTGTTGATAAGGTTGTTGATGCGGGCCTAGCGATTATCGGCCCTGGCTTTATCGACTTAGACGCATTGGCTGACATCGATCATGCGATTCTGGATACATGGGTATCGCCGGAAATCGGGTTGGGGTTGCAGTGGTCGGCCGATTACTTCCTCAATCATCGTCGAGATCTGTTTTCTCCAGAAGAAGAGGCATTTAAACATTATTTTGCTTTGAGCCAACTGGCTTTAAACGGTGTGACCACCTTTATGCCGATTGCGGGTGAACAATATAAACGGTGGTGTGAAACCTATGAAGAGTGGGCCGACGTCGTTGACATTGTGGGGCAATTGGGATTACGCGCTTACCTTGGCCCCAGCTATCGATCTGGGGTGAATGTTGTACACGGCGATGGGAGACGTGATGTGCTGTGGAACGAAGCGGAAGGGGAACGTGGGTTACAAGATGCGGTCCGATTTGTTGAAGATTTTGATGGTGCGCATGACGGCCGGGTCAAAGGATGTTTGTTGCCAGCCCGCATCGAAACGGTGACACCTGATCTTCTGATCCAGACCAAAGAGGCGGCCGAAAACCTGAACTGCCTCATTCGGCTCCACTGTTTGCAGGGAATAACTGAAAAAGAGTTTTTGCTTGAATGGTATGGCAAAACCCCGCTTCAAATGCTGATCGATCTTGATTTGCTGGGGCCACGCCTGTTGATCCCCCATGCGATTGTGTTGGACACTGACAAACGATCTGACCAAACTGAAAGCGAGCTAGAGATTTTGGCACGCTCTGGTTCGCCAGTGATCCATTGCCCGTTGATATTTGCCCGTGTTGGCCAAGCGCTTAACTCGTTTAAACGCTACCAAACGGCCGGGATAAAATTTGCCTTGGGCAGTGACACCTTTCCCCCTGATATGATTCGGGTGATGGAAACGGGGGTCAATGCTGGGAATTGGGCGGAAGGGCGAGCTGATGCCCATCAAGCGGCCGATATGTATCGGGCCGCGACGCTGGGTGGGGCGCAGGCGTTGGGGCGTGATGATTTAGGGCGGCTTGAAGCAGGCGCAAAAGCGGACATCACGATCATCGATTTAAGCGACTATCGCTTGGGGCCGATCGATGATCCGATTCGGACCTTAGTGATGATGGGGAACGGCCGGAATGTACGTGATGTGATTGTAGACGGCCGGACCATCGTAGAAAATGGGCAGATTCCAGGGTTAGATCAGGACGGGATGCGGCATCAGGCGCAGGCTTATTTTGAAAAAATGCGGGCGGCCTACCCCGGGCGAGATTACAAAAATCGGCCGGAAACGGAGTTGTTCCCCCCATCTTTCCGCACGATTGAGCGATAAGCGCAAGCTATTATGTATCGTGGGGAGGGATTATGTTGTTCCGTCAGCTATTTGCCACACCCCTTTATTTTAAATTTGCAACAAACATCAACGCCCCATCTGAGTTCGTGTCAGATTCAACAACCAGCCCTTTCTGGGCCAAAGCCTGCAGCAAAACGATCACCTGAGATTGGTCTAGCTTGAATCGAGAAGCCAATGCTGAAACCCCTCTGTTTCGCTTCCCCATTAAAAAGCGGAGCGTTGCAACAACCGGAGCCGGAAACTCTAATAAGTCGGCCGGTGCAAAACCATCTCGCTTTTCCATTGCATCAACCGCTTCTTTGATCTGTTCAAAATCCATTTAGGCAGCCTCCTCAACCGACGCACGATCCTCTTCACCCAAAAGCAGTTCAGCCACATGGCGCAGCTGTTGGGTAATCGGGTGGTCGGGGAAATGGAGCGCAAAAATGCCGGAACTGGCCAGTGACATCATCTCGTCAGAGTGGGGAAGCACGGCGGCCGTTGTCACCTCGTACGCCTCTTCCACCTGCTCTTTAATCGTCGCAGGGTCGAGAATCTCTGGCGCTTTATTCACCATCAAATATAGATTGGGAACATGCAGCCGTTTTGCAACCTGCACCGTCACATGCGTCCCCTGATAATCTTGCTGGTCCGGCCGTAAAATAATCGCCAGCGCGTCTGAAACCGCAATCGAAAGCAGGGTTTCATCGTTCAAGCCAGGATGGGTGTCGATGACCAAAACGTCTAGGTCCAATTCATCTAACAGATCTTCAAATCCGTCGTTTAGCGTGACCGGGTTGTACCCTTCGCGCACAATTTTGGCGATTTCGGCCGGATTAATGCTGGATGGCACAAGATAAACTTTTCCATCAACCGGCACCCCCAAACGATGGGTCACATCGTGAGCCGCTTCGACAATTTCGCATCGGCCGAAAAGATAATCATTGAGCGTTTTGCCCATGTCCTCTTCTTCAAGCCCAAAAAGCACATGAATCCCAGGGGACGGAATATCTGTGTCGATAACCGCCACCCGCAACCCCTTTTCTGCAAAGATAGCACTGATATTGGCCGAGGTGTTCGATTTACCCGTCCCACCGCGATAAGAATGAATGGAAATAATATTGTTCATAAGGTTTCTTTTTAGATCGGTTCCCCTTCAAGTTTTTTGTCGCGTCGATCCCGCATGACGTTTGCTTCTTTCTCTAATTTTTTGAAAAAGTCACTGTCCGCGATTTCTTGCACTTTACGCTGGCTTTTTTGCTGATCGATTTCAATTTTCAACTTTTGAACCGTTGCCTTTAACTTCTTCTCGCGCAGCTGAACCTTCTCCGCCATCGCTTTAAAGACGGCCGCCAACGTGCCGACTTCATCCTGCAACGGCCGTTCGATGATTTCATCTAGCAACTCAGCTTCAAGCACACCCTCTTCCAGCCGGTAAGCGGCTTGGGTCAGCGTGCGAATCGGGCCGGTCACCGAACGGGCGATCAGAATGGCGGAGGTGATGAGAAGTGCCACGCCGGCCGCCGTGATCCACCATAATTTCGTTTGCACGCTGTCTTGCTGTTGCTCAATCGTTTCGCCCACTGTGTCAGCTGCCGCATG
This sequence comes from Chloroflexota bacterium, assembly GCA_020629055.1. Classification (GTDB taxonomy): domain Bacteria; phylum Chloroflexota; class Anaerolineae; order Promineifilales; family Promineifilaceae; genus WTJY01. The sequence continues at coordinate 29,943 of JAHDEB010000032.1, forward strand.
AAACCGGTTCAGGCTGGCACCGATTGTGACACCACCAAAAAGCCCGCTGTCCCGGTACACCCCATGCTCAAACGGGATCGGTTGGTAGTAGGTCAAGATCGTAATGTCTTGGTTGTTGGTGCGGGTGGTGAAACCCGCTTGGTTTTGCATGACCGCTTCATAGGCGGCCGGAAATGTTTCATTTAAAAAGCCCGCTTTGGCCCAGTTAAAAGCCAGCTTTTCCCGATCGTTCCGACTCGTCTCGTTGTCCCAATAATCGATTAGCTGACCGTCAAAATTTAGACCGCGAATTCGGTTCAGGCGGGGATGGGCGATCGTGTACCCTTCATGATCAAACAGCACCGCATAGTTGCCGCTGGTGTAATCGGGCCAAACAACTTGCCCAGGTTCAGTCGATTCAAAATGGATCGCCTGTTCGATTACATGTCGATGATCGAGAGAGAGAACCACAAAGCCGTCAATCTCACCATCTGTATTGATGTGTGGTGTTACAAAGCGAATCACCGCCTCGTAACGGCCGAACTCCGAACCAATGGTCCGTTCTGCGTCTAGTGTGTTGCCCGGCTGTTTGATTTGCCCCGCATGCCAGCCGGTGACCGGCGACACATAGATCCGGCCGATGGCGAGCTTTTCGCTGCGTGCAAAATAATCTTCGGTGGCGTAGGTTGTATTTTCCGGGTCGCTGACATCGAGCAAAAAACGTTCCGAGACCCGTTGGCCGTTGACAATTTTCAGTTTCTCTTGACCGGTCAAATCGAGAAAAGCGATCTCACGATAAAGCGGTACTTCCTCAGAAATCGAAACCAATTCATCTTTCGGGTATTGAATTTCGGCGATATGCTGCTCGTAAAAGAATGCATATAGCTCAGGATCGGCCGGGAGAATGGCCAAGCCAAACGTATCTTGAATCGCCTGATCGAGCAGCCCTTCAACATTTTCAGCAATCGTTTCCGCCTGTAGCTGCAACGCATCGAGCGCTTCTTGATCTAGTGCGTTGCGGGCCGTTTGCTCCGCCACATCGCTCGCCCGTGAAAAGCCCCGCATGGCGAAAAAGCCGATCAGCAACAGGGGGATCAAACCGCTTAAAAGGGATGGTATTAAAATCCGCCCTAAAAGCGAAAGATATTGTTGGTGTGATGAGGTTGAAAGGTCAGTTGGTTGATCAGACATATTCAAAATGGAGAGAAGAGAGATAGAGAGGAGAGGGTAGAAGCATTTCTCTTGCCTCTTGTCTCTCTCCTCTTTTCTCTAACTTCTACTCTTTCTTACTGCCCGTAAGCCCGTACTTGGGCCCCTTGTGCATCGTAAATAAAGTTGGCGCTTTCAAAAAAGGTAAACGGGACCGTGACGCCGCTTTCGGCCGCCTTGCTAAAGTTAATCGCAATGTCGGGCGGGGTAACAACGCCAACCGGCAGCTCACCGGCCGCCTCTCCGTTCAAAATCCTTTCTGCAAAGATCGCCGCCATCAGGGCGTTACTCTCAAAGCTAACCCCGATTGACATCATGGCGCTGTTCGCCCCCGGCTGAGTCACGTTGGTGACAACCGAAAGAACCGGGGTGTTTCCGGCATGCTGGTTGATGGTTTCAATCTCATTAAAGACCGACGTACTGCCGGTGATCCACAGTAAAGATTGTTCGTTGTTTGGGTCTTGAGCCTGCATTTGCTCGATAAGTTCTGGCATCATTCGGGCCAGTTCAGCTTGGGCGTTTTTCTGATCACGCACATTAAAATGGATGATCTCGATCCCATCCGCTTCGGCCGCTTCGACCAAGGGTTCAACTTGGGTGACGACGGCGCTCGAGTTGTTTTCGGCATAAAGAATTCCGATTGTTTTTAAATCCGGCCGGAACTGCTTCAGATACGATAGCTGTAGCTCTGTCGGAATGTTGAGCGACGTGTAGGCGATATGGCTGCCGCTGCCACTTTCATAGTCAGCCACTTGCCCCATCAGCACCGGGTCTTTTGAGGTGACGCTTAAAACCGGCACCGAGCTATCCCCGCCATGATCATGGATCCATGCGGTCGCTTTTGAGCCAAAAGACAAAATTAAATCAGGCTGTTCTGATTGGGCATATCGGTACGCGGCTTTAATTAAACCGGTGTCATTTTCCCCGTTCAGAACGAGCACGTTCGCCTCTACCCCACGCCCCTTAAAAAGGGTCAGCATCGAGTTGAGTGCGGTGTCGTAGGCGGAAGATTTTTTAGAAAATAGCGCAATGATTTCGAATGGGTCATCGGCTGATTCAACAAGAGACAGAGTAACCGGCTGGCTGGGCAAACCGACCACCATCTCACTTGGCTCGATGGTCCAGCCCTCGAAAAGCTGTTGGTCAATGCGCAGCCAATCTGCCCCGGCAACCGGTTGTCGACCGGCCGTGGATTGATCCAAATCGGCCAACTCCGCATCTTGAACTTTGTCGAGAATGAGGGTTTCTTTTTGATTTTCGATCTTACATCCTGACAAAATTAGAAGGGCCGCGCATAGCCCAAATAGACAGAGGAGCTTGCGTTTGTTTCCTGTTTTTCTTGTGATTTTGCAGGTCTGGTTGGCTCCCCTCCTATGAGGAGGGGTTGGGGGAGGTGGATTTACCCTCACCCCCAACCCCTCTCCCATTGGGAGAGGGGAGTAAGACAGTGCATCTGTATAGTCACTTTTTCTTGTGCGAATGTCGTAGGGGCTACGACAATTTTCTGGTAAAACTTTCGAAACGAAGAGAACTTCGAAAATTGTCTCGCCCCGGAATGGCGATAATTTTCTAAAAAAGCACAATATTTGGAACAAATGCATCTTAATCAGCCCCCATCGTTGGCAACGAGCTTGGCTTGTTTACCTTCATCGGTTCTGGCCGCTTATATTCAATAGAAAATAAGATGGCGAAGCCGATTAAAACCAGTCCGGTAAACATCATGACCTGAGATTGTTTGGTTGTAATCAAAAGGAGTTGTGACACGATAATCGGGCCGCTGACGTGGCCGATACGTTCTAAAAAGCGATAGAGTGAGGTTGCTGAGCTTTTGCCCAATTTCTCGGCCGAAACTGTGTCCGCGATATAGGTCACAATCGGTGCATGGATAAAACCATGTGCTAGACCGAGGATTAAGATTCCCCCCATAATGACGGCTAGCCCCATGTTGGTTAGCCCCAGCTCGGTCACCCAAGCAGCATCGATTTGCCCCATCAGCACCAGCCCTATGCCGCCACCAACGGCACCCAACAGCAACACCCGATCAACTCGGGCGCCACCGCTATCGACCCAACGGGCTGCAAAGCGGCTCGAGAGCAGCACCCCGGCCGCATAGAGCATCAAGATCATACCGATGTCGTCTTGGCGATACCCAAGCTCTGACAAGATAAGTGGCAGGGCAAATACGGTCACACCGGTAAGTACCGCTTTGGTCGGTATGCCGATCAGCAACATCGTTTTAATAAAGCGCCAATCTCGGCCGACGTGTTTAAGCCGCTGCACCATCGTTTCTTGGATTGATTCTTGATCCCCATCATCTTTCGAAATGGAAACGACCGGGATCAACGTAATAACGTAGGTCAAAAAGAGGAGCGCGATAACCGCACCAACCAAGAAAACGCCAGAGAAGCTGAGGTAAACGGCGATCAACGCGCCGATGGCGGTGCCTGAAATCATCCCGCCGTTGTAGCCAAATACGATAATGGCGGCCGCCTGTGTCTTGTTATCACGGGCCACTTCCAAAATGTATCCTTGCACCGCAATGTACAAAATCCCTTGACCGATACCGGCCAAAAAGCGAATCGGGAACATGAGCCAAAAGAGGGGAGAGAGGGCCAACGCGATCATGCTGGCCGCATAAATAACCGAGCCGATAATTAATGTTTTGCGAATGCCCACTTTGCCAACCAGCCAGCCGGATGGGAGTAGGGCGGCCACGAAGCCTAAAAAGTAGAGGGTGAAAATCGTTGAAGTCACAGCCGGGTCAAAGCCGCTTTCGGCCGCCCATCCCCGCAAAAACTGGGGCAGAAACGAGGCGTGTAGCCCTTCGGCAAAGACAATCAGAAAGTAGAACGGCCGAACAATGTTTAAGTGCAATTTCTGCTGATCGACCGGTTGGGCCGAGGCGAGAAACTTTTGTTGAAGTGTCTGGTTAAGTGAGAAAATCAGGTTGGCTAAAAAGATGGTGGCAAAGAAAAGGATCAAAAAGTTGCGCACACCGCGCCACAAACTGGCATACACAACCGATAGCGGAATGCCGAGCTGAACGTCTAACGTAACGTCCGATTCTCCGGCCGGTTTGATGAAAAACGTATGCTCGACATACCCTTCTTGTGTCGATCGGGACCCGGCCGAAATTTTCGTCTGCTCCGCATCATGTAGCGCGATAAATCCGATGTCTGGGTCGAGCGAGCGATAGGATTCGATCACTTCGTCAAGCCCCGAAAAGAGTGTCATGTCGAGCCCAAGCTCGAGCGGGACGACGAGTCTTTGAGCCAGTGAATGGGTTAATGCGTTCGCTTTGCGATTGACTCCTGCGGTGTAAATTGTCAACATCACCCCGATCACAAAAACGGCTGCCAGTACAAACACACCCCCAAATAAGGATGGCATCCAGCGTGTTTCACGCATTCGTTCAGAGCGAGAGAACCACAATGCCAGCGGCAGGACCACGATCCAAAGGGCCAGCGCAATCCACCAAACCGGCTGATAGGCACTGTTGACCGCAAGAATTGTTGCGTTGTGATCATAGACCAAGTGGAGTTCACCCGATGGGCCGAATTTGCCATCAAGTGGGAGCGAGGCCCTTAAATATTCTTCAGTTTCAGAAGCAACATAGGCGGACGCTTCAGTTTCTGTTACGCTGGGGCTGGGGCCAAATCTGACTAGATCGGGGTCAAACCCGCCGCCGCTTCTCTGGTTTAAAAAGAGGATTTCCCCAGCGATGTCTTCGATATAGATCGCTTCTAACTCTGGATCAGAATCGAGTAAAGGGGCGGTGAGTGGCTGAAAACCAGGAAACTGTTCAAGCGGAAGGCCGTTGAGCAAAAACGGTTTCATCGATTGCCTTACAACGTCACCCTGCGCGCCTAGTTTGTCAAACTCATAGCCGGTGTAGGCGACCAAAGCGTCTCGGTAGCCGATGGTGATGAGCATGCACAAGGAGATGGCTAAGGCGACCATAATCCCGGTAACGGGCAATAGATTATCTTTGAATGATTTGTTTTCTTGCATAGGAAATCTCTATTAATTAACAGATGGCACGGCGGTGTTTCCCATCTCCTTCTCCGTTTCCCACTCTTCGAATTCATTGTGTGCTAGCGGTTTTGCGGCCGGTATCATAAATGCATCGACCGGTTTGATTAGTTTGATCAGATGGGGCCAAACGTTTGATCGTTGAGAAAATAGATAGTCGAGCCGATCAGCGACCAGGCTTAAGATTAAATCGTGATAGGTCAGATTTTCTGCTTCAAGCCCGTAAGCGGTTAAGCTGGTCACCCCTTGCCCCGGCCGCTTTAAATCTGGCTTGGGGTTGGCTTCAAGGATTGCAAGGTTGCCCGACTCGTCAGCCCGAAGATCGAGCCGGATCAGCGTGCGCAGGCTAAACGCACGAAATACATTTTGGGCGATCTCTTTGAGCTGGAGTTTTATGATCGGGTCGTCGATTAACCGGACTCGATCGTTGGTGATTTTTCGTTTGTCCATCGATGTGAAAATCTGCTCATCATCGGCTAACACCCGCTCGATCATCGAAAAGGCAAAAGGGCCGGTTTGTTTAACAAACTCACCGTTTTGGTGGCGCACGTTGCCACATACCGATACCGCATATTCTCGGCCAGGCAGATATTGCTCGATCAAGACGTTTTGCAGCGTGTGGGCATGCACCTCGCTGATCACATCGGTCAATTCACTGCGATCTGGAACAACGTGCACATGTAACGATGCGCGGCCGGAGATCGGTTTAACGATAAACGGGCCGGGATATTCCCCAAAACTTCTTTTAAAGCATTCGATATTGAGCCCCAACATACCCGGTGTGGTGTTCCATGTCATGAATGGGGCGGTGGGCAAGCCTAAGGCGGCTAGCTCATTTTTGAACACATGTTTATTGTCTAGCAGGGTAGCGTTTAACGGGTTGTGCCCGACATAGGGGATGCCCATCATTTCGAGCATGGCAGGGGTGTGAGCGGCCGGATTTAGCCCCTGAACGCCACAGCTATTGACCCATGCAAAATCGATTTGTGCCGCTTGAAGCTCTTGCGGCAATGTCAAATCATCTGCAAGCAAAAAAACATGCTCGAAACCAAGTTCAAACAAGGCGGTTTGGATATCTGCTGCTACTTTTTCGTAGCTCTTATAGGGTCGAGAGTTGTGTCCTTGATTCAGGACGGCACCCGGCTCTGTTTTGTTTCCCCCATAGATGACGGCGATGCGCATAGCTGTTTTGAGTGTGTCTATGGTTTGGGGCAGCAGATTAAATTCGTACTGAAATTTAGGATCTGTGTTAACCATTCACCCTAGCGTAAGCGATGGGGCTTTTAATTTACAATCATTCAAAAGTCCCGATGGGCTGGGATGGCGTGTGAAATTGGTCGTCAAAAAACGGGTCATCGGTAGCTGGTTGCGGCAATGGGTCCAGCCGGTCCGTTTGAAACGGAATCAAATCGGTTTTCGCTTGAACCCAATGGGTAAAGATCGGCTGAAAGCGAAGTATGCCATCTTCAGTCCGTTTGATCAGGCCGCGCTCGACAAAGTGCATGGCAGAACGGGCAATGCTTAATGGCAGCGTCCCAAGCTCTTCTGCACAGATTTGACCACCAACTTGCGCGTATCGCTGTGCAAATTGAATTTCGGCCGCTGATAGACTTTGCCAGATGGTGTCAAACCAGTCGGCCAGCGGGGTTTCGTCCCACAAAAACTCACCAAACTGAATTTTCTGCACAATCATCTCCCATGGGAAGATCTGATTCCAACGCAGCAGTTCTAGCATGGCGGCCGGATGTCCGTCTAATTGATCTGCAATCTGTGCCGCTATGTTTTCAGGCAGTTCCCCTTGGGCATGGCTTGAAATCAACCGAGTCGCTTTAAACGGCCCCAAGCCGCTGCATTTAAATAGAATAGTATCCGGCCGGTTTAGCTTGGGCAGCAGGCGATTCACACCGATAACGGTAGCTTGATCGCAGGTGGTAAAAATCTGACCAATCAAACCGGCCAACTGGGGCAGTCGGTCAAGGTGATCAAGCACCACGACAGGGTTTGTCGATAATTGTTTGACGATCTGCTCCGCTTTCTCTCGGCTAAGACGTTTAAAATCTAAATAAACGACCGGCCGATCGTTTGCGACCAGCCGTGCGACTTCGGCGGCAAGTACCGTTTTGCCTGCCCCCGGTAACCCATGAATTAACATCGTTTTGCCGATTGGGCTTTCGACAAATGTTTGAATCGACTTTGCTTGCCCTAGCCCATCAGGAAAAAAAACGGTGTGATAGGCAGGGGGTGTTGGCAAAGGAAACGTCGGTACAGGAGACGGTGTAACTGTCTCTGGAATCTTTGTCGAGATTGGGTCGAGCCTTGGCTTAGGTGTTTGGTTTGATCGAGAGGTGGAAACTTTGTGTGGGGTGGGTTGGCGATGCAAAAGCGAGGCTATCGCTTGATTTGGCTCGATACCGATTTGCTGAAGGTGATGTGATTTAAATTGTTCATATGCACTGTTGGCCTCGGCCGACTGTCCTTTTTGCAGCAAAATCGAAACTTTTCGCTCAAACGCTTTTTCATTTAGAGGATCGAGGGTCAAGAGACGATCCACATAGATCTGAGCCAAATCAAGGCTCCCTTGAGCGTAATGGGCTTCGATTATCCTGTGCAAGGTTTCTAATGCCTGATTGTGAAACCACTGTCGGCGACTGGCAAGCCAGCCTTCAAGCTCGGCCGAGTCGTCAATCGACATGCCGGCTAAGAATTCTCCTCGGTATAGGCGAGATACACGCTCACAAAGCTGCACCTTCTCATCAAATTCGAGGCTCCCAATTTTACGTTGGGTAATCAGTTGTTGAAACTCATTCACATCGGTCCAGTGGCTGCTTGAATCATCAAATCGGATCGATTGACGGCTGCTCCGAACAAATTGTTCAAACGAGCTGTGTTCAACAAAGATCGATTTCAGTTTGTAAAGGGTCTGCCTTAGGCTGTTTTGGGCTGATTTTGGGCTGGCGGATGGCCAGAACAGGGTGGAGAGTTTTTTGCGCGAATGTGACTGTTGATTCTCTAAAACGAGGTAGGCCAACAGAATCTGCCCCTTTTCGGTGGTAAGCATCGGGGGCTCTTGCTGATTGACAGAGAGTTGAAAATGGCCGAACAGAGATAGTGATAAGTGGTCCATTTGAGGGTTCAAGCGAGTAAAAAGATGTGCGCAAATGTGGGCTGTGTGCGTTGTTTGATGTGATGGCGATTTGCAAAAAACGGTACTGACTCCCTACTAAGTCTTGCGGGCTATAGTATCGGCAAATGGGGGTTCAGCCATTGGGACATATTACCCAAATTGACGATCCATTCGAAAAAATAACGGGACTTTTGAACTATTTTTCTCTAGGCGAATTTTGAGCGTTTGCTGGCCGTTATTTGTGGAATAACGGAAGTAACGTATCGGGATCTCTTTCAATTAACGGAGGGGTAACGGAGCCACTTTAGATTTCTTGCATGTGACGAAAAACTCCCCGACAAGACAGCGCTGGTTGCAGATGCTGTGTTGCTGGGATCGAATCAAAAGGAACTTGGACATGGGACAGTTGGCACTGGATGACAAGGGGAGCCAAAAGAAATCAAACCGATCGGCCGATTTTGAGCAAAAAAGCGATTCAACTCAGAAAGGGGGGGATCAGTCGACCAGTTTTGAGGCAGGGCAACTGCAAAGGACGGCCGGAAATGCGGCGATTCAGCGGCTAGCCACACAGCAGAATTCTGAAGGTGCAACCGCACTGAACGAAGATACGGCAACCGCCATCCAAAGAGAAACAGGCAAAGGGTTTACCCCAGATGGTGCGGTGACCGAGCCCACGTCGGCTGTAACTGAATCTGACTACAGCGATGTGAAAATACACACCGATGCCAAAGCGGATCAGTTGAGCCGACAGTTGGGGGCCAAGGCGTTCACCGTGGGAGAAGACATCTTTTTTAAGTCGGGCGAATATGAACCAGGTAGCCAAGATGGTCAAAAACTATTGAGCCATGAGCTGACCCATGTGACCCAGCAAAAACAAGGGGTTGTTGCGGCCGGTGGCCCACAGGCGAAGATGACGGTAACGGCGGCCGATGATCAGCATGAAAAAGAGGCTGATCGTGTGGCCGATGCGGTCGCTTCAAATTCAGCCCCTGAGACAGTTTCTGCGTCCGGAGAAGCGGTACAGCGCCAGGCTGAACCTGAAGAGGAGCTACAGATGAAGCGAGATACGGTTCAACGTGAAGCGGAAGAAGAAGAGCTCCAAATGCAGCGAGATACGGTGCAACGAGAATCTTCTGAAGAGGAAGAGTTGGCGAGTTAGTTGGTTAGGTGTGATACCTACCAACAAACTATCCAACCCACAAACCAACAAACGATCACATGATCAACGACCTAGACGAAACACTCCGCCAAATTCTAATCGAAGATTTGCCAATTAAATCGGGCGAAATCGGCGTTGAATTTGACCAGCCCAAACGGGAATGGTCGGCCCGACTAAGCCGACCGACGGTCAATCTGTATCTCTACGACATTCGTGAGAACGCGAGTTTGCGCAACTTTCAGCCCCAATATGCGGCCAACGGCATTACATCGGCCGCACGTAAACGCCCCCCGATCCGCTTTGATTGCCAGTACATCATCACCGCATGGGCGACAGAAATTGCGGACGAACACCGGCTGATGGCCCGCTCGATGCAAATTTTTTACCGGCTGGGGCAGATTCCGCCTGAACGAATGGCCGGAAGGCTCAACCAGCAACCGTATGCGTTAACCACGCAGGTTGGTAGCCCAGACAAGCTGACAAATCCGGCCGAGATTTGGAGTGCGCTCGACAACGAAGTCCGGCCGTCACTCTCACTGCTCATCACGCTGGCGATGGACCCGTGGGCCGAATCTGTTGAGCCACTGGTGCAACAGGTGCGGGTCAATACCTATCAGGCGCAGCCGGTATCGGCCGACGAAACTGGTTCGGTTGAACTGGGACGAGGGGCTTTTAATGTCGAATCATCAAGCATTGGTGGGACGGTGCGTGACACCAACGGCAATCCGGTTCCTTATGCCAAGGTGGCTTTAAAAGATACAGGGTTTATGACCCAAACAAATGCGGCCGGTCAGTTCCAGTTTCCTGGATTAAGTCAAGGAACATACAAGTTGCAGGCTTGGCACCGATCAGACGCTGAAAAAACTGAATTTAATGTGGAAGTTCCTGGTGATCAGGAGAACTTTAATATCCACATTAAGGTGGCTCCACTAGCTGATCCACCGATTTAAATCGATTCCAGCATCGTAAATTTTGTAACCAATAGCGACTCGTATCGCTTAATTTTTAGAAACTAAAAACGGATTGAAAGCAGATTTAGAAAACGTGAGTTCTTTTCACAATGGGTGTGGAATCGCCAATCTAAAATCAGAAATCCAAAATCAAAGGAGTAAGTATGGCAACAACTTATCAATCTCCCGGAGTTTATGTTGAAGAAGTGGATCGGGGAACGAAGCCGA
>JAHDEB010000264.1 GCA_020629055.1 Chloroflexota bacterium
TAAAGTATTTGGAATTGATTAATCTAGACGGTGCAAAATCGGTTAGTTTGTTATTCTCTATCCCATGACCCGACTTTTGATCATAGCGGCCGATCCGCTGGTGCGTTCAGCATTGGGGGGGATGGTAACCCAGACGGAGACCCTCACTGTGGTTGGGCAGGCCTCGCCTACGGATGATCCGGCCGAAACGCTCAACGTCTACCGGCCGGATGTGATTCTGGCGGATGCCGGTTGGGCGTTCAGCATTGCCGATCTTGTCCAAATGATTGAAGAGTGGTCGCTGCCCATTCTGCTGCTAATGCCCGAGGCTGATGAGCAGGTAGGAGCCTTGTTATCGGCCGGTTTTGGGGGAATTTTGCCACGCACGGTTGATGCAGACCGATTAGAGGCAGCGGTTCAGGCTGTGGTTCAAAACCTGACAGTTGTAGACCCCGCTTTTTTAGAGGGATTAGAATCATCTACGAGCAACGCTTCCGCAAACTATGCAGCCATTGCAGAAATCGAGCCGCTAACCCCTCGGGAATTTGATGTTTTAGAGTTGCTGGCTGACGGGTTGACCAATCGAGAAATAGCTGTCAAATTGGGCATTAGCCATCATACCGTTAAATTCCATCTGACCGCCCTGATGGACAAGCTAGACGTGCACAGTCGAACCGAAGCGGTGACAAAAGCGAGCCGAGCAGGCATTTTAGAGATTTGATGCTGGAGGTTTAAAATGGACAGATTGATGAATAGAGATTGGGACAAAGGTGTGGTCCGATACCCTGATCCGGCCATCGAGGTGATCGATCCTCGATTTACACCATACGTTTTGGGTAGCGCGGCCGTAGAGCGGATTTATACGGGAGCTCGATGGACCGAAGGGCCGGTTTGGTTTGGTGACGGCCGGTATTTATTGTTCAGTGATATTCCCAATAATCGAATTTTACGCTGGACTGAAGAGACCGAAGAAATAAGCGTTTATCGTCAGCCTTCAAACAACTGCAACGGCAACACGCGAGATCGTCAAGGAAGATTGATTACCTGCGAACATTTAACCCGCCGGGTGACCCGTACCGAATATGATGGGTCGATCACTGTTTTGGCCGATCAATTTGAGGGCAAACGTTTTAACGCCCCCAACGATGTCGTTGTGCATTCAGACGGGCATATTTGGTTTACTGATCCTGGCTACGGTATTTTGATGAACTACGAAGGGAAAAAGAGTGAGTTTGAACGACCGACCGCGGTTTATCGATTAAACCCTGAAAATGGCGCCATGACAGTTGTTACGACAGACCAAGAAAAACCGAATGGACTCTGTTTTTCCCCTGACTTTAGCAAGTTTTATGTGAGCGATACAGGTGCCTCTCATAAGCCTGGACATCCATTTACAATTACCGTGTACGATGTCGAAGATGGTGCTAGGTTAAAAAATGGTCGGGTGTTTTGTGATATGGGCCCGGCCGCATCTGACGGGTTTCGCTGCGATGTGGATGGGAATATTTGGACCAGCGCTGGCTGGGCGGGTGAAGAGAGTGACGGAGTCCATGTCTTTGCCCCGGACGGGGATTTGATCGGTAAGATCCATCTGCCTGAACCGGTTTCTAATTTATGCTTTGGTGGAGCAAAGAAAAACAGGCTATTTATAACCGCTAGCCAATCGGTTTATGCGTTGTATGTTGAAACCCAAGGGGCGCAATACCCCTAAACACTGATGGCATATCATTGTTCAGCACCGCAACGCCATGATGAATGGATTGGGAGCCTGTCTGACTAACCTACCCATATATCCGGGTTAACCCCAACCAAACGCCCGAAGCACGATCCCCCGCTGTGAGCCATACTGTGGGTATGAAATTTAGACACGAGATAAAAAAATTAAAAAAGATGCGCAAGATGATGATGCGTAAGCGGATGCTGCACCCGAAGCACGCTCATGACGGCGGGCATAAGCGGCATCCTTTAGAAAAAGACCGTCAAACTGAACCAACGGCCGATAATGGCCTTAACGATTTTGAACAACGCGGCCGAGGATTTAACCGATCTAATCAGGCCGCAGCGGAACATAGTGGAGAACAAACAGATGGATTTAGCACAGATTTCAACCGGAATGGCCGACGCCGTGGAAAAGGCGGCCGCAAGCATGGTACAAGTGACGGGTCGCAGGCGGGGCGGGGCAACCGGCGTCGTATGGACGGCCGATGGGCTCATCGTCACGGCCGATCACGTGGTGCCGGGTGGCAAGCATGGCCGGGGGCACCATGGGCCCAAACGGAAACCGATGGTGGTTTTGGCGGACGGCACGAAGCTAGAGGCGAAGGTCATCGGCCGGGACCACAGCACCGACATCGCCCTGCTACAGGTCGACGTCACTTCGCTGACGGGCGACGCCCGGCTGACACCGGTCACCCGCTCGAAAGAGGTGGGGAAAGTGGGTCACTTGGTGATGGCGCTGGGCATGGGCCACGGGGCCACAGAAGCCACGATGGGCATCCTGAGCGCCGTCGGCGACGGCTGGCGTACCGGGGCCGGTGGGGTAATCGACCAGTACGTTCAAACCGACGTTCTGATGTACCCGGGGTTCAGCGGAGGACCACTGATCAACCCGGCCGGGGAGATGATTGGACTTAATAGCTCTGGCTTGATGCGTGGTGCCAGCATTACGGTGCCCAACAAAACGATAGAGCGTGTGGCGGCTCAGCTGGCCGCTTACGGTGAGGTCAAACGAGGTTATTTAGGTGTACGCAATCAGCCAGCCCGTTTGCCTGAAAAAATCGCCAAAGAGCTTGGTCAAGAAACCGGATTGCTGATTGCCGGTGTGAAGGCTGGCAGCCCGGCCGAAGACAGTGGCCTCCTCGTGGGGGATGTAATTGTGATGTTCAATGGGCAACCGATTCGTCATCCAGACGATCTGCTCAGTGAGCTCTCTGCTATACCGTTGGGTGAAAAGACACCGATGACGGTGGTGCGGGGTGGCAAGTTGAAAAAGTTAAATGTGAAGGTGGCGGCTCAGGGTTAAGGTGAAAGCTCAAAGTTAACTGTGTGGGCGACCCTCGCGCAGCGAACTGAATAAAGCGATCGGCACGGAACGATTCCGGCCGATCGCTTTTTTGTTACACGTTTATCGATTCCGGCCGATAAAAAACCCAACCGCAATCAAAAGTAATGTTAAAATCGCACCACCTACCGCTGCCAGAATGATTAACCATGTCATATTCGACTCGCCTGTATCCTCGCTGACTTCATCTTCGCCAACGGCCACATTGGCTTCTTCCTCTAACGTTGACTCTGCTTCAGGTCCGTTTTCAATGTCAGCTTCTTCTGCCACTGCAGATCCCGCTTCGCTACCTTCTTCAACGGGGGCCTCCGCAATTTCGGTCGCCTCCTCAGTCTCAGGTTCGGCTTCTGTACTTGGATCAATGGTAGGTTCAGGCGCTGGGGCGGCCGTGGCATCGACGATCGCTGGGTTAGCTTGCGTCGCCTGCATCGCTGCATGGAAAACAAGAACGGAGTTCCAGTAGACCGTGTGCTCATTCATCGTCCAGACCGTTGTACTGTCTAGGAACCATTTTCCTGGAAAACTAGTATGCACCAACGGGTTGTTGTATTGGTTAGGGCCACCGGCCATGACACCGGGCGGTACCCGTTCGACCTGGTCATAGCTCCACGTGGCTGAATGCAAATTGCGAATTGAATTGGCACCGTATCCTGAAACATAGCTCAGGCTAAGTGGATTGCTGCCCAATAAATAGTCGAGCCCTTGCTGTGAGATTTGTTTGGCGGTGGTGATATCTTCCCCTAAAGCGCGATGGCCGATGTACAGAACGAGTGGGGTGGTTAATGCAACATAGTTGCTACCCCAATAGTAATCTTCATCTAATAGGGTGTGATTCCAGATTGAATTGTTCCAGCGCTTGGTCATATGGTTTGACCAGCCGGTAAACTCTTGCCGGAAGAAATCGGTTACGATCGGATCTTGGTTTTCGCTGTAGATATAAGGCAGCCATGCGACCATCCCCATGCTTTGCACACCATACCCGTTGTCTGTTGTTGATTCGAACGTGGTGTTGATAAAGCTGTACAGTGACCGAATGGTTGCGTGGTATTTGTCATCCCCAGTTAGTCGATAAAGGGATGTCGCGGCCCAAAAGCGATTTTCACTATCGTCCCAATCATCATATGGCCCTTCAACCGGACTAACCAGTTCTAGATTATCTTCTAAATATTTGTAGCCTAACTCGGCCGATGCTTGTAGCTGGTCTGCGTAATCCGGGTCGATATCACGGAAAACATAAGCGGCATGAGCCAAGACTGCGGTTGCACTACCGCTACCGGCACTCGGTTTTACATCCCCTTGCCCCCATAACGAATCTTCGATATAGCGGGTTTCAATTGAATCGTGTGGTGATGCCTGCTCGGTCGGTTGAACCATGTGATAAAAACCACCGCTTGTGGGGTCTTGCATTTTCATGATCCAATCTAGCTCCCAGCGAACTTCGTCTAATAGGTCAGAAACGCCGTTCCCGCTTTCAGGGATGGTTAGATGGCTGTCAGGGAATTGATCCGGAAACATTTCATAGGCCCACAGTAAATCAGATACGGCCGTGGCTCCAGCATTTACATACTTCCCGTAGTCACCCGCATCGTACCATCCACCCGAAACATCTCGTGGCGGAAATGTGCCTGAACGGAACGCTGCTTGCAGATCTTGTGGGTGGCCTATCGGCCGGGCAAATGCCCCTGCATGTTCAGGGCGAAGCTCGATACCGGCCCGCTGTAAGTAAAAGTATCGCATCGTGTCAGACACAAGAGGGGCATATACATTGTCGTCAATTTTAAAGGGCTCAGAGTCAGGCAGTTGCCCGTCACCGGCCGAAATTACGTAGACACCCGGTTGAATGAAGGCGCTGAAATCAGCCTCAAACACTCGCTCACCTGATGTTGAACGATCTAGCTCTGCCACCAAACGAAGTGTTCCTTCATACACGACGTCCTTGGTGGAAGCGTTCTTTAAGGTGAATTTATCATTGACATTGATCGGCAACTCATCAGCGAACCCGCTGACGAACACCTGCTTTAACCCATCCGGCCGATACCCTAGCTGGTTGACTTTGATGGCCGGGTACGAAGGTTGAAGATCGGGTGACACAAAACGAATGTCTGCGATCCAAAACGCAACGGGGCTTGTGTCGGCACCGCTGATGCCGATCGTAAACATCTGCTCGTGGTTAAACGTTTCACCATCCTCTGGGGTAAAGCGGGCTAGAGGGATGCTAATTTTTTGCCATTCATTTGTAACTGTTCCAAACTCAGATACGTTTACTTCTACCGTTGCCGCATTTGCAGGATCTCGGCCGGGGACGCTGTCGTTTAGGCTGAGCATGAATCGCTCGCCACCATTTGCCCCTTTAACCGCAAATTCTATCGATCCATTCTGCATATAGGGGGCGATGCTGTAGGTTTCCCAATCTTTGCCCGCTAAAAGACCTTGCCACCAACCGCCAGAGTCGATCGCGCCGGTCGCGGTTATTCGCAACGCAGCCATGCCGTTATATTGCTCATCTGCATCAAGAGGAAGCTGTCTAAATTCATCAACCTCAAGTGTCAAACCTAAGCCCGATCCTGCCCAGCCCGGATACCGTTCTGCACCAAGGACCTGCAAATCTGGCAATTTAGGTTTTACAGTGCTCTGGGCTTGGCTTAATTGAAAGTTCGCAAAGGCGTTGATAATCAGAAGGAGAATGAATAAAAAAGAAACTTTATGTATTTTTTGAACTTTTATCATGAAAAAATCCCTTTCCCATACGCGGACAATGGCAAAAGTGTGTGTTGATTAAATGAACGATTGGAAATGGTGGAAAAAGTAGGTTTTCTGTCTGGGTTTTCTATCTGGTAAGAAACTTGAATCTGTTGACTTTCTGGGGTTGCTTTTAGTGTATGCAGATTATCTTGCGTTTTAGATTAAAAAAAGCGGTTCGCTCATTATTCTCATCAAATATACAATTTAAATCTGAAAAAATAAACGCACTTTTTGGGATAACGGTCCCTTGATTTAACAAATGCAGGAGAATGAAACCACGATGCTAAAAAAAGCAGAGGCGATTAAAGATGAAATTATCAGGCTGAGGCGGGATATTCACGCGCACCCGGAACTTGGATTTGAAGAAGTTCGTACGGCCGGGCTTGTGGCTGATACTTTGGCAGAGATCGGGGCTGATAACATTAAAACGCAAGTCGGCCGGACCGGTGTAACCGCCGAAATCGGGACGGGTGACGGGCCGGTGATCGGTATTCGTGCAGACATGGACGCGCTGCCGATTTTAGAAGATACAGGGTTGGAATTTGGATCAACCAATCCTGGTGTGATGCACGCCTGTGGCCATGATGCCCATACCGCGATTTTGCTGGGTGTGGCTCACCTGTTACGCCAAGATTTTGTGGAGAACGGGGAAAGTTGGAATGGCAAAGTCCGCTTTCTGTTTCAACCGAGCGAAGAGCAGTTCGATGAAGAAGGCATCAGCGGAGCGACCGCTATGATTCAAGATGATGCGATGGCAGGGGTAGATCACGTCATCGCCCTGCATGTGATTTCTAATCTTGAAAGCGGACTTTGCCAATTTCATGACGGATACGGTCACGCGGCCGTCGATTCGTTCGAGGCTTGGGTTCGTGGGGATGGAGGACACGGTGCCTATCCGCATACCGGGTCCGATCCGCTTTATATCACCAGTGCAATTTTGCCCAATCTGTATGGTATTCCATCTCGGTATATCGACCCGATGGACCCGGTGGTTGTTAGCCTAGGGCAAATATCGGCCGGTGCCGCGCCTAACGTAATTCCGGCTGAAGTGTATCTTCAGGGGACGATCCGTTCGATGACGGATGAAGTGCGTGAACAGTTGTGGGATGAAATCGATCGTGCCTTTCAGTTGGCCAATGTTTTGGGCGGCAGCTATGAACTAAAGATCCATAAAGGGTACCCGGCCGGATTTAACGATGCTGGGGTTAACGATTGGATGCGTCAGGTCGTCTCTGATCTAGCCGGTGCAGACAAAATACTGAATCATCGAAATGGGATGGGGGCGGAAGACTTCTCCTACATGTCAAAATTAGTGCCGGGCGCCATGTTTATGCTCGGTTCAAGCAACGGCAAAGGGGGGCATCATACCCCGCTATTTGATATTGATGAAGATTCATTTCCGATGGGGGCGGCCGTTTTAGCCGAAACCGCTCGTCGTTATGTAACGGGGGAACTAAAGTAATTAGTGAACAGTAAACAGTGATCAGAAAGTGCTTGCTCAGCACGTTGAGCCGATCATGAGCACGAGACTGAAAACTGTAAACTGACGACTGAGAACTAAAACAGAAATGAGAAAAGAAGCTGAAAAAATAAAAGACGAAATTATTCGATTGCGCCGTGATATTCATGCGCATCCTGAATTAGGATTTGAAGAAATTCGTACGGCCGCCCTTGTTGCCGACACGTTGCAAGAGATCGGTGCCGACAACATTAAAACAAAAGTCGGCCGGACCGGTGTAACCGCCACGATCGGCCCAGGCACCGGCCCAACAATCGGCATTCGGGCCGATATGGACGCACTCCCGATTTTAGAAGAGGTTGAGCATGACTATAAATCGAACAACCCTGGTGTGATGCACGCCTGCGGTCATGA
>JAHDEB010000033.1 GCA_020629055.1 Chloroflexota bacterium
TGTTGCCGTCGATCCGGCCGGCCATCGTCGCCTTTAACGACAGCCCCTGCTCAAAGATCTCCTTTTGCATGTAGTGGCTGTAATCCCCTTTGGTCGCACTTTCCGCATCCCAATCAATTAAATGCTCTTCGGCCGTTAGATGATTCCCGTCGATGTCCATGACTTGGAAATCGTGCCGGTTGACGACCGCCATCTGCCCGTTTTCTAAAAACACCATCCGTTTGGTGTACTCTAAAATCGCTGGGATGTCGGACGCAATAAACATCTCGTCTTCCCCAATCCCCAACGCCACCCCGCCCGAGTTGCCCAGGCGGGCGCAAATCATGGTGTCTGGATTGTTTCGGTTCATGGCAACGACGGCGTTGGCTCCGTTGAGTCGTTTAAGCGTGTTTTGCACCGCAACCAAAAACGATTGCCCCGCTTCTAGATGTTTTTCGATGAGATGAGCAATCACTTCAGTGTCTGTTTCGGATGAAAAGACAACCCCCTCAGCCTCAAGCTCTTCTTTTAAAACGGCGTAGTTTTCAACGATGCCGTTCTGTACGACGACCACCCGGCCGTCCATACTTTTGTGCGGATGCGCATTTACCTGATTCGGTTTGCCGTGGGTGGCCCAACGCGTGTGTCCGATCCCCAAATGGCCTGAAAGCGGTTCTTGCTCTAGCAGGCTGCCCAAGCGGCTAAGTTTGCCGCTGTCACGTCGCACATCGATTGCGCCGTTGTCGATCACAGCGATTCCGGCCGAATCATAGCCGCGATATTCTAGTTTGCTTAATCCGTTAAAAATAACGGCCGGTGCTTGCCGACCCCCGATATATCCAACAATGCCACACATAAAAATCACCTATGGTGTTTGCAAGTTGCACGCAACAGACCTGACAGGTTTCAAAAACCTGTCAGGTCTAAAAGAAATCGTATTCAATTTGCAAAATATGTGGGTTTGGCAGACTCAACACGCCAATGCCCTATGTTTGAAGATGAACGAGTGAACTAAACACTAATATCTAGCATCGAACCACTAAGTTCATATCACTGCGATCCATTTTGTACAGCCAATTGCTTGACCGTTTTGTAGAATCGCTTACTAAGGGCATAAGTCAGGGCGTGATCACCCAGGGAGGCATCCGCTGATGCTTCGATTTTCGCAGAATCCCATTCGCTAATCTTGCAAGCAGTTGAATCATTAATCAACTGCTCGCAAAATCCCGAAAAGGATTTTGCCCTAGTTGAGCCTTAAGCTCAACCAACCTCCAACCTCGTCAACCAGCCACCAGAGGGGGTGACTGGCCCATGCGCTATGATGTGTGGCCAAATGATGGCTTCACACGTTCTTTAGCCCTGTTAAGTTGTGTGGATGGTATCTGCCAGCTTGTTGATTGTCAAGATTTATGAATGGACTTCGAGAAGCTCTTCCATCTACCTTTTTACCAGTCTTTAATGTAAGTTGAACTCCATCATCATGGAAGATGATTTGTTATTGGCGAAGGTCCCTGAGCCTGACGAAGGGCCGATTTCACAATGAGCCGGGGCTTCGACAGGCTCAGCCACCTACGTTCTTAAAGCAACCCATTAAATTTATTCTGGTGGTGGGCTAACGGCCGTCCAGCCGCCGTCTACCACCAATGTTTGGCCGGTGATTTGCCCCGCATGTGGCGAAAGCAAAAATAAGGCCGCATGGGCCACATCTTGTACCGTTCCCGGCCGGCCGGTCGGATTTAGCTTGCTCCATATTTCGTTGTAGCTTGGGTCAGACAGCGTACGCTCTGTTGCTGTTGCCCCCGGCGAAATCGCATTGACCGTAATTCCGTGTGGGGCTAGCTCGACTCCCAGGCTTTTCGCCAACATCCGGATCGCCGCTTTCGACATGCCGTACGCCGCTAGGTCGGGGTGATATTGATGCCCTGTCACTGATGACATGAGCAGAATGCGGCCGCCATCCCCTTGTTTTATTAGCTGCTGGGCCGCTTTCTGCGCCAAAAAGAAGGTTCCTTGAAGGTTGACATTGACTAGCTGTTGAAACTGCTCAAGAGGATAACTGAGAAAATCACCAAAGGTGGTGATGCCCGCATTGGCTATCGCATAGTCAATCTGCCCATAGGTTTCAATCGCCGTTTGCACCATCTGATCGATGACGATTAAATCGCTTGAATCACCCGCCACGACAGTGACACGGCCGCCTGCATTTTCAATCTTTTCGGCCGCGCGTTTGGCTGCGTCCTCGTCGATGTCGTTTAAAACGACGGCCGCCCCTTGTTCTGCCAACTGTCGTGCAATCTCGAAACCGATCCCGATAGCGGCTCCGGTGATGATGGCTACTTTTTTCTTCTCAACTTCCGGCATGTGATACCTCTCGTATTTGCTGAGCGCCGCTCAGCCGTTATCCGTTATCCGTTGACTGTTAATTGTTATTCGTTTCGGAAAAAGATTGCTTAAAGAATCTAAAAAGCTAGCCAAGCAAACAGATTGACTTGGCTGAACTTTGTTCAGCGTGTAAGCGCAGCGACAGCGACATCAACTATTGAGCGTCATAAACCCGCCATCAATCGGATAAAAACTGCCGGTCACAAACCCCGCTTCATCTGAAACCAAATAGTTGATCAAATAAGCCACTTCATCCGGTTTGCCCATCCGGCCGATCGGCTGCGTTTTACTTAACGCCTCAAACATCTCCGCCTCTTGCCCAGGATAATTGTCACGCAAATACCCATCTACAAAAGGGGTGTGCACCCGGCCGGGCCCCACCATGTTGCACCGGATATTGTCACCGATAAAGTCTTTCGCTACCGAAAAAGTCATCGTGTAGACCGCACCTTTGGTCATCGAATAAGCAAAGCGATCTGCGATCCCCAACACCGAAGCGACCGATGCCAAATTGACAATCGAACCGCCGCCAGATTGTTTCATGAATGGCACCGCGTGGTGTATGCAAGAGTAAACGCTTTTGATATTGACCGCATACAGCCGATCCATGTCGCTAGGGGAGGTTGTTTCGGCCGTGCCGATGTGGGCGATGCCCGCATTGTTGATCAGGATATCAAGTGAACCTGCATCAGCATAAATCTGCTCAAACAAAGCCCCTACTTTTTCATGCCCAGTCAGATCGCATTCGTGAAATGTCCCATTGATTTTAGCCGCGACTTGCTGACCGTTTTGCACGTCTACATCCAGCAGATGGACGTTGGCCCCTTGCTGGGCAAATACCCGGCAGATCGCCTCACCGATCCCCTTTGCGCCGCCTGTAACTACGGCCGTTTTTCCTGTTAGGTTGAATGGTTGAGTCATTTTTTAATTTTAGACCCATTTAGCGAATTCGGCCGCTTTAAGAATGGTTTTCAGAAGTCGGTCTGTTTCTGAAAAGTCAATGGACAGTTAAAAAATATAGCCCGACAAATCGGGCGAACCTACAATATCCAACCCGATTTATCGGGTTTCATCTCATAACAGAGGGTTTCAACCCTCGGGGGAGGGCTTCGCAATGGCTTTGGAAAAACCTAGCCGTTTTAAGCCGATCGTTTTGCAGCAAAGTCATCAACCGCTTGGGCAAGGATGGGCACCATCTCATATTGCTCAAGGTCGGTTAAATCGATGCTAGTCAGCCTTTGCCCTTCGGTTAAGAGTAGATTTTCAGGCACCGCATCGACCCGGCCGACTAAAATCGTCATCCTAAAACCTTCCTCACTGACATAATGCCCAAATGTTTCGAGTTGATCGGTTTTCACCCCGATCTCTTCTTCAACTTCCCGGATGCCTGCTTCTTCGGCCGTTTCACCCGGCTCGATACCCCCGCCTAAAAGGTCCCACATGTTGGGGTAGGGGATGGTGGGCTTGTCGTCACGCAGGTAGATAAACAGCTTGCCGTTTTTATCAAACAGGATCACTTTTGCTACGTCATAATTCATACATTTAATCATATCGTCAGACAGCTGCTTTGGGTATCTTCCTCCCCGCAACCGCTAAAATAACCGCAAGCCCAAGACCGACCCAGCTAATATCAAAGCGGCCGCCGGTCATTAAAAACGCCCCAACGGCCGGAAATCCGTAAATAAAACCGAACACCCCGACGATCCAGTTGCGTGCCTGTTGAGATGCGAACCCACCGGCCGCTATTAGCAAGACGCCACCGGCAATCCAACCCATTGTGCCAAGCTGAAATGTAGAGCGAAGAAATTCGATTTGCTCGGCCGGACGCACCTCCAAGGCGGTGATCGCTGCATCCCCTACAAAACCGTGATAAAGTGCGATCCCAATCGCTACAGCGCCTGCTGCTTTTAAAAGATAGTTATGCCACATAATTGAACCTCCAAGTTCTAAAATAAATTCACCATACAGTTATGTATGGTAGCGAGGTGTGCAGGTTTTGTCAATACACTACTGTATGGTAAACTGCGCGTATGGAACGTCTTACGAAAGAACAGTGGCTAAAACATGGGTTAAAGACCCTGGCTCAGGCAGGATTTACAGAGCTCAAAGCGGATAAACTATGTAAATCTTTAGGGGTCTCGCGAGGTAGTTTTTACTGGCATTTTAAAAACTTAGCGGATTTTCACTCGGCAGTTTTAGCCTATTGGCAACAGGTTGCGGTTGCCAGCACAATCGAATCGATTGAGAACCAGTCTGATGATCCACTACAAAAGCTTCGTTTGCTTATTGGTGTCGCAAAAGCCGGAGATCGATCATTGGAGCAGGCGATTCGCGCTTGGGCTTTTTCAGATTCCATGGTTAAACAAACGGTTCAACAGATCGACCAGCAGGCGGAAGGGTATGTGGCTCAGTTATTGATTCAGTCAGGATTAGATGGATCAACGGCCGCGTTGCGAGCAGATATTTTTTACAGCAGCTATATCGGCCGGCTCATGCTGGGCAAAGCGAACACCGAGCCTGAGGCGAGCTTATTGGTCGATCAGCTCATGATGTTTCTTGAAGATGGCGTCTAACAATTAGCGGGGATCTTTTATCGATATGCCTGCGCTAGCAGTTCAACCGTGTGCATCACCGGCAGCTGTTTCCCCATTTTGGCAAGATGGGTTTCGACTTGGGTAAAACAGCCGATATTCCCCATTACCACCATTTCCGCACCGGTATCCACAATCGCCTGAGCCTTCCGTTCCCCCAATTGCGCCGCGATCTCCGGCTGTTCCAGGTTGTACGTCCCGGCCGAACCGCAGCACAAACCTCCGTCGTTTAGCTCTAGCAGGGTTAGATTGGGGACCGCATTCAGCAAGTTGCGTGGTGGGTCGGTTACACCCTGTGCATGGGCCAAGTGACACGCATCATGGTAAGCCACACGTCGTTCTGGCTGATTTTTCGGTAGTGGCACAAGCCCCAACTCATCCAAGAATACCGTGATGTCTTTGACCTTGTGTGCAAATGCCTCAGCCGCTGTTTCTTCTGGATCACCTTTGAACAGCAGCCCATACTCGTGCATGCCAGAGCCACACCCGGCCGCGTTGGTGATGATCGCGTCGATCTCCCCATCAATTTGAGCAAACGCATTTAGATTGTTTCTTGCCAATGTTTTTGCTCGTCCCTCTTCCCCGATGTGGCTTAAAATCGACCCGCAGCACCCTTGGCTGTCAGGGATCACCACCTCGACCCCGTTGGCAGACAGCAGCGCAACCGTCGCTTGGTTGATGTTGGGGGCCAGCACCGTTTGCACACAGCCGGTTAAAAAGGCGACTCGCGCCCGTTTTTCCCCTTGGGCAGGAATAAGATTGGGCAAATTTACGGGCGGGGGCAAGCGCTCAGGCACCAAATTCAACATGCCGCTAAGTTGGTCCGGCAATACCCCCTGAACCAATTTGCCCAGCTTCCCCATTTTGGCGGCC
Source organism: Chloroflexota bacterium (assembly GCA_020629055.1). GTDB lineage: Bacteria > Chloroflexota > Anaerolineae > Promineifilales > Promineifilaceae > WTJY01. Next base: position 5,826 of record JAHDEB010000033.1, read on the forward strand.
GCACGAAAACGGCTAGGGTAGGGGAGCGTTTCGATGATCATTCGGCGGGTGACTGAATCGAGCAACGGCCGACTCCGTTCGCTTTCAATTTTGGCCCGATAGCTGGTTAGCAGATCACCATATGCAACCCCAGACGGACAGGCTGGCACGCACCCCATACAGCCCAAACAACGGTCGATATACGGCTGGGCTTGTTCCGCTTCTAGCGTACCTTCCAGCACATTTTTCATCAGGTAAATGCGCCCTCGTGGGCTGTCCATTTCTTCGCCTAGCACGCTGTAAGTGGGGCAGGCGGCAAGACAAAAGCCGCAATGAACGCAGGATTCTATCGCTCCAGTCATCGCTTCTCCGCGTGGTCCATGTTGTTGTGCATCAATTTTGTGTTGCATGTTTTTTATTGGCCATTGCCGATTGTCCGTTCCTCATTCATCATTTCGGCGAACCCTTTCGGTTAAAAACAATGGGTTGCCTAGCAAAAAGAATAATGGGGAATGTGCAACGCACAACGGAGAATGGGCAATGATAAAGTTCAAACCCCCAAAAACTTACTATCCGGATCCAACGCCTGTTTAACCCGCTGGGCCAAACCCACCCAGCCACGATTGCCCAGATGAGGATGCTCCGCATCGCCGCGTAAAAGCTGGCCGTTTAACTTCAAATTATTCAGTGTGCTGGTTAAACCACCTAGATCATCGGCCGACACCAACGCGACATTGCCGCCGCCATAATAATGCGCCCGGTTGATCGATTCACATTTATCGAGCGTCAGTAGTTTGCGTGGCGAAACCGGCACTTTAATTAAATTTTTCGCCTCTTGACCCCACTCAACATCGTTTAGCCCATCCCAATGGGTGCCATCAAACTCTTTTCGGATGATGGTTTGTGCGCTGGTGTTCTGTTCCAGCCAACTGCTTAGCCGATTTAACCGGCCGGGTAAACTTTCCGGCAGTCCGCCTAAGCGAATCCACAGATTGGTTTCACGGCCGTCACGCGTCACTCGCCTAAAGTCCAGGGCGTCCATTTCGAACGGGGTATTTGCTAACGCAAAGGTGCAATTTAGCGCATCTTCTAACGAGCCAAACGTGACTTCTAACGTGCGATATTCGGCCGGTTTCGGGAACACTTTCATCGTGATTTCAGTCAAAATGCCATACCGCCCGAGCGAACCCACCATAAATTTAGATAGATCAAAGCCGGATGCATTTTTAACCACTTTGCCACCACCACGGACAATGTTTCCCATGCCGTCAACAAAATAAATGCCTAGTATAAAGTCGCGTATGCCACCATATCTGTACCGGCCGGAACCACTGCTGTTTGCCGCGATCGTTCCACCAAGTGTGGCCCCATTATCCTTAAAAAGAGGGTCAAAAGGGAGATACTGGCCGTTGGCCGCAACCGCTTCGATTAGGGTTTTTATCGACGTTCCCGCTTTGGCCGTGATGGTGTACTCGTCCGGTTCGTATTCGACAATGCCGCACAATTGGGTTAAATCGATGACCGTCGCATCGCTTGGCATGTCGCACAGGCTGCCCGGCTTGGTTCGGCCCCCTTTCGGCACTACCTTGCTGCTCTTTTTTATGATCTCTGAGATTTCGCTTGCGTTCATTGACTTTTCTTTGGTTCTTCTTCGACACGGAGTGAAGGGGCCGGTCGACGTCGCTTCACCACAACGTCAGGCTCCACGCTGGCGAGTCTGCCACGGCCGGAAAATAGCAGCGCAATCGGCCGGGTCGCTTCAAAGTGGCTAAAGGTGATCGTCATGATGAGCACAAGGGGGACCGATAAAATCATGCCGACCGCTCCCCAAATCGACCCAAAAACGGTGATCGAGGCGAATACAACGAGCGGGCTCAGGTTAAGCGAACGACCCGCCATGAGCGGCTCTACAAAGGTGCCGGAGAAAATCTGGATCGCATACAGAATGATGGTGAGCGATAAAAATGTCGTCCAGTCTCCAAACTGGGCCAATGAAAAGACGGCCGGAAAGACAACCCCCACAAACGAGCCCAAATAGGGGATATAGTTGAGCAGGAAGATCAGAATCGCCCAGAAGATCGCATTGTTCAAGCCAAACAGCCACATGACAATCAACGATTCCACACCAACGAGCACGCTAACAACCGTTTTTACCCTAAAGTAAGTGCGCACATTATCAGAGATCGATTTCAGGACCCGTTGTAGCGACTCATTTGATTCACGGTCGGTATAAAGTTCTTTGACTTTTTCTGAAAAATGTCGCTGTTCGATCAGCATGAATACGACATAAACCAGCACAATGAGCGATTGGCCTGCAAATGAAGCGACTGGCCCGATGAGCTCGCGTAAGACGTCGGTTAGCAGGTCTAACCCACCAGAGAAGAGGTTGGTCGTGTCTGGAATCGAGTTCCGAACACTGTCCATTGAGACTCGCGGCAGCAAGTCTAGCACCCAGCGAGGTGCAGATTGTAGTAGATGGTTGGTGTTTTCAAGAATCAAATCTCGGTCTGCAATCACGCTGCGTACCGTGCGGCGTCCCATCTGGCCGACCGCGCGCAAAATTAGGCCGATAAATAGGATGGAAATGGTGCGGGATAGCCAAGGGGGCATAGAGCGGCCCATGATGCTTAAATCTTCCAACGGTTCTGAAATCGCCACAATTAAAAATGTGATTAGCAGCGCGATAATGATCGGCAAGACAATGTTTCGCCCGTATATGAACAGAAACAGGGTGAGCCCGATCACAAAAACGATACCGGCAAAGTTAATTAAGCTTGAATAGGGAATTCTTCGATTTTCCATAAAATGTCTACTTGTCGTTTGTCCTTTTAAGTCAGCTCATACTTTCGTCTTAGCCCATGGTAATAAATGGGGTGGCGATTAAACGGTTTTCATAGGGCATTTAAGCGTGCCTACTCCCGTGAAATAATTCCTGCTTTTTCCAACGGGTGCATCCCGTGCATTTTTAAGGCGGGGGCTTCGCCACCTGGCAGTTTCTTGCCGGGGTTTGCGATCCCTTTGTCATCGATCCGATTTCGGATGGCGTACATGGCGTCTAGATCTGTTTCGCTAAACAACTGGGGCATATAGTCTCGTTTTTCGATGCCGATGCCGTGTTCGCCTGTCAGGGTGCCCCCCAATTTGATGCAGATGGCCAAGATCTCACCCGCCAATGCTTCTGCATGTTCTAAAGCACCTTGCTCGCGGCCGTTGTACAAAATTAACGGATGCAGATTCCCATCCCCCGCGTGAAACACATTGGCAACTTGCAGCCCATAGCTGTTACTGACTTTCTCGATTTCAGCCAACGCTTTGCCCAACTGTGACCGAGGGACAACCCCATCTTGCACAATGTAGTCGGGGCTGAGCCGGCCGACAGATGAGAAAGCCCCTTTGCGTCCTTTCCAAATTTTGGCACGATGCGCTTCGTTTTGGGCGACCTGAATTTCAAACGCGCCGCTCCCTTCAATGACGTTGACCAGATGCTCAAATTCCCGTTCAACCTGTTGGCTTTCCCCTTCAAGCTCTACGATTAGTACCGCTGCTGCACCTTCCGGATAGCCGGTTTTGACCGCAGCTTCGGCCGCTTTTAGCGCCAATCGGTCCATAATTTCCATCGCGCCGGGCAAGAGGCCAGAAGCTACAACCGCACTCACAGCGTCGCCCGCTTTTTCGAGCGTGTCGTAACCGGCCAGCACCGTTTTGTATTGTTCAGGGATCGGTAGCAATCGAACGGTGATTTCAAGTGCGATCCCAAACAGCCCTTCAGACCCTACAAACAGCCCGATCAAGTCGGGGCCTACCCCCATCCCTTCTAAACTTTCAGAACCGAACTCAACAATTTCACCGTCTGGCAGCACCACCTTTAAACCCAAGACATGGTTGCTGGTCATCCCATATTTCAGGCAGTGGGCACCGCCTGAATTAAAGGCGACGTTGCCACCAATGGTGCATATCGATTGACTTGATGGGTCGGGGGCGTAATAAAGGCCATATTGTTTGACTGCGTTGGAGATGTGAAGGTTCACAACCCCAGGCTCCACAACGGCCGTCCGCTGTTCGGGGTCGATGTGTTTAATCGCGTTGAGCCGATTTAGGGCGATGACAACCCCATCTTTTATCGGCATCGATCCGCCCGATAAGCTGGTGCCGCTGCCACGAGCCACAAATGGCACGCCGGCCGCGTAGCAAACTTTGACGATGGCCACAACCTCTTCGGCCGACTCTGGCAATACAACAGCGGCCGGTTTGGTACTAAACGCCACGAGGGCGTCCGACTCATACGGCAATAAATCGACATCGCGCGTTAACGTTCGGCGGCCGGGACATATTTCTTGAAGCTGTTGATAGAAGGATTCTGTGTTCATTTTAAAGTTTTCGGGTGACTATTCAGGTGTCTTTATTTTTCTTGACAGGATCAACAGGACTTACAGGGTGAAGAGCAAGATAATCCTGTTGAACTTGTTAATCCTGTCAAAAGAGATGGGGAGCCTTTATAGTTACGTTTGCGTTAAACGGGAGATACGCTTGAGCCGATTGTAGGCCATTTAAACCAGCGGGTCATTCCGCTCGACAAATTGCAGGGCGATTCCCCACGGGCAGCGGACAAACGAGGCTTTGTCACCGGTCGAATTGCCATGAATCTTGCCGTCATAGCTGCCACCCGCCGCCACAAGATCGGCTATCTTCTGTTCAATTTCAGTCACTTTAAAAGCGATATGGAACGTGTACGGGCTTAGACTGCGATAGTCCAAAAATTCGGCCGTCGGGTCACTGTACACCTCAAGAATCGTTTTGCCTTTCGAGTCGATCATAAAAGACTCAAACGGGGTAGCTTTCCGATTTGATCGAATGATGTTTAAACCCAAATGGGTCGAATACCAGTCAGCCATTGCGACCGCATCGTTCACATTAATAGCGAAATGTTCAATTTCCATAGTGTCTAAATTTTAGATTCCGGTTATCGATCAAAAACATGGCCGATAACCGGACAAGTGGTGTTTTTCTTTAGGCTAGATTAACTCGTAAGCGGGGAGTGTCAAGAACTCGACATATTCACCGACCGCCAAATTTTCCATGATTTCGGCCGCCTGTGCGAATTTGCCGTTGGCAAAACGATCTTCGCCAACCAACGCTTTAATTTTCGCCATCTCTTCCGGCATCATGCTTCGCACCATGTCGGCTGTAATATTCCGGCCGTCAGTCAACTTCGCGTCTTTGTGATTGACCCACTGCCAAACCTGAGATCGGGAAATCTCGGCCGTGGCAGCGTCTTCCATCAGGTCATAGATGGCGGCTGCGCCAACTCCGTTTAACCAAGATTCAATGTACAACGTGCCCACATTTAGGTTTAAGCGTAACCCTTCTTCAGATATTTCCCCACCTTCAACATCAAAGTTAACAATGTCTGCATCGGTGAATGTCACATCTTCTCGCATGACGTGCTTTTGGTGATCCGCATCCCCCAAAACCCCTGCAAATGCTTCCCGCGCCACAGGGACCAAACCAGGATGCGCGACCCAAGTGCCGTCATAGCCCGCTTTTGATTCACGCTCTTTGTCCGCTTTCACTTTGGCAAACGCCAATGCGTTGGCACTTTCATCTCTACGCGGGATAAAGGCCGCCATGCCGCCAATGGCGTGGGCGCCACGTTTGTGACACGTTTTTACCAGCAGGTCAGAATATGCCTGCATAAATGGCACCGTCATTGTAATCTGTCCACGATCTGGGAATAAAATATCCGGTTGATTCCGGAATTTCTTGATGGCGCTAAAAATGTAGTCCCAGCGGCCGGCGTTTAACGCAGCCATATGGTCGCGTAACTCGTATAAGATTTCTTCCATTTCCAACGCAGCCAGAATGACTTCGATCAGGACCGTCGCTTTAATCGTCCCATTCGGAATCCCTAGATCAGATTGGGCTTTTACAAAGACCTCGTTCCATAGTCTCGCTTCTAAATGCCCTTCTAATTTAGGTAAATAAAAATATGGACCAAGACCGATGCTCAAAAGCTGCTGCACGTTATGGAAAAAGTAAAGACCAAAGTCAAAGATCGAGCCGGACATCGGCTGCCCATCAACCAGCACATGCTTTTCGTCTAAATGCCAACCCCGCGGCCGGACCAGCAATGTCGCAACGTTGTCACCCTTCAGCGCATAGCTTTTTCCTTTAGATTCGAGTGTGATGGTGCGCAGGTTCGCGTCTCGCAAATTAATTTGCCCCTCAACCATGTTGGCCCAAGTGGGCGAGTTGCTGTCTTCGAAGTCGACCATGTACATGTCGGCCCCTGAGTTCATGGCGTTGATGACCATTTTGCGGTCGGTGGGACCGGTAATTTCAACCCAGCGTTTCTGTAGTGCTGGGGGGATCGGGGCGACCTGCCAGTCTCCGGCTCGCACGTCGGCCGTTTCCGGTAAATATCCCGGCACTTCGCCAGCGTCAAAAGCCGCTTGCCGTACTTGCCTAGCTGCCAAAATTTCAGCACGAGTTTGCCGAAAAGTGCGTTCAAGGCCAGCAATAAAATTCAAAGCGTCATCTGTTAATATTTCTGCAAAGGCCGGTGACATCTCGCCTTTAATTTCAATCGATTGGGTCATAATCTTACTCCTCAAAAGTGATGATAGATTTCTGTGGTGGTATACCCAATGGTATGTCACAATGACTAAATGTCAAGAAATGAATCTGTAAACGGCCAGTTTGACAAACTGTGGTGATACCAGTACGATTCTCGGTGTCATGCTCCAAAACGACTCTACTAGTTTAAAACAGACCAAAAAACCATCCAAATATCAATCAATTGTTAACCATATTGAGGATTTAATTGAGAGCGGCCAATTAAAATCGGGAGATAAATTGCTGCCAGAGCGCGAGCTTTCTGATCAGTTTGGGGTGAGCCGTATTTCGGTGCGTAAAGCTTTGGCCGTTTTGGCAGGCAAAGGACTTATCAATACAACCCCTCGTCATGGTGCCTATGTGGCTGAATTTAGTAGCGAGCAGGTCATTAATTCATTTTCCCGTTTAGTGGCTAAAAATAGCCGACGCACAGACGATTTGTATGAGGTGCGCCGTTTGATCGAGGTGCAGGTTGTTCGTCTGGTGGCGGTACGTCGTACAAAGGATGATGTTCGTGAGCTTTGGGAGATTTTTGAGCAAACGACGGCCGACATTCTGTTGGGTGAAGATCCGCATACGGCTGACATTAACTTTCATATCAGCTTGGCCCAATACGCAAAGAACCCCTTTTTCGCAGAATTAATGAGTGCCTTGGTGACCGGCCTCATCGATGCATTTGCCCATCTGTGGACCGACAGGGGGGACCAATTGCCAGAGAAAATCATTGAAGATCACCGAAATATTATTCAAGCGATCGCAGACCAAGATCCAGATGCGGCCGCTTTATATGTCACACAACACGTCAGCCTATGTAAATCGGTAACAGATTCCCCGAAATAGCGACTCACTCTCCTACTCTCCTCCCCTGCCTTATGTGACTAAAATCTTATCATTTTCATGCCTTAATCTGTTTGCCTATGCTTTAATGAGGGGTAAAGATTTATTGTTGTATGAGAATTCAGAATTAATTTTCAGTGACAGACTTAAACTCAAACGGATCTCCTCTTCTGGTTAACAAGATTGAGCCAGTGATTCAGATTCAACCCATTCTAAAAATCGGTCTATGGCTACAAGGTGTAATCGCAGTGATTCTTGTGCTGTCTTTGTTTGCACCACAGATGCAAGAAAATGGGCCGGTAAATTCAGATAGCCGATTTATCACTATTGCGTTCACAGTGGTGGTTTGCATGACATTTATCGGGTTTTCATCCGCACTTAAGACAGCAAATCAAGGCAAAGCTGCACTCGCATTCGACATCGCATCGACTGTGTTTTACTTGCCGCTGTATGGATCAATTTTTTTCACCCCATTCTCTTTTCCAGATCCAGGAATGTTTTTTACCCCGACCATTCTGATCATCGTAAGTTTATACGGCCAGGAGAAAAACCTTGCACGACATACGATGTTGGTTATGGGCCTTTTTTCGATGGCGTTCGCAGTTGAGTATTTCGGTTTCAAGCCCACCAGTAGCCAGCCACCGGCCATTGCTCAGTTGGCGACAATCCTGCTAGCCATATTGGGCACCCATTTTCTCTTGAGAAAAACTTTGTTTTTTCTGCGTAATCAGTCCGATGAGTTACGTGGGCAACGGCGCCAAATTTTGCAGTATCAAGACAAGCTCGAAGAGATGGTGAAAGATCGGACATTAGATTTGATTAGCGAGAAGAATAAAGCGATTCAAGCCAATATGGCTAAATCCCAATTTTTAGCAAATATGAGTCACGAGCTCCGCACACCATTGAATGCTATTATCGGCTATGGGGAACTCATTCACGAATCTTTGGAAGAGGAAGTTGAAGCCAATGTTGATATCAAAACTGAAGTGATCGGTCGCGATGTCAATCAAATTGTAGGGGCCGGTAAAACATTATTGGAGCTAATTAATAATGTCCTAGATTTCTCAAAAATTGAGGCGAATCAAATGACATTACGGATTACCAAGTTAGATATTACTAAAACAATTAACGATGCTGTCAAAATAATCGATCCCCTGCTCGCTAAAACAGGTAATGAGCTGCTTGTTGCGGATTTTGATCCGAATTTATTCGCCTATGGTGATATGCAAAAGCTCAAGCAAGTATTGATAAATTTACTTGGGAATGCCAACAAGTTTACAGTAAATGGATCAATTATTGTTAGTGTGATAAGCGATTCAGAAACCTTACGCATTGATGTCGCAGACAATGGGATTGGCATACAACCAGAGTTTTTAAGTGAGCTGTTCCAACCATTTGCTCAAGTAGAAAATGATTTTAGCCGACAATTTGAAGGCACGGGACTCGGCCTAGCCATCTCTAAAAAATTTGTAGAACTGATGAATGGAGAAATTAAAGTTCAATCGGAATATGGACAGGGAACAATATTCTCAGTCTTGCTACCGGTTCAATCACCTCTTAAGAGAATTGAACGAATGAGCGAGAGTGCACTGCCTCTCATAGAAGTATAGCGTCACCCTATTTCGATATGAATCGCAATTTCTGTAAAAGCAATGATTCGAAAGATTAGCCAACTTATCAAACCTGACTTATCGCTAGTTTATGACGATGAGAATATCCTTCGCAAGAGTGAACACTTTCTCTTAGTGATGACCTATGGATTCGTTCTCTCACTCGCGGCCTTTTTATATGCCGTGATATATATCGTTTTTAGATTCGAGAACATGGTCTTTCCGCAAGAGCAAGCGATCAGCGTTGCCTTATCGACGAGCGCGGTGATGGTGGTGATTCTAGCCAGCTACCTTCTGTATATCGCTGGTAAGGCCCAGTTGGCTTACATGTGCATTTTTCTAGCCGGCTTTTTAGGATTTTGGCTAGGGTTTATCACATCTTCCCCCCATGGTTTTTACGACCCAGCGCTGGTGATGACTACCACAATTATGGTTATCATGAGCTACTACATCTCAGACGAATATCTGCGATGGTACGGATTAGGCAGTATTGTCTTGGTCACGTTTACCTTTGGGTTGGAGTATTTTGGATATCGAGATACGGGCCATCCACCAGTGACAGTTTACTCTTTGGTGATGGTCACAGTCAGTATTTTCATGACCCAGTACTTCCTTCGGAAAACGCTGCGGAACTTAAGCGAGCATTCAACCGAACTACGAGAGAGCCGTGATCAATTACGTCAATATCAAGAAGAGTTAGAGGAGCTTGTTGAGCAGCGGACGATGGAGTTGATTCAAGCTAGAGATAGGGCAGAATCAGCCAATTTATCAAAGTCTCAGTTTTTGGCTAATATGAGCCACGAGCTGCGTACACCATTAAATGCAATTATCGGCTATAGCGAGATGCTGGGTGAAGATCTAGGCGATGTAAACGATGAGACAGAGGATATGGAAGAGGATGCGACACGCATCAATGGGGCCGCCCGTAACCTGCTTGATTTGATCAATTCAATTCTCGACCTGTCAAAAGTTGAAGCGAATGAGATGGTGTTTAACCTGCAGCCGGTGAAGATTCCCTATTTGTTAGACGATGTTGTTTCTTTGTTTGAGCCATTGGTTGCTAAAAACAAAAACATCTTAATCGTCAACGAAATGTCTAGTGACCTTGTTGCCTATGTCGACAAAGTTAAATTGCGGCAGGTCTTGATTAATTTGCTGAGCAACGCGAATAAATTTACTAAGAATGGACAGATCGCATTGAGTGCGATTCAGACACAGAATGATATTCGAATTTCTGTTTCCGATAGTGGTGTCGGCATTTCAGAAGAGTTTCTTCCAAACTTGTTTAAGCCGTTTCGCCAAGAAGAGGGAGATCTGAGCCGTAAATACCAAGGGACAGGTTTAGGCCTGGCGATCACCAAGTCGTTTACAGAAATGATGGGTGGCAGTATTACGGTGGACACCGCGGTAGGTGAAGGGACCACGTTCAACGTATTTGTTCCAATGTTCCTGAACGAGCATGTTCAAAGCCGCAAGCGAAACGACATTATCGACCTGATGCCAGAGCTTTTGAAGTAATTAGTAGACTCCCTAAATTAAATCTGAAGAAACGTCTACGCAGCCGCTAAAACCATATCGGCGCATTTTTCCCCAATCATGATCGCTGGGGCGTTTGTATTCGCATTAACGATCTCTGGCATAATCGATGCATCGGCCACGCGCAGCCCTTGAATGCCGTGCACCATGAGTTGTGGGTTGACGACGGCCATCGGATCTATACCCATTTTGCATGTGCCGGTAGGGTGGTACAAAGATTGGGTATTGGACCGAATATGTTCGATGATCTCATCATCCGTTTTCTCACCCGGCGTTGGGAGGTATGCTTTGCCGACGTATGGCTGCAATGCTGGTTGCTCGCAGAATTTTTGTGCAATACGAACACCCTTTAACAAGACGTCTAAATCATCGGGATGTGAAAGACTGTTTGGCTGAATGGTCGGATGGGTGTTGGGATCGGCCGATTTTAGCTCGATATACCCTCGGCTTTTCACCCTAACCAAAGTGGGTCCAATTGATAAACCGTGCATCGGCTTTCCATTCTCTTTTGGATTTTCAAACCCATGCCGAATAAAGAACGCGGGTGCAAAGTGGAATTGGAGCTCTGGGGCCTTCGACTCTGGATCTAATTTTACAAATCCTCCACTCTCACCAATATTAGACGTCAACATCCCCGTCTTAAATAAAATATATTTTGCTAGATTGCCAAGTGATTCCGCCCCGGCAAGCGTGTTGGCGTTTTTCGAATGGTAGGTCACCATCGTCGCCAAATGGTCTTGCAGGTTTTGGCCGACACCCGGCAGATCCATTTTGGTTTCAATCCCCATATCCTGTAAGTGAGCGCCCGGGCCGATGCCTGACAGCATTAGTAATTGAGGTGAATTGATTGAACCGCCACATAGAATCACTTCTTTATTGGCTTTGGCCGTTTTGGCTTGCCCATTTTGAGTGTATTCAACGCCTGTACATCTTTTCCCCTCTAGCAAAACCCGGCTGACCATCGCATGGGTTTCGGCCGTCAAGTTTGGCCGATTGAGCACAGGTTTTAAATAGGCAACAGCAGTGCTGTTGCGCGATCCACGTTTTTGGGTGACTTGGTACATGCCAAACCCTTCTTGGTTGCCATCATTGAAGTCACTATTTGCACTGTATCCTGCTTGAACCGCCGCCTCGACCATCGCCTTGCTCATCGGCTGTGGGTCTTGCAGGTCTGCAACATTTAACGGACCACCGGTCCCGTGCATACCACTGCCGCCCCGCTCTTGGTTTTGAGCCTTTTTAAAAAAAGGTACGACATCGTCCCAACCCCACTCTTCATTCCCTAGTTCTGCCCATCCGTCATAATCAGCAGGTGCACCCCGCTGGTAAATCATCGCATTGATCGAACTTGATCCCCCCAGCATTTTGCCACGTGGCCAAAATAGTTTGAGATTGTTCAAATGCTCTTGAGGTTCTGTTTCGTACGCCCAATCAACTTCAGATTTAAATAACGATGCAAACGCCGCAGGGATATGGATTTCTTTGGCCTTGTCTGGCCCCCCAGCTTCTAAGAGTAAAACAGAGTGTTTTCCATTTGCAGATAATCGATTCGCCACAACACAGCCGGCCGAGCCAGCACCAACAACAATATAATCAAAATCCATGGGGTACTCCATATTTTAAAAGGGGTTGACATTAAAAATTTTGGGTAAGCATAGACAAAATAATGAAATAGGCCAGGTTAAAACAAAAAAAGGGCGGTTTGTAGAAATACAAACCGCCCCTAGATCGTTCAAGACAGGTCTAAACCTATCGAATCAGAGTTGGGAACAAATAAACACGTTTCTCCGCAACCTTGACCGTGCCGCTGATCGAACTGTTTTCGATGTTGTTGGTCATCTCTTGCAAAATGCCAGGGCCACCGGTGTCTTCGACAACATCTACCAATGGTTTAAAGGTAAATGGTGCCGGGCTGTTGTCCGGTGAAGGTTCAATCGAGATCACAGCGGTTGTACCGATCAGGTCGATGGCTGGATTGACAAAATCTTGACCCGGATAGCCTGGTGTTCCGCCTGGGCCAGCCGTTGGGCCGCCTGCGTCACTGTCGGCCGCAGCCACGTCTGTGAACGTGCCTGTCGAGATCGGTCCGTCTGCCGTAACCACCCAACCTTCGTAAACCCAACCGGCCGGTAACGTTGGCAAGTCTAGCGTCGGGGTCGGGCCTGCTGGGTCCAAGAACCAAATGCCGTTGTTGTATGCGGCAACACCATCGGTGTCTGAAGGAACTGCCAAGATATAGCTGCCTGCGGCGTTTGTGAAGTCATCGCCCAGTGCCGCACCGTGACCGATAGAAAGGGTCGCCTCTCCATCTACGATGTCGCCAGCAACCACGTGGGTTGCACTGGGTGCCGGATCATCACCTACGGCCGGTTCAATCGTAAGCACATAGGTAGATACATTTGAGATATCAGTTACCCATGCCTCGATTGAAACAGTTGTGGCGACGCTGCGTCCGCCGGTAGCTGAGAAGCGTCCTGCGCTTATCGCTTGACCGTTATCGATGACCCATCCTTCGTAAACATAATCTTCACCAAGGTCTTCCAGACCTTCTAGCTCAACATCAACCTTGATCGTTTGCAAGTCGCCAATCTTGACGGTGCCTGAAATCTCAGTCTCGCCGATATAATTGTTGATATCTTGCAAGATGCCTGGGCCACCTGGATCAGTGATGGTCGTAAATAGAGGTTTGAGCGTAAATGGTGCTGGATCGTTGTCCGGTACCGGCTCAATCGAGATGACCGCTTTGGCCCCGATTAGGTCGATAGCTGGATCAACAAAATCTTGACCCGGATAGCCAGGGGTTGCCCCAGGACCGGCGGTTGGGCCACCAGCATCGCTGTCGGCCGCAGCCACATCGGTAAATGTGCCGGTAGAAATCGGCCCATCAGCGGTAACCACCCAACCTTCATACGCCCAGCCATCTGGTAAGACAGGGAGGTCTAATGTTGCGCTTGGTCCCGCTGGGTCTAGGTACCAAATGCCGTTGTTGTATGCTGCTACCCCATCAGTGTCAGATGGAACAGCTAAGATGAAGCTGCCGGCCGCGCTGGTGAAATCATCACCCAGTGCTGCTGCATGCCCGATTGTCGCTTGAGCAACGCCTACGGTATTAAAGTTTCCGGCTAATAAGTGAGTTGCAGCTGGTGCTGGGTCATCGCCTACGGCCGGTTCAATCGTTAAAACGTAAGTTGAAACATTGTCTAGGTCTGTGACAAGTGCGCGGAAAACCTTGCTGCTCAAGTTGCCGTCTGCATCGACCGTAAAGCGGCCGGTGCTCACTGGGGCACCATTGTCGATGACCCAACCTTCATACACATAGTCTGCGCCTAAATCTTCAAGCCCAGCAAAGTCCCACCATACGGCGATTTCTTCACGAGGTCCGATTGAAACGGTGCCAAAGATCGGTGTATTGGCCGCGTTGTTGGTCATTTCTTGCAAGATGCCAGGTGCGCCTGTATCTTCAACCAAATCTACCAATGGTTTGAGTGTAAATGGTGCTGGGCTGTTGTCTGGCGAAGGTTCAACCGAGATGACCGCCGTGGTGCCCACCAAATTAACTGCTGGGTCAACAAAGTCTTGCCCCGGATATCCGGGGGTTGCTCCTGGGCCAGCGGTTGGACCACCAGCATCGCTGTCGGCCGCAGCCACATCGGTAAAGGTCCCGGTCGAGATCGGGCCGTCTTCGCCCACAATCCAACCTTCATATGCCCAACCTGCGGGCAATTCTGGCAATTCTAGCGTGGCGGTTGGCCCAGCTGGGTCTAGGTACCAGATGCCGTTGTTGTAAGCGGCTACACCGTCTGTATCCGATGGCACAGCCAAGATATAGCTGCCGGCAGCATCGGTGAAGTCAGTGCCTAATGCTGCCCCATGGTCTAGTGTGATCGATGCGGTCGCACCGTCAAAGTCACCGGCCAAAATATGGGTTGCGGCCGGTGCCGGGTCATCACCTACGGCCGGTTCGATCGTTAAAACAAATGTTGAAACATTATCGATTGCGCTAACTTGTGCACTGAATGTGCTGATGCTAGGTACACCAGCTGCATCAACCGAAAAACGTCCTGCGCTAATGGCCGATCCGTTATCGATTAACCATCCTTCATACACATAATCTTCGCCTAAATCTTCAAGGCCACGCAGGGTCCATTGCACAATGGCTTCTTCGGTGACGATGAATGAGGCCGTGCCGGTAATGTTGCTGTTGGCAATATTGTTGGTTAACGCCTGCAAAACACCACCTGTACCGGTATCTTCCACGGTGTCTACCAATGGTTTTAAGCGGAATGGAGCCGGGCTATTGTCTGGTGATGGTTCGATAGAGATGACCGCCGTTGTGCCGATTAGGTCAAGGGCTGGGTCAACAAAATCTTGCCCAGGGTAGCCTGGGGTGTCTCCTGGGCCAGCGTCGGGGCCACCTTCGTCACTATCGGCCGCAGCCACATCGGTGAAGGTACCGGTTGAAATCGGCCCTTCAGCGGTCACGATCCACCCTTCATAGGCCCAGCCATCCGGTAGTTCGGCCAAGTCGAGGGTTGCGGTTGGGCCAGATGGGTCTAAAAACCAAATCCCATTGTTGTATGCCGCAACGTTATTGGTGTCAGAAGGTACAGCCAAAATATAACTACCAGCTGCTGTGGTGAAATCATCACCCAATGCGGCCGGATGGCCGATGGTTAATGCCGCGCTCCCTTCAGAAAAGTCACCCGCAACGACATGGGTTGCGGTGGGTGCCGGATCGGTGTCTGGTTCCGGTTCGATCGTCAGGACATAGGTCGAGACATCTGCGGCGGAGCCGACTTCGGCCGTAAATTCAGTCGAGCTTGCAATCCCTTCATCATCGACTGTAAAACGTCCCGCACTTATGGGTGAACCGTTTTCGATGACCCATCCTTCATAGACAAAACCTTCCCCAAGGTTTTCTAAGCCATCAAATGAGACTTCAATTTTTAAAGACTCGCTGGCGGCTTCAGAGGTGTCACTTTGGATCAGACCGGCGACAGCCAGCCCTAAGATCATGAGTGATATAATCAGAATATTTTTTGATCTAAACTTGTTCATTTTTTCTCCTAAAGAATATTTTTCAGTTGGAAGGCGACCTGTTTTTGGTCACAGTCCTTAGATCAATCCTTAGGGGAAATCTGTACGGGCTAAAAATTACAGATCGGTTACCAGACTATTAAATCGGCCGATATCGGCCGTTTTTCGTAATCATCTTGAAACATTTGCAAAAAAAAAGCCCTTCTTACCGATCAAAAGTAAGAAGGGCGAATAGAAAAATATCGATCTTACGGGGCTAATCGCTGCATGTCTCTGGGGAACAACGTGGCCAATTTCACATTGGGTAATTGGCACAGCTGCATGATCAGACGCTCTAGACCGATAGCGAATCCGCCGTGGGGCGGCATGCCAAATTTAAATGCATCCAAATAGTGGGCAAACGGCTCGGCCGAAAGCCCCGCTTCTGCTAAAGCATTTAAATAGTCGCTGTAAATATGCCGTCTTTGGCCGCCTGTAATCAATTCAGTCCCACGAAACAAAAGGTCAAAAGAATTCGACCATTCCGGTGCGGCCGGGTCTGGATGGGTGTAAAACGGCCGCTTAACCATCGGGTAACCGACCACAAACAAAAAGTCTGACCCGTGAGTGCGGTACGCCCATTCTCCTAACCAGCGTTCGTGCTGGGGAGACAAGTCGGTTGCACCGATCACACGTTCGCCAGTTTCGGCCGTGATTAGCTCTAGCGCTTCACGAAAATGGATATGGGGAAAGCTGCCATTTGTCACCGGCATTTTTACGCCCAGTAACTTAAGCTCCGTTTCGTTATGTTGGGCTAAATGTTCAAAGATCGCGGTGAAAAGCTCCTCAACAAGGGCCATCACCGTAAAATGATTTTCGATGAAGCCAAATTCAACGTCTAGACTGACATATTCATTGATATGTCGGCTTGTATTGTGCGCTTCGGCCCGAAAAACCGGTCCAACTTCGTAGACTCGTTCGAACACGCCAACCATCATCTGTTTATAAAACTGAGGGCTTTGGGCCAACCATGCTTTGCGGCCGAAATAGTCCAGCTCAAACACATTGGCGCCCCCTTCAGTGGCGCTGCCGACTAGCTTTGGGGATTGAAACTCTGTAAAGCCATTGCTGTTGAGGTGTGCTCGGAAAGCGGCCATAACACCGGCCGATAGCTTGAACAGCGCGCGCCGACTTGGATGCCGATTCAGTACAACCGCCTCTTCAAGCAGCGTGGGCAAGCCCGCCTTTAGCTCCCTTTTCCCCATCGGGACCGGGGCAGATTCACAAACGGCCGTTATCGTCTCGATTTCCGGCTGTACCAATTCAAAGCCACCGGGTGCCTGCCCGTTTGCTTGAATGGTGCCTGTCAGCCCGATTATTGTTTCTGGGAAGGGCAGGTCTATCTCGCTCCCCTCAAAAACCGCTTGCGCTGTGCCAAAGCCGTCGCGCAAGACCAAAAACCCAATACCACCCATCTGCCGAGTGGTCTGCACCCATCCCTGAAGCCGCACACGTTGGCCTTCATGGGCACGAATCTCTGTTGTCTTGACTGTGTTCATTTGTTTTTCTCCTTACTAGATGAACAACTTTCAACAACAGGACAGATGGCTGAACGGTTTATCCCTATGGCTCGAGTTCAGTTTCGGCCTTCGTTCGGCCCGCGTTTGGTAAAAACCATCTGTCCTTTTCTGGAGGACGGACGATTCATTAAAGAAACCATCCGCGGTGCCACCGCCATTCGAACAGGAAAAACCTGCTCGCATCTTTACGGCCGGATCGCAAACGACAACTCACTCATAGGGGGCTGAAAACAAAAACGCCCGCCCTCACAAAAATAAATTTGGAGGACGGGCGAAGAAAATCGCACGTGGTGCCACCGCCATTTGCTTTGGGTAAACCCAAAACCTTAGAGCTGGTCGAAAACAATCGAGCCTGACGCTGTAACGGGCGTTAACCGGAATCAGTTTCCTGATCAGCTCCGGGGTGTCATCGCTGTGGGGCCAACTGTGATGCTTTCACCAATCCATCACTCGCTAGAGTTTGCTTTACCACTGGGATATGTCCCTTTCAAAGCTTTTGTCTATTCGATTGTGCGCAGCAGGATAGCATGGGCCGTGTTTGAAATCAACCCCTGATTTTGTACAACCATATTTAGGACGGGAAAGCCATTCCCGATTGTCCGCTCCACAATGCCGATTAATCGGCCGGTCGGTTCAAGAAAAACAAAAAGGCTCGCCAAGCAAATATTCTTCACTCGGCGAGCCTTTTCAAGTAACCGTTATTTAACGGTTAACGAATAACTAATTTAAAGCAGCGTCTATCCCTTCGGTGAAAACAGCGATATCTTGATCACCAGAGATCAGGCGGCCGTTTAAGAAGAACGATGGGGTTGAAGAAACACCCAATTCACGAGCAGCTTGTTGATTGAAGCTCACGTCTTCTAAATACCGGCCACTGTCCACACAGGCATCCAGGGCATCGCTGTCCAACCCTTCAATTCCTGCTGCAACATCAGAGAAGCCGCCAGCGGTGTGAACCGCATTGGTTCCCTGCAAGCGAAATATACGGGTATGGAACTCAAGACCAAGTTCAGAGCTTTGCTCATTGGCACACATCACGGCCGCGGCCGATGGTTTGGTTAAGTCACCCAATGCGAATGGCATCACGATCCAGCGGATCTGGTTGGTATCAACATAGAGTTCGTGCAATGTTGGCGCTTTTGTGGCGGTAAAGTTTGCACAGTGAGGGCAGCCATAGTCAACGACCTCAATTAAGGTTACTTCTGAATCGGTGTTGCCGGTAATCACACAGCGTTCTGGATTCGATTCACAATAAGCGTTTGCGTTGGTAACCGTTTCACTCAAGATCGGGGTTGGTTCCGGTGCTGTGGTTGGGTTTAATGAGCCGATTACGGCCAAGGCGATCAGGGCGATCGCCGCAACACCTACGATTGAACCGATCAAGACCCAATTCGGGCCATCACTACTAATTACTGATGATTCTTGCCGTGTCGATTTACGGCGTGGTTTCATTTTTGTCATGTGTTCCTCTGTTAAAGGTTAAATCAAACTGGTTTTTATTGAGACGTGTTATAGAGAAACACATCGATTAAATTAATAGAAAGGTGATGAAAACATCCCCTATGAATTTTATGCATTCTATGGAAGGTTGCACAGATTACTTACCGACCAGTTAGAAAATCAGCGAAGTTTAGACTTATCTACACCTAAACACCACTGAACTGGGTTTGATACAGCTTGGCATACAGCCCATCTTGTTCGATGAGTTGGGCATGTTCGCCACGCTCAACGATTTTGCCCGCTTCGATTACTAAAATCTGATCGGCCGCTAAAATCGTCGACAACCTGTGCGCAATCACAATGCTTGTGCGTCCTTCCATTACTCGTTGTAACGCCTCTTGAATCAGCGCTTCAGACAAGGAGTCTAGGCTGCTGGTCGCTTCGTCTAGCACCAAGATGCGTGGATTTTTAAGAATAACCCGAGCTATGGCGATTCGTTGACGTTCACCACCGCTCAATCGATAGCCTCGTTCACCTACAACCGTGTCATACCCGTCTGTTAGATCTGCAATGAAGTCATGGATGTTGGCCGCTTTTGCGGCCGCGATCATTTCAGCTTCAGTTGCATTCGGATTGGCATAAAGTAAATTGGCACGCACCGTATCATAAAAAAGGTACGTTTCTTGGGTGACCATCCCGATATTTTGGGCCAAAGAGTTTAAGGTTAAATCGCGTAGATTATAGCCGTCAATGCGCACTTCCCCTTCAATCGGGTCGTACAAACGGGGGATCAGATAAGTTAAGGTCGTTTTTCCAGCACCACTTGGCCCAACCAGCGCGATCAGCTTGCCCGGTTCAATATCTATATTGATGTCGGTCAGTGTTGGACCACTCGATTTTCGTTCGATCGTTATTTCTTCCCCGTCTAACTCTTTGCCTCGCTTAACTTTGCCCGGCCCGCCAAAGAACCTAAACCGGTCAACCTCATCTAGCCCCGGCTCGCCAGCTTCGTATGAGAAGGTGACATTTTCAAATTGGATGCGACCTGCGGCCGTCGGTAGATCAACCGCATCTGTTTTTTCATCAATTTCAATCGGCAGGTCCAATACCTCAAATACCCGTTCGAAGCTGACCATGCTGCGTGCAAATTCTACGGGGGCATTGGTTAGCGCGGATAATGGGCCATAAAGCTGACCCAAATAGCCAGCAAAAGCGACGATGGTTCCGATCGTAAAGGTGTCGGTGTTAATCACCATCCAACCACCCACCCAATAAACGAGCGCGGTGCCGATGGCGGTTGCGATGCCTAGTCCCATAAAAAACCAGCGGCTAATCACGGCCGACTGCACCCCGATGTCGCGCACTTCGCCCGCATGGTCGCTGAACCGGTTCTTTTCACGAATTTCTCGGCCGAATAATTTGACCAAAAGTGCGCCACTCACGTTGAGCGTTTCGTTCATCGTTGAGCTCATTTCTGCACGGACCTCCATCGCGGTCCGGCGCAATTCGCGCAGCTTTGTACCAATGCGGCGAGCCATAATGATGAAGCCGGGCAACACGGCCAATGCGATGAGCGTGAGGCGCCATTCCAAAAAGAACATGATGATCAGCGTGCCGGTCACCGAAACCGCGTTGCTTAAAATCGTGACGCTGGTGCTGGTAATGGCGCTCTGGGCCCCAACCACGTCTGTGTTCATGCGAGACATCAACTCGCCGGTCCGTGTTTGGGTAAAGAAGCGCAAAGACTGCTTTTGCATGTGTTCATACAGGGCAACCCGCAGGTCGAAAATAACACCTTCGCCAACTTCTGCACTGGTTCGGCGTTGCACAACCCCGATCAATCCATTAACAATCGGAATCGCCACGAGGGCCAAAGCCAGCCATGTCAGCCGGTTTTGATCTTCATTGACCAAGGCGTTGTCGATCATATCCCGAAAGATAAGCGGGTTCAGCAAGGTCAGCCCGGTAATTAAAAGAATGGTGAGAAGCAAGACGATAATCTTGCCGATGTAGGGTTTTGCAAAATCCCAAACGCGTAACAAAAGCTCTCGGCTGACGCCGGGTTTGTCTTTTGGATTATGCGCGATGTATGAAAACCAGCCGCCGCCATGATAGCCCATAAATGTGGTGTGGAACCGTGTTGCGCATTAATGCTTCACGCAACACGGTCAATATCGGAACAGAATAAAAATTGCTAACTGATGTATCACGCTAGAGACCAGTCAGGTTTCTATTTCCCTCTGGTTTTAAGAGCAGTTGTTTATAAAAACCTGACTGGTCTTTGCCGGGAAGCGCGTTACGTGAGTTCGTAAAGGTTGAAGCGTTACATCAACCCGGGGTAAGCGCCTCCATCGACCAAGACCATTTCACCCGTCATGTAGCTGGCGGCCGAAGAACACAAGAAGCAGGCAACCTTCCCAAATTCTTCAGGTGCTCCGATCCGTTTTAGAGGAAGATTGGCCCCTAATTTCGCAGCTTCTTCATCTGGTGTGGTGCCTCGCTCATCGGCCCATTGGTTTAGTAGATACTCGATGCGGTCTGTGCGTGTGTAGCCGGGCAAGATCGAATTGGCCCGAATACCATGTGCTCCGTACTCTTGCGCCAGGGCTTTGGTTAGCCCAATCACGGCCGGCCGAATAACGTTGCTGAGCATGAGGTTGGCGACCGGGAATTTGACCGACATGCTTGTGATCGTCAAAATCGCCCCAGAGCCACTCGCTTTTAAATGGGGTTCAGCCGCCTTCACCAGCCGTACGGCACTCATCACCGTTAGGTCAAATGATTTTTGCCATAGGGAAATATCTGTACTATCAAATGTGCCGGCAGGGGGGCCGCCAGCATTGGTAACCAGAATGTCTAATCCCCCAAATGCAGCAACAGTCCCATCGACCAATGTTTGGGCTGCGGCATCAGCGGTTACATCGGCGGAAAGTGCCGCGACCGGTGCATCGGCCCCGTAAGATGTTTTTAATTTAGCAACGGCGGAATCTAAGCTGGCAGAATCCCGGCCGCAAATCATCACGCTCGCCCCTTCTGCAAGCAGCTGTTCAGCCGTAGCGAACCCCAGCCCTTTGCTGGCAGCGGTAACGAGGGCAACTTTTCCTTTTAATCCTAAATCCATATTTTTTCACCAAAAATGCAAAACCCGAAAGGGACCTATAAATGTCGGTAATTCTACCTCGTTTTTAGAATCCTTTCGGGTATTTTATTTAGATTTTAGCCCTTTCAGATTTAGGCGTTGGCTACCCGGCCGTTTTAAAACCTATTCATTTATAATGACGGGCAAGAAAATCGCTTCTTCATTGGGGAACGGGGTCCGTGTTGGGACAGTTCCTGGGCCACCACTTGAGGCTGAAACCACGATGCGGCCGGCCATTCCGGTTTGGGTCGTTGGGTCAAAGTGAGGGTCACAATAAAAATAATAAGTCCCTGGCTCACCAAAATCGATCGTCACGCTCCATTCAGATGTAGAAGGGGATTCCGTTGTAAATCCATCTGGTACCGATCCACCAGGAACAGTGCTATCAAACACCAAATTATGGTAACCTTGTCCGGTGTTGGTGAATGTTACAGACTCACCTTCTTCAATGTTAATAATATTGGGGGTAAACTCATTAACCCCAGTTGCGGTTCCAACAGATGCATCGTTGATGATTCCCCATTGGGCTGCACTGATGGTGGTTGCTAAGGTCAGCAGTGATGCTAAAAACACGACTGATCCTAAAATTGTAGAACCCCAAAATACAAACCGCTTTTTGTTTGGACTTTCGATCTCCATGATATTTTTCTCCTTTGGTCTATTCATGTAGAAGCAGGGGGCACGAGAATTAATTGATTGCAGAAAATTCTAATGCCTCTTTTTGCCAATACTTATCTTGGCGGCCAACCGATTCAATCTAGCCAGGTCGTACCGTTTTTGAAAAGTCGGCCGGTAACTTTATCCTGTTGATCGAATTAAAACTGTAAAATATATCAACTTTTGAAACTGAATTTAGGGATCAGCGTATTGTGCTCTGTAACCCTTTTTGGCTGGCACTGGTCTCACTTTGATCGGTGTCAGCCATTTTAATATTGTGTGTGATGTGATTTTTTTGGAGGATTATTGTGGAAAACGCAACAAATCGTTTAAGTAGTTTAAGGTGGCTGGCCTATTTGGTTCTGGCCGGTGTGATAATTCTTTTCTTGTTTAGCTTTCTTGGACAATTCTTCTATTTTCTAGAACGAGTTGAAGAGGACCAAATCGGCGTAAAGTTTAGATCAGGTCGAATCGAAGAGGTTGTCAACCCAGGTGTCTACAGTGCATTTGGTCTGTATGTGGATGTTCAGACCATTTCACGTAACGGTGTACCGTTTCAAGTTGAAGACCCTGAAATTATCACCAAAGATAAGCAGCGGATCGGTCTAGTCGTCAGCGGAGACGTTTTCCGGCCGACAGACTTTGATATCGTTCGCAACAAGTGGTCTGAATATCGTAGCATCTATCAAAATGATGTATTGGCTCAGGAACGTGTCGCCCAATTGGCACGGCAGTCGATGAAAGTTTGTGTCGGTGACCGCACATTCGATGACAACATTATCGGTACGGCACGAGACGCACTACGAGCTTGTATTGATGAAGAAGTGAATAAGTTGGCAGAAGAGTTCGGCCTGTCCATTCGGAACTTGGTTGTCCCTGAAGTGATCTTGTCACCTGAGGTTCAAACAGCTTTAGACGCGATTGTACAAAGTCGACTGTTGACAGAAAAAGCGGCTCAAGACGAATTGCGTCAACGGGCAGAAGCACGTTCAGAGCAGGCGCGCCAAGAAGGTGAGATTATCGTTGAACAGTCTCGTATTCAAGAGCAAGCTCGCCAAGAGACTCAACTGGCGCAGCTAGAGCAACAAAGGTTGCAGGCGCAACTAGCCGTTATTGACGCGGAACGTGCCAATGATCTGGCTCGGTTAGAGACTGAAAGACAGACGATTGAGGCGCAAAAGACCAATGAGTTATTGGCGGCCGAGCGACAAATTGAAATTAATGCGGCTGCGGCAGATGCGGCGGCGGCTCGTGCAAGAGGTACGTTGGCTGTAGATGCTGCCTTGGCAGAACTATATTCTCGGAACCCAGAGCTGTTGCAACTGCGCATTATCGAAGCGAATGCCAGCGCTTTAAATCCGACCGACAAGGTGATTTTCTCGCCTGAAGGTGTGGCTCCGACCATTGTGTTGCCAGGCCCTGGCATTGTTCCTACGGTTGATACAACCCCGAATCAAGCCCCTGCAGCGGATACAGGCGCTGACAACTAATTTCGGCGACATTGTTTATGAACATTCAAAGGCTCGGCCGGTATCAAAATCGGTCGGGCCTTTTTTTTGTTTAGGCTACAGCCCTAATGCGCTCCGGCCGACCGACTCCATCGCCGCATCCCCGGATGGAGGGTGCATCGTACCGGCGCGTACATCTCTGAAAAACCGTTCTAACGGCAGATCGCGAGAGATGCTGGCACCGCCTGCAATTTGCAATGCTTTATCGGTGACGAGGGCTGCGGTGTTTGTGGCGACCGTTTTGGCGGCCGCGATGCGGGGCAGCATCGCTTTGCGTAGCTCCATATGAACCCCGCCTGTTTCCCACATTGCGGCTACATCAAGCAGTAATGCGGTTGCGGCTTGCAGGGCAGAGTCCAGTTCGCCGATTTGGCGCTGGATGCCGGGTAAAGTGGCGATCGGTTTGCCCAAGGCTGTGGGAACCCGCTCGAGAGCGTATTGAATGATGGCGTTGCGGGCACCGACCGCTCCACCCAAATAGGTGGCGGCCATCAGCAGGCCGAACCAATTGTTCGGCACCGCTTGGGTGTTAGGGCGCACGGCTAAATTTGAAACGGGGACAACAACATTTTCTAAATATAGATCGTTGCTATCGCTGGCGCGCAGGCTGAGCGCATTTCCCCAGGTATGTTCCCAACGTAATCCGGGGCTGTTTGTGTCGACATAGAGATTGATCACCCCATCGTCTGACCCTAATTTCAAGATCATGTGGGTTAGATGTTTGCCGCCGGTAATCCAATTTTTGTGACCATTAATGATGTAATTTTGACCGTCGGCCGACTTTTCACCATAGGTTTGAAACGCGCCGCCTCGTGAAGGGCTCCCCATTTTAGGTTCGCTGGCAACATTATTTAGTAAGATCCCATCGCTTACGGCCGCTTGTGCGACTTTTTCAAAGATGTGGTCGGGCCAACTGCGCACGTCCGCTTCGTGCCCAAGCACCTGCATCGTCATAGATGCCACCAGCCCGGTTGATGTGCTGCCGCTTGATAGGATGAGGTGGGATTCGACACATGTTCGCATTGAAAGGCCGAATCCCCCAAACGATTTAGGGATATTAAATTTTGAGTAGCCGGATGATTTAAGATCGGCCGCATCTTGTGCCGGAAACTTTCCGGCCGCATCGGCTGCGTCTGCGCGGCTCCCGATCTTTGACGCTAGGTCTGTAGCAATTGCAATCGCTTCGTCATGTGTTAAATCACTCATGGTGGGTATTATGCGACAATCCCCATGCATAGGAAACAGAATTTACACAAAAACCAATGTTGGGGCTCAATTGATTGTGATCACGCGCATTTTGCGTTAGCGAACTAAAAACCGACCGCTATCCGGTCATTGATGCATTTAAAATGTGCAGGGTCAGCAAAATATATTCTAGCCGTTTGTGTCCAAATTCTTTCAGTAGGCTCGTACAGCGGTGCTTCATGTCATCTAAAACCGGGTCAATAATCCCTGCTGGAAGAGACTCGATCATTTCAACCAGCTTTTCTACCCCTTCAGCCATTTCATTTTCGGCAAAGTGGTTGGCGCTTTCGGCCGCAACTTCCCCAAATGCCGAGTCGTTGGTCAGCCTCTGAATACCCAAAATCGCTTGGGCAAAGCTTGTGCTGGGGTCGAAGCGCATTCCGCGCCATTGATTGGTGTAAAACATTTCGTCCCCAGTTAGTCGGGCAAGCGCCAGCCCAACTTCTCCGCGCTGCACTTCAGTGTGTAATTCGCGGAGAAGTTCAAACAAATCTGGTACCGCTTCAACACCGTTTAACTTACCCAAAGCGAACGCATAGGCAACTTTTAAGGTTGGGGTTGGCTCTTGACGCATTTTTTCAAGCAATATCGGTGTACTTTCGACGTCTCCCAACATGGCCAATGCGCGTGCGCAGTTCGCTTCCAGCAAATGGTAGCCGGAGTCTAAATATTTGCGCAGCGGTGTGATGGCGCGTGGGTCACCCAGACGGCCGAGGGCACGCGTAATCACAAAGCTAAGCTCTGAGGGGTCGTCTTCTAAAATGTCGAGCAGACTGTCAACAAGTTCCGGTTCTGGCGTCATGCGACTTATTGAATTGATCGCTTGGTGGCGCACGTTAAAGCTGGGATCATGAAGCGCCTCGATTAACTCGTTGTGGCTAAACGGACTGCGAGCGTCTCCCATCCGTTCGGTTGTTTCCATGCGCCGCTCTTCACCCCCAGAAAAATTAAACTGAATCAGTGACTCGATGCCTCGAATCATGTTGCCGCGTAAAAACATGCCGGTAAAGCGGGTAAATGGGGTGTCGTCGCCGGGTGTGAGGCGGGAAATAATCAAAAACCCGATACCTACACAAACGAAGCTTAGGATAAATAGGGGGGTATAGGCGCTGAGCTGGAAGATCAAAAATTGCCCCGTTAATCCATTAAAGATACGCAGTAGCTGCCCGGCCAAAACCGGACCAATACCGCTGGCGATGCCCCACCATGCGAAAAACAAGGTCATGTAGGCGGTTTTCCCAGCTTCTGGAGTGTTATTATAGATGTAGCGGGTCCAGCCGATTTGCCAAGCGAGGGTGGCAACGCCGGTGATAAACGCGATTGAGATCGCCAAAGGAAAGCTAAGCCAATTATTGGCAGGTAGAGTGATCCATAGAACCGGTAGTAGCCACATAAAAGCGATGCCGGTTTGCATGATCGGTTTGCTCCCATATCGATCGGCCGTCCAGCCCCACAAATATGAAGTTAGTAAAGCGCCAACATAGGTTCCAATGCTCAGGGCAACAACGCGCCCCTCAGAAAGCCCGATTTCCTTTTCCATATACAACGGAATAAAAGAAATGATCGAAACCCCACCGATAGAAACAAAGGCAACGCCGATCATGTAGTTGAAGAACTCACGATCTTTGAAGACGAGCCAAAGTTCTTGCAGGTCTGAACTCTCATTGGCCGTTTGCATTTTCGGTTCACGTGGCACTTGGGTGTACATAAGAATAGACAAATAGCCCAAAACAACCGCAATACCGAACAGAATAATAAATCGATTAAGTCCGCTTCCCCCTTCATCGATGATGTAAGCGGAAATGAGGCTGATAAAAATGCTCGCAAAGGTTGAAACCATGCCGCCTATCGCCCCAAATTTTCCCCGTATCGAATTGGGGATCACCATCTTATACCATGGGAAACTGGCCGTTTCGCTGACAGAACGGCACAACGCAAAGCCGGCAATTACCCCTGCAACATACAGAAAGGACATTTGTTGGCCAAACGTATTAATGATCCAAGGGGTTAGCAAAATAAGGCCGATAAAGGTAATGCGGGCGGTACGGAATACCAAGAACGTCCGCTTGTAACCGAAGTTGATGACGAACTTCCCCATAAACGGGGAAAAAATGCCAAAGAACGGGACGAGCGATAGCATGATCCCGATTTGCGCGGAGTCTAACCCTAGTTCATCTAAGAAAAGTAGGAAGGCTGGGCCGGAAAGGGAGAAGAGAAAGAAGCTGACGTTTAACGCATCTCCTGTAATCATCCACGGCATTTTATTTATTTTTTCAACGTCTGTTAGGGTTGCTTTTGCGGCCATAAGGCTGTCTCGCGTGTGTGTTGGATTTGTTGAACCTGGAAAGTTTGGGTTGGTCTTCAGCTAAAAAGGAAAACAAAAAGAAGTCGGTTCGATGACTACATTTATTGAGTTTCGGTTCCTTGAGGGGACGTAGGTTAAAAAAAGGCCGTCATCCAAAAAAATGGGTGACGGCCGTCAAAAATTTTCAAATGTTGAATGTTGCGGCCGACACTCACTGTTCTGGGGCGACCATTTTGCAAATTCTACAGTTTTTCAACAAAAAAGGGAATGAATCAGGAGAATCGTCTCATGTTGCTTGAGCTTAGGGGGTGTCTGCCACGGTTGAAATGAGTTCCAGCGTGTAACCGGCCGTCAACTGAATTTGCTCCGTCAGTAAGATTTCGGCCGGACGGTCACCCGATTGAGTGCCATAATCCCCAAACTGGGCATGGTTGCCCCCTTCAATCTCTGCAAAATTTGTGTCAGATGGGAGCCGTGCGGCCGATTCTTTGATCTCTGCGGGTAAAGCTAGCCCATCGTTAGAGCCAAAAACTGAAACCGCTTTGACCTCATGGCCGGATAGGTCCGCCCCATCTGCAGGGAATGATGCCCAAAGCACCAGTCCATCGATCTCATCGTCATGGGCTAACGCATATTGGGCCGCCATTGCACCCCCGAGCGAATGCCCACCAATGACCCAATCGGTTATCTCAGGATGGGCGGCGATAATCTCTTCGGCCGCATTGAGGTTAAATACGGCTAAGTTAAGCGGCATTTTGGGTGCAAAAACAGGGTGCCCTGCTTCCGCGATCGGCCTTAGATGTGCTGCGTAAGCTTCTGGTATGACCAGCCCCCCAGAATAGAAAATGAAACCGGTGCTGCTTGGGTAAGCGGGTTGCATCGAAAAACCGTCATCCACCGTTACTGTAACCGCATCATCACTGACCAATGCCGCTTGAGCCAGCACCTCCGCTTTTTGGGCCCCAAATGTGGCCCATGCCCAAAAGCCTGCAGCGGACAAAAGGATGAGCGTGATTAAGAGCGTGACACTGCGTTTTAGCGTTTTCATTTTCATATGGTGGGGTGGGTTTAACTTTTTCGCCCTAATAGCAGATGGGTTAGTTCGTGTAAAGCGGCCCCTGCATCCCCTTGTGGTTCGGCCGATTCTAAATGGCTGAGTGCCAGGTTCGAGTAATCGGCCGCCCGTTTGTTGGCATATTCTTCAGCCCCACATGCATCCAAAAGCTCTACAACTTCGGGAACAAACTCTGTTTCAGGAATCGAAGTATCAAAATAGATGCTGGCTAATTTCGGGCTATGCTCAAGCCCGAATAAGATCGGCAACGTTTTCTTTCGTGTAGAGATATCAGTCGTGGCAGATTTCCCGATGGTGGCTTCGTCTCCCCAGATGCCTAAGATATCGTCTAAAACTTGAAAAGCGAGCCCTAGATTGAGGCCAAACTGATGGTAGTCTTTGCTTGTTTCGGCCGGTTTTTGGGCGATGATCGAGCCAAGCTCAGCACATAGGCTGATGAGAACGGAGGTTTTGCCGGTAATCATCGCCACGTATTCGTCCACGTTAACATCTTGGCGGGTTTCAAACGACATGTCCGCATCTTGCCCTTGGGTTAACTTTAGACAGGTGTCATCGAAGCGGCGAAAAGCCTGAACGATTGTTTTGGCCGGAACCCCACGATCTTCTAAACGGCCGAGTGCGATCCTAGCGGCCGCGAACATCCCATCCCCTGCATTGATCGCCAAAGGAACACCGTGAGTGGTCCAGAGGGTTTTGCGCCCACGCCGGGTGGGGGAGTTATCTTCGATGTCGTCATGAATGAGCGAGAAATTATGGGTTAGCTCGATGGCGGATGCGGCCGGTATCGCTTGGGTCCAATCTCCACCAGCCGCTTGGCAGCAAAGCATTGTTAGCAGCGGCCGAATCTGTTTACCCGCCGGGGCGTTATCCGGCTGCTGATTTTCATTTAACCAGCCCATGTGATATTGCATCATCCCATGCAGCTGATCGATGGGGGGATAAACATCGGCTTGTAGGACTTCTTTCATGTCAGCGACAAGGGCCGCTTGCATCGGTTTGGTGATTTTAGAATAGCTCATCTTTTAAAAAGGTAGAAGGGGAAGGATTAAGAGTAAAAGTGTAGGAGTACCCGCTGGTTAAAACTCGGTGTGCAATTGGGTCTGTGACAGGGCGTTTAAATCGGCCGCACCGGCACAAAACATGGAAATTTTTAATTCTTCGGTGATGACATCTGCCAACTCGACGGTGGCTTGAACGCCACCCTGAACGGCAACTTTTAGGAATTCGCCCGCCAGCCCAACTAAATTCGCACCCAGTGCGATGCATTTAGCGACTTCGATGCCGTTTTTAATGCCGCCGCTTGCAAATACGGGCAATTCGGCCGACACGCTGCGACAGTAGCGAATTGAATGGGCGGTGGGAATCCCCCAATCACGGAAGGAGGCGGCGATTCTTCGGTCACGCCAGTTGTCAGCCCGGTACATTTCAACCTGACTCCAAGAGGTGCCACCTGCACCGGCAACGTCGATGGCTGAGACGCCGATATCGACCAAGCGGCGAGCAACATCGGCCGAAATGCCCCAGCCAACTTCTTTGGCGATGATGGGAACCGGCAATGCTTTAGCTAGCGTTTCGATATGATTATAAATGCCCGACCAATTTCGATCCCCTTCCGGCTGTACCGCTTCTTGTAACGGGTTTAAATGCAGGATCAATGCATCTGCCTCGCACATATCAATCGCTTTTTGCATTTCGGTAGCGCCATACCCAAGGTTGAGCTGGGCTGCACCTACATTGGCAAAAATCGGTACGTCTGGGGCGTAATCCCTGATCCAATAGCTTTCAGCCAGCTTTTCATCTTCGATCGCTGCCCGCTGTGACCCTAGGCCGATCGCCATGCCGGCCGCTTGTGCCGCTTCTGCCAATGTTCGATTGATGTTTGTGGCGCGGCCGGTGCCGCCCGTCATCGATGAGATCAGCAATGGGGTTTTTAGGGTACGGCCGAATAGCACACTGTCCGTTTGAATCTGATCTAGATCCAGCTCCGGCAGCGATTGGTGCATGAAGAAATATTTTTCTAAGCCGGTGGTTAAGTGACCAAAAGAGACATCTTCTTCGAGGTTGATGCGAATATGGTCCGCTTTGCGTTGATCGGTGATGGCTGAATCGGTAGGGGGGTTCTCAGGGGTCATATATTTGAAATTAGGTCATTATTCAGCAGTTTGGTCCAGTTTGACAAAAGGATTTCTGCCCTGCGGAAAGATACGCTAAAAACCGGGCCAATCTGGCGAAAATAGTTAGGGGGGCTGAATAATCATTGAAATTATACCTTTGGGGGGACCAATGGTGAAAAATCTTGGGTATTGCATACAAACGTTTTGGACAGACAGCCCAAATTCGCTTTAAGGCTGTCTGATTTGCATGATTCTGCTAGACCTATCAACAAAACCTTGCACCTATTTATGATGGCGATGATAATCCAGCCCCATGAACAACGAACAAATTACCGACTTGAAAAATCGGCTTTCATATGGCATTTCACCCGCCTTGGCGACCCCGCTAAGCGGATATGAAGTAAAAACAGATGTGGCGGTGGATCTAGCCACTTGGCTGATTGAAAAAGGGTCAAAGGGTCTGTTTATCGGTGGCACGACGGGTGAAGGGATTACCTTAGACCATGATCAGCGTAAACGGCTACATGCGGCCGCAATTCCCGCATGTAAACAGGCTGGGGGTGTGGCGATGGTGCATGCGGGGACCAACACTCTTCGGGATACCTTAGATTTAACCACCCACGCGGCCGAAAATGGGGCAGACATCGTGTCGATTTTGCCAGGCTATTTTTACGGATTGGCCGATGATGCGATCTTTGACTATGTTGCTGCCGTGGCAAGTGCCATCCCTGAAACCGGGCTGATGTTTTATGACATCCCCCACATGGCGATTAATGGGGCATCGCCTGCGTTGACCAAACGGATGTGTTCTGAAATCCCCAATTTTGTGGGGATAAAATGTAGCCAGGGGAATGCTGCAAATGTTGCTTCTCTGATCGAAGCGTTAGACGGCGTGCGATTTATTTTAACCGGGAATGAAAAGCTCGCTTCTGGACTTCAGATGCTGGGTGCGGCCGGCATGATTACCGGCTTGTCCACCGCCATCCCTGAACCATTTATAGACTTAGGCGCAGCGATCAAAGCTGGCGATGTGGCCGCAGCCCAAAAAGCCCAACGGCAAATCAATCGTATTTTGGCGCTGACCCCAGATGGCAAGCGAATCGCGTTTATCAAGAAAATCGCCACAGAACGTGGATTTCCCGTTGGTGATCCGCTACCGCCTCGGCCGTCAACCGACCAGACCTTCTGGGCTCGGGCGCAGCTGATTCTAGGGCAATAGCATTGGCCATCGACCCCATGCAAGAACATTATCGGGCTTTGGAGCGCATGTATGCTCGGGCGCCGATCAATGAATTTTACCCTCCGGAGATTTCTGTCTCCCATGGACGCGCGTCGGTGAGCCTGCAAGTTAGACCGGCTTATTTTCACACGCTGAATGCGATGCATGGATCGGTCTACTTTAAGCTGTTAGATGACAGCGCTGCGTTTGCTGCGCTATCTCTTTCAGACGTTCAGGCGATGGTGACCGCCAAGTTTACGATTAGCTTTAGGGCGCCGGTCAGCGATGGCAAAATTACCGCCACGGCCGAAGTCGTTCATGTGGACGGCCGGAAGGTATTTGTGGAAGCGACGTTAAACGATGAGGAAGGGAATGAGATCGCCAGTGGCGAAGGCTTGTTTCTGCCCGCAAAACTGTTGCTGGCAGACGTCGGAGCATATCAGCGATGAAAGTTGTTCTATTTGATATCGATGGCACGTTGCTGCATAGCAACGGATTTAGTAAAGATGCGTTTTTTTCCGCCCTTTCAGAGACGTTTGATGTTGATTTTAATCCCGGAAATATCCCGTGGGGCTGGTTGACAGACAAAGGGATTGCCGAGTACGGGTTGAAGCAAATCGGTATTGAACAAAGGGTGATTGACGAGAAGCTGCCCCAAGCGTTTGAACTTTTAGGGGAAAAATGGGCAACCCAGGCTTCTGCTGAAGACTTAATTGTGTACCCAGATGCCACTTGGCTACTCGATGAATTGTCCCACTCGGCCGATTATGAGTTGGCGGTGTTAACGGCCAACTGTCAGCAGGGTGCAGAGCACAAGCTGCGTTTGTCTGGGCTGGATCGGTATTTTAATTTTTTGGTAACAGGTAGTGATATACCTCAGCGGAACGATTTGCCAGAAGTTGCCCTAGAAAAAGCACAGCATGCCTTTGGCAAACCCTTTTCCGGTGCGGATTTTATCGTCATTGGGGACACACCGGCCGATGTGTCGTGTGCAAAAACTTGGGGGATGCAGGCGGTGGCGGTGGCTACCGGCCGATATTCTGTGGAAGAGTTAGAGAAATGCCCGGCCGATCTGGTTTTGGAGTCGCTGCAGCCGACAGATGCCTTGTATAATCTGATTTATGGGTGATCTAGTTTTTGAATGCGGGGATCTGTTTGCCTTAACGCGGTTTTCATCAATTGTTCGATCTCTTCTTGGGGTAATGTTGAAAAAGATTGAATATGGTAGTTTGAAACGATAAAGTCGTAGTGGACAACGACCCAACAACGGGTGCTGAAGGTGTCAGCTGTAACCGGTAAAACGTTACATCCAGAGGCGGTTGAATTTCCAACATTTGGGAGTGAAAGGGCAAAATCAGCTTCGTAGTCATCATATTTTCGAATGGCGTCTGACTGTATTAACTCGCTTCTTTTTTCGATCTGATGAGAGACAGTCTTAAGATAGGACGATATGTAGTGGCGAACTTCAAATTCATTCTTTTCATCTATAGACGAATAGCTGCCTTGCCAACGGCAATGATCTTTTAGGTCTTTTTCTTGTAAAAGGGCTGACTTTAATCCCCTAAATTCGATGGCTGTTTTAAGTGTGTTTTTGATTCCAGAAACCCGACATACCCCCATTTTATGCGAAAGCGTGTCGGTGATGTAAACCATCCCGACTATCAGCCCGATGCCTAAAATAAAAGTTGCGAAAAAAGGGGGCCAGCGCATCTGGAAGGGGGTACCGAGAGGTGCCGCTTCGTATCGTTTGACGGTTAGGTGAATAAATGCCAAGCCTAAAAACCCACCCCCATAGAGCAATACAACATTGAGAATGTCATAAAATCGTGACTTGATGGAGATGTCGGTTATTTCAGACTGGAGAAAGAAGTAAAGTAAAAAGGCGATTAGTGGCCCAAATATGCCTATGCGGATCATCCGTCTTGTTTCACCAACACGCCAAAATTGGATGAATAGGTAGATCGATGCGCCTGCAATCGCAGTGGGAAAGCCTAAAATAATCCCGATCGCCAAAGTCGTTAATCCAACTTCTCTGGTGAGTGGAAGCTGTCTCGTCTCTTCGTTCGGATGTAATGCACTCATGGATAGCTCCGCCTAATACTTAGGATGCCCCTTTAAAATGCTTTGCCTTTAAATTACAGTCCCGTCAGGGATCACCGCATTTTTCTTGATGATGACCAGACCATCACGGGCGACCCAGCTTTCATTTTCACTGT
>JAHDEB010000034.1 GCA_020629055.1 Chloroflexota bacterium
CGATGGCCTTGTTGCCCCTGTCCCCTTAGGGGATTGATCGAAAAATGCTTGACTTTTGATATGCGATCCTCATGGTGATGAGTTGCCGGTCGGGAGCGGCTGTTCTCATGAAGGTTGATGGCTAAAGCTCGAATATTGAATCGTTATCAAAATTGACAATTACCACAACACACTTGATAATCACAGCATGCAATTGGGAACAGTGCTTAGTGAAAGATACAAAGTAGGCGAAAGGATCGGCATCGGGGGGATGGCGGCCGTTTATCGTGCCGAAGACATGCAGCTCGGCCGGGAAGTCGCCATTAAGATCATTCATGAATCCCTTTCCGACGATGAAACCTTTATTCAGCAGTTCCGCAACGAGGCTCACGCGGCCGCCAATCTCAGCCACCCCAACATTGTGATGGTGCATGATATCGGGCAATGGGAAGGTCGCTACTTCATGGTGATGGAGCTGGTCGAAGGGAGCACATTAAAAGACATCATTCGTGACTACCAGTCAAAAGAAGCCTTTATGCCGGTAGAGCGGATGCTCGCCTTGTCGATTCAAATTTGTCGTGGATTAGGGTATGCACATCGTTCAGGCTTGGTGCATTGCGACATGAAGCCCCAAAACATTCTGATTACTGTGGATGACCGGGCAAAAATCACCGACTTTGGAATTTCTCGTGCCGTCAGTGAAGCGACCCGGACCACAAGTGATATTGTGTGGGGAACGCCCCAATACTTTTCCCCTGAACAAGCGGCCGGGGAACCCCCTTCACCCGCTTCAGACGTCTACTCAATGGGGATTATCATGTACGAGCTGTTGGGGAATGATCTTCCTTTTAAAGGAGAGAATCCGACAGCGATCGCCTTAAAGCATCTGCAATCTCCACCACCCCATATCCGAACATTAAATAAAAAGGTTCCACCACAGATGGCCCAAATTTTGCATAAAGTTTTGGCCAAAGAGCCGGCCGGCCGTTATCGGACCGCTGGGCAATTGCAGCGAATTCTTGAAACCTATTTAAAACAGTCACAAGATGCGACATCACCTTTTATCGAAAGCTTGATGGCGAAAAATAAAAAAACGATCGATCTTGATAAAACCGTCATGCCGGTTAAGCGGGAGCCTGTACGCCAGCCCAAACCTACCCGTCAACCGGAAAATAGTCGGCCGATAAGAGCAAATCCGCAGCCGTTGATGGACCCTTCAGGTCAAACTGCGACCCAGCTGCCCGAAAAACACAAACGGGAGCTAAAGACTCAATCCCCCCCGTCGAAAAAGGCGAGGCAATTTGTCACTCCCGTCAGCGAAACAGTCTATAACTCGACCTTGGTGATTTTAGGCGTTGTGGCAGCCCTATCCTTGTTAGGATTGATTCCTCTTTGGTATTACGTTTCGACCTTGTGGGCCGCAGGATAAACGAAGACCGGGTTTAATCATTTAGCCGAGGGGCCTTTTCTATGTTCCGGTTGTCCCCTAAATACCCCAAATTACTTTTCAATTTGCATCAATAATGCATTGGATTTATTTGATTTGTAAATTAAGTTGAGTTGATATCGTGATAAACAAACGACAATCGACGGTTTACGCTTCGGTTTCTGATATAATTTTCCTTCGTTTTGTCCACAAATAAGTAGAAGACATTTATGAATTCATCTCTAATAACACGTATTTTAATTTATGCTCTTATCGCCGTGGCCGTTGGGTCTATCGCATGGAGCGTTATTAATTCAGATACAAGCAGCACAGATGTGCCGATTAGCCAGATCGCACAAGAAATTATGGATGGCAACATCCAAAAGATACAGGTAGATGCCAGTGGTCAAAATATAACCATTGATTACCAAAACGGGACCCGCAAACGGTCGCTTAAAAGTTCAGCCTCATCTTTAGAAGAAGTTTTAGCAACCTACGGGGTAACCGGCCAAACGCTTAACGACAACAATGTGATCGTGACATATACCCAGCCGGGCTTCTTAGCGAATCTGTTTTCTTCATCATTTCTGTTGTTTTTGTTTCCGGTTGTTTTGATGATCGGTCTCTTTTTGTTTATGACTCGCCAGTCTCAGGGAGCGGGCAACCAGGCGATGGCTTTTGGTAAAAGCAAGGCCAAAATGGTGACCAGTGATACCCCAACAGTTACATTTGACGATGTCGCGGGGGCACAAGAAGCTAAAGAAGAGCTGCAAGAAGTGGTTCACTTTTTGAAAGAGCCTGAGAAATATGTCAACTTTGGGGCTCGCATACCACGCGGCCTTTTGATGGTTGGCCCTCCAGGAACCGGTAAAACTTTGATCGCAAAAGCGGTTGCTGGTGAGGCGGCTGTTCCTTTCTTTCAATTATCAGGATCTGAATTTGTAGAAATGTTCGTTGGTGTAGGTGCCAGCCGCGTTCGTGATCTATTCGAACAAGCGAAACGCCACAGCCCATGCATTATTTTTATCGATGAAATCGATGCCGTTGGGCGGCAGCGTGGCGCTGGGCTGGGTGGCTCGCACGATGAGCGGGAGCAAACGTTGAACCAAATTTTGGTTGAAATGGATGGCTTTGATACGGATGAAACGATCATCATGATCGCGGCAACCAACCGGCCGGACATTTTAGACCCAGCATTGCTGCGGCCGGGTCGTTTTGACCGGCGTGTGATCATGGACCGACCCGACGTTGGTGGCCGTGAAGAGATTTTCTATGTGCACATGCGGGGCAAACCGATTGCAAAAGAGGTCGATGTTCCTGTATTAGCCCGTGCAACCCCCGGATTTACCGGTGCTGATATCGAAAATGCTGTCAACGAAGCTGCACTACTTTCGGCCCGCAGAGATTTGAACGAAGTGAGCATGAAAGAGCTGCAAGACGCCATTGAACGCGTACAGCTTGGCCCAGAACGCCGTAGCCGCATTATTACCCCGGAAGAGAAAGAGCTAGTGGCTTATCATGAAGCCGGACACGCACTGATCGCATGGCTGTTGCCAGAAGGTCCTGAAGTTCGCAAAGTGACTGTTATTCCACGTGGAATGGCGGGTGGCGTGACCTGGTTCTTAGCAGATGAGAATCAGCTGATGACAACCAAGAAATTCAAGGCACAAATTGCAACCGCTTTGGGCGGCCGTGTGGCTGAAGAAATTATTTTTGGGGATGTAACAACCGGGGCGAGTGGAGATTTACAGTCGATTACGCAGGCGGCTAAATCGATGGTGACCCAATACGGTATGAGTGAAGGCTTAGGGTTGCGCGTTTATGGTGCCCGACAAGAAATGGTTTTCTTAGGGCGAGAAATCAGCGAACAACGGGATTATTCCGACGCGATTGCTGAAAAGATTGACCTTGAAGTCAATGAGATTATCGCCACTGAATATGCTCGCGTAACCCAACTGATGACAGACAATCGGGACAAGTTAGAGCTGATTGCCAATACACTGCTCGAAGTTGAGACGTTGGACATGAAGGCGTTCTCTGACTTACTTGAGGAATAGGTGATTGGTCCTGTTTGCTGAGTTTAAGCACGAAAATCGCCGGTGAAATGATTGCTACGGTGGAAAATAAAGAGGGAGCTCCTATAATTGCTGGCAAGATTTGATTATGCCATTTTTTCAAGCCCTCATTCCAATCTTAAATGACGTTCTGCAAAGTGCGATCGTCATTTTTGGCGCTTCAATTGTCCTATACAATCTGCCCTATTTTCGGCGTGACAGAGTCACACGCTCCTTTGCCCTACTCACCACATTTGTTGTAATCGTATACATGGTTGAATTGGTTGTATCCAACGGTGTTCCTTTGGAATCGGCCGGTACCTGGTTGCGTACCGAGTGGATCGGCATTGCGCACGTCCCGGCCGCATTGCTGCACCTGTCAGACGTCCTCTTAATCTCTACCGGCGCTGTCTCTAATCGTCGTAGATACACGGTTTATGCGATGTATCTCATCGGGTCTGCGTTTATGGCCGTGGCGATTT
This sequence comes from Chloroflexota bacterium, assembly GCA_020629055.1. Classification (GTDB taxonomy): domain Bacteria; phylum Chloroflexota; class Anaerolineae; order Promineifilales; family Promineifilaceae; genus WTJY01. Next base: position 3,942 of record JAHDEB010000034.1, read on the forward strand.
TGTCAGACCATTTAGTCGGTTCGGTGACTGGGCAAGTCGGCTTCTATTATTTACGGGCTGGATGGTTATTTCCCGTTTTCACAACCTTCTTTATTTTGGTTGTGGCGTTTGCAATTTGGAACATTTGGCAAGCGCGTAACCGCACGTTGGTACCAACCACACGGCGTCGATTATCTTTGGTGTTGGCCGGTGCATTGGCGGCACCTCTTGGTGTTTACCCCTATCTACTGATCATCTCGGGAGATGCGATACAGTCTCCCTTTTGGATTCAAATCTTGCTTTTGCTAGGGAACCTAATTGTAGGGGCGATGTTTGGCATTTTAACCTCACAGCTTGTGTATTTCGCCATGACGTCTTCTCCTGCCCGGGTAGTTCGCGTTCGGTTGTACAAATATATGGCCCGGGTGCCATTGGCTGCGACTTTGGTCTTGACCGCTTATGTTTTGGTGCAGCAAGGGGCAAACTTTTTGGGTCTGCCGCTTGAATTGGCCATACCTTTTGCCATCGTTGCCACGGTGATTTTTGTTGAATGGTCGATCCATACGTTTAAGCGCGGTCTTGAACGCATCTTCCAATTAAACGAAGACCCTGATGTACGACGTATTCAGCTGCTGAGTGAGCGGATTATTACGACCCGTGAGATGCATGAATTTCTGGAGAGTATTTTGGCGACCACGTGCAATGCACTGCAAACGCCGGCCGCCTTTGTCGTCTCTTACACGGCCGATGGGCCACGGGTCGAGCGGTCTATCGGTATTGGAAAAGAGGGGAGTCAATCTTCTTTAGAATCTGAAATACAGAATATTACAGAGTTTAGCGAGAATGGATCGCAAACGGCCGAAACTGACGACTACCCCGTGCCGGTAGGGGATGGGGATCTGGTCCGGTGGAATGATTATTGGATTCGCCCCTTACGATCGATAAAAACGAACGACCTATTGGGCATTTTTGGGATTCGGATTCGTGAAAGCATGCTTTACTTGACCGAGGACGAGACGATTTTATTCAACAATTTGTCTCGCCAAGCTGCATCCGCTTTAGAAGATCAAGTGCTGCAGCGCCAAGTCTTTGCAGCTGTAGAAGGGTTGTTGCCACAGGTGACCGAGCGGCAAACGCGGGCAAATTTGGCCGCAAATAGTGACCCTACACCAGCGCTGACGCAGTCGGCCGAAGAATTAGCGATGCTCAATGACCCCGATTTTTCTACGATGGTGCGTGACGCATTGAGCCATTATTGGGGTGGCCCTCGACTTACAGAAAGCCCGTTAATCGCCCTTTCAATTGTGCAAAAGGCGTTAGAAGAAAACGAAGACAATGCCACCCGAGCGATGCGCGATATTTTGACCAAAGCGATCGATCGTCAGAAACCGGAGGGGGACCGCAGTTGGACAAGTGCAGAATGGATCATGTATAACATTCTGGAGCTCAAATTTTTAGAAGGGCGGAAAGTGCGTGACATCGCCCGCAGACTGGCAATGAGTGAGTCTGATTTATACCGCAAGCAGCGGATTGCCATCGAAAATGTCGCCAAAACGATTTCTGAGATGGAACGGGTTGAAAGCCAACCTTAATCAGTGCACATAGAGAAAAGCTAAAAGAGAAGAGGGCTGAAGATTTTGACCTCCTGTGGTTTTTAATTTCTTCTTCTAATAATCTCAAACCTCCCGAGTAATCATGTTTCACTATCAACAAAACGGACCTGCAGCCGAACTTTACTGTGAACAAGTGGCCTTAAGCACTATTTGCGCAGAAGTTGGCACCCCGACCTATATTTACTCGACCGAGATCATCAGGCGTAATGTTCAAAGCTACCTGGCGGCCGATCCTGATGCGACTTTTGCTTATGCGCTAAAAGCGAACCAGAATTTAGAGATTTTAAAATTAATTCAAAACTTGGGCTTTGGCGCCGATGTGACCAGCGGTGGGGAGCTCTACTTGGCGCTACAAGCCGGTTTTGACCCGAAAAAAATTATCTATTCCGGCGTCGGTAAACGGGATGATGAGATTCGGATGGCGTTGAAGGCGAAGATATCTGCCTTGCATGTCGAGTCATCGGCCGAGTTGTTTATCATTGAAAAATTGGCGGCCGAGCTTGGTATTCGGGCAAATGTGGGTTTTCGCTTAAACCCCAATGTCAGTGCAGAGACCCATCCATATATCTCAACCGGTTTACTCGAAAATAAATTTGGTGTCCCGATGGAAAAAGGGATGGAAATGATTCACTATGCGGCTGCGTCTCACCATTTGCATCCTACTGGCGTCGCAATGCATATCGGATCACAGATTCGCGAAACTTCATCCTTTATCCAAGCAGCCCAGTTGGTAGCCGATCTTGCGATTGAACTCAAGTCTGGCGGCGTAGAATTGGCGTATATCGATATCGGTGGGGGCTTAGGGATAGACTATGGACAAGCTGAATCTGATTTAAGCGAAGCGGAACGTGATATCAATGATTGGGTGAATCAGGTAGGCCATCCGGTGCGTACGGCGGGATTTCGATTAAAGGCGGAGCCAGGTCGTTCAATTATGGGGGCAGCCGGGGCGTTGTTGACTCAGGTAACCTTGGCGAAGTTCAATCAGCAAAAACAATTTTTAATCGCCGATGCCGGTATGAACGACCTTCTAAGACCACCTCTATATCAGGCCACGCATCCGATTTTGCCGGTCAAGACGTTAATCGGTACGAATCAACAGACTGTTGACGTTGTGGGACCGATTTGTGAAAGTAGCGACTTTTTGGGTAAGGATGTGCAGTTACCCGTTACCCGCAGAGGGGATCGGCTGGCCGTTATGAATGCGGGAGCGTATGGATTTGCCATGAGCAGCAACTACAATGGGCGCTTACGGGCGGCCGAAGTGCTCGTCGATGGTGAGAATTGGCGTGTGATACGATCACGCCAAGAATATGCGGATTTGATCTAAAGTTTCACTTAAATCCCACTTGATTATGTCAAGTAGATGACAGTTTGCCTCTGGTGTCTTCTGTATGGTAGACTCAAAAACGTAGACGGATGCCGGTGAACATGGACCCAGAAATCACATATATTAGAAGTACCAGTATGGAAGAACCCCAACACGAACCTCGAAGAAACTTAATGCAAATAAATGGCAATTTTGAATGGCTAAAAACAGCCTTGTTTTTGGGTATTCTTTTTGTGGCTGCATTTTTAGCGATTCGCATTATCGGTCCACTGATCTTTAGTGATTATGTGCCGGCTATTTTAGGTTTATCGAGTGATGATGCAGACAGTATGGCACCTATTGATGTTGAGCCGTCCGATGGGTCACCTCGAGAGGAGGGTTCAGTAACACAAACAGAGCCTAATCCTGCCGTCGATACAGACACCAATAGCGAAACAGATAGGACTGGGACTGATTTAGCCGAAGATCCAGCTGTAGAACCTGCAAACGAAGCCGGTGAGGCTGATGATGCTGGTGTGATGGTTGAAGATGATGAAACCACGGCCGGAAAGAATGAATCATCGGCCGAAGATGGGGGCGTGCTCGAAATACAAGACAACTTTGAACTGTACGTTGTCCGGCCGAATGACACGCTAACTTCGATCGGGGCTACTTTTGGTGTGAGCATTGAGGAAATCATCGCTGCAAATGAATTCCTTAACCCACATTATTTACAGCTTGGGCAAGAAATTAAAATCCCGATCAACTAACCCGATGAGCACCGGAGCCTGCCTACAATAAAAGACCAAACATGGGGAGCAATGCGATATCCGTAAGGCGTTCATCCGCTTAAGTAAAAATAAAATAATCGGTTATTAAACTCGGTGGTATAATTTGCATGTGAAAATTACCTAAAGGTTAACCAATTACACAGCGGCATGGACTTATGGGTGATACTTTTTTTCTCATTGATGATTACGATAAATAGAAGATTAAAATCAGCTAAATTTAACTGTTAAGTTCGGTTCATTTTTGTAATGTGCTACCTAGATTTAACGACTGATATAATGGTGTAGGCGAGTATTTTCCAGCTTATGCTTAATAATCACTCTTTTTCTTCTGTTTATTAACACTGAAATTAAAAACATAGGGTAAAACTAGGCTAGATCAAGCTATCATCGATTTTGTCATGGGAGATCATCTCATCTGCACACCTAACGGTTGAATTGCACCGATATGATTCACACACTTACTTTGTTACCAAATGACAAACACCCACTGTTTAAGAATCACACCTAACTCGTTTATACAAGATAATTTAATAGGCTAAATGAAAGAAGTTATCGGCCAAGTCATCAATAATTTTGAAATACAAGAAATAATTGGGGAAGGGAGCATGGGCGTTGTTTATCGCGCCTATCATCCGGATTTGCAGCGCTATACCGCTATCAAAGTGCTGCGGCCGGAAATGATCGATATTCCCGATTCTTTCGAGCGCTTTTTGCAAGAGGCCCGGACCGCAGCTCAGCTTCAGCATGAAAATATTGTCAATGTCATCAATTTTGGCGAGATTGAAGAAAGTTACTATCTGATGATGGAGTATGTGGAAGGAGCCAGTATGCGGGAGCTGGTTCAAGAAAACCCTCAAGGGATAGACGTAAAAGACGTCGCAGTCATTTTTTCGCAAATCGCTGATGTGCTTAGTTTCTCGCATGATGCTGGAGTCTTGCATCGCGATCTAAAGCCTGACAATATTTTGCTAACCTCAAACGAGGATGATGAAGGCAAATATCGGGCGATGGTGAGCGATTTCGGCTTAGTAAAAATTGCACGGGGTGAAAGCCTGACCCATACGGTGAATGGGATGACTTTGGGGACACCGGCCTATATGTCACCAGAGCAGTGTACAGGAAGCGAGACAGATGCCCGGACCGATATCTATTCGTTAGGGGTTACGATGTACGAGGCTGTGACCGGTCAACGGCCGTATCCGATTCGAAACCTGTTCGATGCGGTGAAGTTCCACACAAGCGGTAAATTGGTTCCCCCAAAAGCGTTAAACCCAAATATTCCAAATCAACTTAATATTTTGATACGGCAGATGCTGAACACAGAACCTGAAAAACGACCGGGGTCTGCGGCCGAAGTGAAAAATCGACTGGCCCGCTTTATGCCTAATACTCAGGCGCTAAGTCAGTCTCAAATGATTCACCGGATCAAAAGCGGCATCCGGTTGACGTCTGAACCGAGCGACAGCCAGTTTTTATTTTCGTCTATCCGTGAGGAGACGCTAAAAGAGGCCAGCACACCGATTTCGCGCTGCATCGTTGTTTCGTACCAGGGCAAGATTGAAAATATCCTTCCACCATTGATCATGGGGGAAGAGTTGATTGTGGGGCGCAGCAATACGGCCGACATCGTTTTAGGCCGCCAAGAGCGATACGTCTCTAAAAAGCACTGTATCATCGAAGTATTGGGCGATCGCGTCATGGTGCGCGATTTAGACAGCACCAACGGGACGTTTATTGGTGATAATCGAATCAGTTCGACAACGGCCACAGCTTGGGATGAAGAAAAAGATATTAATTTAGGCGGCTATAAATTGGCTTTGACCAGTGTCAAAGACGCTGAAAAAATTCAAATCGATCAGGCAGAAGAAGAAGGGACGGTTATTCAAAGTCAGGTTTCAATCACCTGTAGCGAGGCCAAACCGGAAAGTGTTAGTTTGCTGGGCAGTACAGTGTATATCGGCCGCTTACCCGAATGCCAAATGATTTTGCCCAATGGTCGCGTCTCAAAAAAGCATGTTCAAATAGATTTTGAAGGGCAAGAGGTTTTTGTGACCGACTTGAATAGTACAAATGGATCTACGTTGAACGGCCGCAGGCTGGTGCCTGGTCAACGAGTAATGTGGGATGGCAATGCCAGCTTGAAAATTGCCGATTTTGAAATTGATCTGATTAAACCGATTTAGCACCAAAAGGTTAGTTCAAGCTAAACCTTTAATTAAACGCAAAAAAGCGGTTTTCCTGAATAAAGGAAAACCGCTTTTTTGTTATTTAAATGATCTAGAAACGCTAGCCTTTAAAGGGGCCTAGGCCTAGTATTTTATTTTGACAATATTAAAGGTAATAGGGCCATTTGGTGCGCTAATCACAACCGATTCACCTTTCTTTTTGCCTAATAATTCGATGCCTAATGGGCTTTCATTAGAAATTCGGCCGTCAACCGGGTCCGCTTCAGCAGCACCAACAAGGTGATAGGTCTCTTTTTCGTCATAGCCTTCTTCAACGATGGTGACATATGCACCGAGTGAAACGCGGCTTTTGATAACTTTCGACTCACTGATCAGCGAATAATTATTCAGAATTTCTTCTAAACGCTCGATACGGCCTTCTAGGAACGATTGCTCGTTACGGGCGGCCTCTAGCTCAGCATTATCGACAAAGTCATCATCTGGGCCATCTTCTAGGGCTTGGGTTAATCGCTCGGCCAAGCGCTCCCGGCCGGTTGTTTTGAGCTCTTCTAGCTCAGCAGTTAGTCTTTCAAGACCTTCTTCGGTTAATAGGTTTGGTTTTGCTACCATTTCGATTTGCTCCTCTAATTATAAAAACCCAAACACAACATTTGGGGTAGGTTTAAATAATTCTCGTTTGTAATTATGGGACTGGATGTAGGTTCGTGTTTGATCACCAATATGATTGGTTAGAAATTTTTCATGGATTATTAAATCAATTCTGATGAGATCAGAATTTTTTAAAACGACATTTAGGTCGTATGGGATTAGTTTGGAAAACACGAGTTTGTCTTTCACTCAACTTGCTTTCAATCGACCAAAATTCGACTGAGGGCCGGGATTATATCAAAAAAAAAATAGATGCAAAATTTTATTAAAAAAGATTAGGATCTGGTGTGAATATTATCAGAGCATCAACCCGTTGCACGACGAAAACCTTGTGATTTGCATCGATTTTCTCTATGTAATGACAAATGTACCGATCTAACCTTTTTGTTCATCGTCGAAAAGGGGATAAACGAGGACAGCACGTCATTGCTTTGTTAGTTTTCCGTTCCCAAGTTATGCAAATCGGTTAAACGGTCAGTACAATTTTAGTCTATGACTTATTTTCAGTTCTTAGCGTTATTTTTAGGAATTCCTTTGATCCTTTTTGGCGGGCTGCACTTTGCCCAAACAAAGAGAGGTCAAAATGAACTGCCATACCGTTTCCGAACATGGAATTGGGTATATGTAACTTTGGGTCTGATTGTGGTCGCAGTATTTTGGACAACCCCTTGGGATAATTATCTCGTTGCGACTGAAGTCTGGTGGTACGATCCTGCCTTGGTTAGCGGATATTTGATCGGATATGTCCCGGTCGAAGAATATACCTTTTTTATCCTACAAACCGCCTTAACGTCCGCCATTACGGTGTGGATGATCAAACAGTTTCCAAATTGGCTTATTCCTAATCAGTTTCAGCCCAATGCGTCCCTAAAATGGGGATTAAGCATCTCTGCTGGCCTCATTTGGCTTGTCTCTACCGCCTTTTTGGTTTCCGGATATTTGCCAGCAACTTATCTCACCCTGATTTTATCTTGGGCCCTTATCCCGATCGGCATCCAATTTGTTTTTGGTGGGGATATTTTATGGCACTATCGGCGCTTGTTATTTTGGGCCATCGTGCCGATAACACTTTATTTAGCGGTTGCAGACAGTTTGGCGATACGGGCTGGCACTTGGACGATCAGTGAAGAGCAAACGCTAGGCATTCTTTTGGGATCAATTTTGCCCTTAGAAGAGTTTACATTTTTTTTTATCACTAACGTTTTGGTCGTCTTCGGCATCACACTGTTACTGGCCCGTGAGAGCCACGAACGCTCGGCCGATATGCCTTACCTAAAAAACCTTGTTGCAAAATAGATTCTCTGTTTGGCTTCTGTAGAATTAAATTAATCGATGTCAACCCGACCCATTGTAAAAAACCGCACAATTAGCGAGATTTTCGCCGAAATGCAGCCGATTACCCTATCACTGATGTATTTGTGGTTTGGTGCGATGACGGCCGTGCCGATTGCGATTTGGACGTTTGGTGAGCATACGGTCAGCATTACCATGTTGCTTGGGACATTGGCACAAGCGGCTGTGGTCGTTTCGATTTTGGTGCCGGTATGGGGATGGGGGCGAACATTGCTGACCTTTTTAGCCGTCGGGGTGATGGGTTGGCTTGCTGAGTTCATCGGCACGGCGACCGGTTTGCCGTTCGGCCGATATTTTTATACCGACTTACTTTGGCCTCAATTAGCCCATGTGCCGCTATTGGTGCCGGTTGCTTGGTTTATTTTATTGCCCGCCTGTTGGCGTTTGGGCGAAATGATCGGGGGCAACGTCTGGCAGCGAGCGTTGATTTCAGCGGCCGGAATGGTGACTTGGGATCTGTTGCTAGACCCGCAAATGGTGAATTGGGGATTTTGGGTTTGGCAAGATGTTGGACCCTTGTCTTGGTTCGGCATTCCGTTTTTAAATTACTTTGGCTGGTTTCTGGTCTCGTTTTTGATGACCATTATTTTGCGCCCTCGGCCGTTGACAGGCACCGGTTATTCGCTTTGGCTTATTTTCGCACTGACTTGGTTTTTAGAGACATTTGGCCTGCTGTTTTTCTGGGGGTTGCCCGGCCCCGCATTAGGGGGTGGGCTGGCGATGGGCTGCCTCATGGTTTGGTCCTTTTTGCGATTCCAGCGAGGGCTAGATGTTTAACCTGACATTCGTAAACATCTTTGTTTGGACGGTGATCGCCTTTGTCATGGGGGCGCTTCCCTTGGCACTGTGGATCGGCCGTTTAGCCGGGGTTGATATTCGCACCGTAGGCGACGGGAACCCTGGGGCGACAAACGTTGTGCGTGGGGCTGGCATTGGCTGGGGGATTGCCGCGTTTTGTGCCGAATTTAGCAAGGCGGCCGTGCCGGTTGGCATCTGTTATATGATTTTCGGCTGGCAAGGGTTTGAGATTGTTCCGGTCGCGTTGGCCACCAGTTTGGGCCATGCGTTTAGCCCATTTTTAGGCTGGCAGGGTGGTAAAGCGCTTGCAACGATGTTGGGCAGCTGGATCGGCCTGACGTTGTGGATCATGCCATCTATTTTGTTGGTGGTGCTGGTGTTCATGTACGTTGTCATCAAGCCAAAGCGAGATTTATGGGCCGTGCTGCCACCGATTGGGGCTGGGTTTATTTGGTTAATCGGTTTTGCATGGGATCCGATTTTGGCTGTGGTTTTGGGGCTGCAATTGGCCCTTGTACTGTTTACCCATCGTGCAGAGTGGATGGGGGAATCATGACGGCCTATTTTTTTGCTGTTCTTTTTTTCCTTCTGATTTTTTTGATAACGGCGCTAAGCAATATGAAGCTGATGGTGCGCCTGCGGCCGCAGGTAGGAACGGCCGATCTGTCGCGCCTTTCGATTTTAATTCCCGCACGAAATGAAGCTGCTGTCATTGGTCGAACGGTGCGTCAACTGCTTGACCAATCTGACCAAAATTTTGAGCTGCTTTTGCTAGACGATAATTCGACAGACGGCACGGTCGAAATCGCCCTAAAGGCGGCCGATGGTGATCCTCGGCTAAAAATAATCGAGGGGGCACCGCTGCCCAAAGGGTGGCTGGGTAAGAATTGGGCCTGCCACCAGCTTTCGACCCGAGTAGACCCATCTAGCCAAAAGCTGCTGTTTGCCGATGCGGACGTGACATGGTCGGCCGGTAGTTTGAATGCGCTGATGTTGGAATTTGAGCGTTCGAACGCAGCGATGCTTTCTGTGTGGCCGACCCAACAAACGATTAGCTGGCCGGAGAAGCTGGTTGTGCCTTTGATGAAATTTGTTATTGTCAGCTATTTGCCTCTTTTAGGGGTAAATCATTTGCCGTTGCCTGCATTTTCGGCCGCCAATGGGCAATGTATGGTGTTTAAACGGCACATCTACGAACATGCTGGCGGCCATGCCACAGCGCGAAATCAAATTATTGAAGACGTTTTCCTTGCCAGAATCACCAAGATGTTTGGCTTTAAGCTCCGTCTGGTCGATGGGGGCGGGCTCATCGGCTGTCGGATGTACACCGGGTGGGGGGAAATTTCGGCCGGGTTCGGCAAAAACATTCTAGCCGGACATGGGAACAGTGTGCCGTTCCTGCTCTTCTCAACATTTTTTCATTGGATTGTCTTTGCCATTCCGTTTGTCTGGCTGGGGTTTAGCGGAAGCATGATGGCGATCGGACTGGTGGGTCTGATTTTGATTTTACGCGTAGTCATCGACCTGTTTGTGGGTGCCCGGCCGGGGTTGGCTTTGATTCAAGCCCTGTTCATGCCGGTTTCAGTTGTCATGATGACACTGGTTGTCATTCGGGCACTTCGTTGGCATTTTGGCGATGGGCCAGAGTGGAAAGGGCGGGTGTTGCATGTTGAACGCTAACCGATGGCAATTGCCCATTCTGCGTTATCTGTTGCCCATTAGCGGCAAGAATCGCCAACTAAAGTCAATAAGCTCGCAAAGGCTGACTGCTAAACGGGCAGTTTGCAACTTACAACGGGGAATGGGCAATGAGTGATTTCGATACGATCATAATCGGGGCTGGCATCGGCGGAATGAGCGCGGCGATTCGTTTGGCCGCGGCCGGGCAGAAAATACTGCTTCTTGAAAAGAATGAGAAGCCGGGTGGAAAAATGGCTGAGCTTCGCTCAGCTGGGGCAGAAATCAATTCTGCGGAGGGGGAATCTGGCTCGAGCGAATTTCGGTGGGATCTTGGCCCAAGTGTGATCACAATGCGTCATGTGTTTGAAGAGCTTTTTGAGACGGCCGGCCGAAAGTTAGAAGATTATCTAGACCTACAGCCGGTTGAACCGTTGACCCGCTATTTTTATCAGGATGGGACGCTGCTTGACATCAGCCAAAATCTGCCCAAAACGCTTAGCCAGATCGAAGAAATCGGCAATCGTGAAGATGTTGAAGGGTATTTGGCCTATTTAGCCTATGCGGCCCGTATTCATCGCATTACCGGACCGGTGTTTATTTATGATCAACCGCCGACACCGGCCAGCTTTTTGCGCGTTCCACTGTGGGAAATGCCCCGCGTTGATCCTTTTAGAACGATGCATGGTGCGATTAAGTCGTTTGTAAAATCTACTCATTTGCGGCAGTTATTGGGCCGCTTTGCGACCTACGTCGGCGGGAGCCCCTATCTGGCCCCTGCCACATTGAACGTGATCGCCCATGTGGAGCTTAACGGCGGGGTGTTTTACCCGACCGGGGGCATTTATAAGATCGCTGAGGCGTATCAAACATTGTGCGAAGAGTTAGGTGTGGAGATACGAACCGACCAAGCGGTTGAAGAAATTTTGGTGAGTGGTAACGGCTACGTGCAGGGTGTGCGGGTAGATGGGGAAGCTGTTTTGGCCCAGCAGGTGGTCGCCAATGTTGACGTAGCAACGGTTTACGACAAGCTGTTGCCGCACACGGCCGCCATCGAAAAAAAGCGGGTCAAATTGCAAGCGGCCGAGCCGTCCTGCTCCGGTTTTGTGCTGCTGTTGGGTGTTAAATCTGATCAAGGCTCGGCCGGGCCACAGCTATGCCATCACAATATATTTTTTAGCCAAGATTACGAGCGAGAGTTCGAGCAGATTTTTGGGGAAGGAGCCATGCCGGATGATCCGACAATTTATGTGGCGATCACGTCTAAAGCCGACGAGCATCATGCCCCAGAAGGACACGAGAATTGGTTTGTGCTGGTGAATGCTCCCGCGCTAGACGGGTCCAAATGGGACTGGGAGCAAAAAGCGGCTGATTATCGGAATTTGGTGATTAATAAGCTAAAAGCGCATGGGGTTGATTTAGATGGCCGAATTGTGGTTGAAAAAATGCTGACCCCGGCTGATATTCAGGAGATGACCGGTGCGTTTCGAGGGGCGTTGTACGGTACAAGCTCGAACGATAAGTGGGCGGCGTTTAGGCGGCCGCATAATAAATGCGCAGAGGTTGAGGGGCTTTACTTTTGTGGGGGGACGACCCATCCAGGTGGTGGGGTGCCGATGGTGACATTGTCTGGGAAGGTGGCGGCCGAAATGATTTTGAGCAGACACTAGAATATGGTGTTATCATGTTTTGATTCATTCGGGACTTGTTTGCCATCAGCGACCACCGGATTGTTTTGGATGTACTCTTTGCCCACATACAGTTCTATGGCGTTAAAAGGGGAGCTGTGGTGCATGCCTAAAAGGGTTGCTGCTATCAAATCTCTTTCCCATTTACTGAGAAGGCCACTTCGTTTTTGAGAATGGCGAAAACATCTTGAAAAAGCAGATATTAGAAGAGTGCTTTTTTGAAAAAGGGGCCAATTTGGCGGGGAAGGGCAAAATTTCACTCTTTTTAAGCGCTTGAAAGACACAATCCGATGTATACATACTATAGAGACTAAACATAACTTGGCATCCAACCACCAATTTACATGAATTGCCCCGGAGCAAGTTGAATAGCGGCAAAAAGTGTTTTTAAACAATCGATTAAAGAAGTAATGTGTAAATAGCATTGAACCAACTAGTCGTTTTTGTAAAAAGATGACGAGGCTCCGCCGCCACTACCTTTGACTGGCAAAAATATTTGCATCGGTTTTAAACCAACTAAATCTACATTCAATACCATATAAAACCATCAGGTATCGATGCTTATCTACAACTGTGGTTATTAAGCCTCAAGTTTATGACCCAATTGTACGAAACACTTACTCTTTCCAGGTCTGACGACCGATTTAAACAAGAGTAGGTAAGAAATACTCTCACACTCTTCCCATTCTGAGAGCGTTGCTAGTTCCCCAAATTATCCAAATGTTTAAATTTATTTTAAAAAAAATATTCTCTACGCAGCGTCTAGAAGAAACGCAGCTTTTTATAGAAAAGGAACAAATCCTATTCATCTTGCTCGTTCCATTGTTTTTTTCTTCCCTAATATTAGGAACCATTGGGTTAATTAGAACATTGTCTCTTCGCGGGGGGGTTGGTGTCAGCTTTATTTCAGCCATCTTCTTTCTCTATCTTTTAATTGGCGTTAAAAAAGGCCGGTTGCGTTTGCCAAGTTACCTTATTCCCGCCTCAATTATTCTTTTTACAACATTTGCTGGCTTGGAAGATGGATATTTTGCGCCTCGCCATATCACTTCACTATTTTTAGGCCTCATAATCGCAAGTGTCTTGCTCAATGAGACGGCCATTATCAGTTTTGGGGTTCTTTCATTAATCCCTATCATGCTTGTGCCATATCTGGAATATCAAGGTTTTCTACCAACCCCTGATATTGACAGCCTGACCACACGACTTTCTATAATCGTTTGCATCTGGCTTATCGTTATCTTCTTGCTTCGATTCGCCGTCAATAATATTCAGCAATCGGCCGAAAATGCCAAGAAAAATGCTGAAAAACTGGAGCTGCAAAATAAAGAATTATTACGATTTCATACTCAATTAGAAAAACGATCCAATGAATTATTTCGTCTAAATGAAGAACTGCAGGAAGAAATAAAGCAAAGAGAAGCTGTTAGTGAAGCCCTGCTACAAAGTCAAGAATTTAGCCAACATATCTTAAATGCAATCCCAGATTTAATTCTTCACATCAAAGACGACTTGCACATTACTGATATTAAAATGCCTTCAGACAAATTTGAAATCCCGATTTTCGAACTTAATGAACATTGCAAAGGCGAAAATTTAGCCGAATTCTTTCCAGAGGCTATTCGGGAAAGCTGGGCTGATCAAATTCAACACGCCATCCAATCAAATGAAGAGCTATTTCTAGAATATGAAATTCAGACAAACGCTGATGACAAAATAACCAATGAGGTCAGAGTGCTTCCCTCAAAAGAAAATGAAGCGATCATAATTCTTCGCGATAGTACCATTCAAAAGAGGAAAGAATTAGCCCATCAACGATCTCAACGTTTGGAAAGCCTCGGCGTATTGGCAGGCGGGATCGCTCATGATTTCAACAATTTGCTAACAGGTATTCTGGGGCAGGCCTCAATCGCATTGGTCAAGCTGCAACGAGAGGTTGACCCCACCAATCATATCGAACGAATGGTGCTCGCAGCCCAAAGAGCTGCTGATTTAACCCGTCAACTACTGGCATATTCCGGTAAGGGTCAATTTTTAATTCAACAAATCAATATCAATCAATTTATCCGGGAAAGTATCTTTTTACTTGAAACGATTATTCCTAAAAATGTAAAGCTTGATGTGCAATACAGTAATTCTGAGTGTGCGATTGCTGGGGATAAAGGGCAGATTCAGCAGGTTATTTTAAATTTGTTATTAAATGCCAGTGATGCGCTCCATCAAAACGAGCCACCAACGCGTGATCCTGAGATAAATTTAAAAATAAAACAAGTTTCTATTGATGGGGATTTTGAAAATTCGTTCGTCAAAGAAAAGCCTCCAAAAGGGGAATATGTTGCGATTTCTATTGAGGATAATGGGCCAGGGATTTCAAGCGAGATTATCTCAAGAATCTTTGAACCCTATTTTTCAACAAAGGGGCTAGGGCGCGGGCTGGGTCTTTCTGCCATATTGGGAATTATCAAAGGTTTAAACGGAGGGATTGCCCTCGAAAGCAAAGAAGGGATTGGAACCTGCTTCACCTTGTATATTCCAAGCTCCCAGCCTGAATTAATTTCTACCGAGGAGACGAAGGAGCTTTTTTCAACAGACAAGAAGGGGCAAGTTCTTGTCATTGATGACGAGCAGTCGGTTCAAGAGGTAGCTGCTGAAATATGCAGTTTACTTGGGTTTGATATTTTGACAGCTGACAATGGATTTGATGGTGTGAATTGCTTCAAGTTACATCAGGATTCAATCAGTTTTATTTTGTTAGACCTCCAAATGCCTAAGATGAATGGGATTGAAGCTTTAGAAAACATCCGTCAAATCAATAAAGATGTCAAGGTTATTCTTACCTCTGGGTATACGGAAGTTGAGTTTTATCAAGACAATGAAGATAAAAATTTATTGTTTATCCAAAAACCGTTTGCATTCGACTCTTTGCAGAAAATATTGCAAAGTTTTTCCCTTATTCAAGCCATAGATTGAACATTTGAAGAACCGACTATGGTGCTGACAGGATAGGTGCATGTTCTGAGGAGGGCTTCATAAACCGTATTTGATGGATACCTACTGCCGTGTAAGACAACCCTAAAAAGATACCAAGAGCATCTTCTAGAGGCGCGTATGGATTAAAGAATTTGAATATCACCACAAATAACGTCCAAAGCCCAATTCCGATGCAAAGCCAACCGATCCTTGGAATATTTCTAACGGCATAGAATAAGTAGCCAGTGCTAATCAACCAAATTCCTAGAATGATTTCTGAAAAGAGACGAATTTCTTTCGCCATGTCAGTTAGGATTCCACTGATAGTTAATATAAGAGTCTGATTGTCAACGCTGCCGGCCATATCGACATACGCTTGGGCGGTTAAAGGTGAGCTTGCATAGAAAAGGATGGAGCTTAGCATGGCTAGGGGAATCGCAACCATGCCAAAGAGAGGGCTCAATTTGACTAAAGCATGGGTTTGATCGTTATTGTTTGACCTAAAAAAGTTAGCCAGAGCGATTGGTACAGGCAGTAGGCAAAGCTGGGTAAAAAAATACAAGAGCCAAGATATTTGATACATACGAGGGTATTTAGATACCCATGGATGCAAGAGAGTGTGATCATCAAACATTTCTGTTGTGAAGCCAAATTGGGGCAACACGCCAAAAATGTAAATGGTAACTAGGATGTAAAATCCACCAGAGGCGATGGCAGACCAACCTCCGATTTTGAGCATAGATCGATTTGTTGTAGATGCTAATGTGTTCATGTTTTTCCTCGTTACTTGCTGAAGGCTAGCCATCTAATTGTTAGGCATCTATTGTTCACATATGCCTAACAAAAAGGTGAAGCATCCCATGGTGTACTAGCGATTAAGATATGTATGAATGAAAACGTTACCAATTGCATCTTATAGCGGCTATTTAAAACCGTTCTTAAAGTCTAGCTGACTGGCAAAATCGTCCAGATGGGTAAACTGACTAACCCAGCGTGATCCAAGTGAAATCTAGTATAAAAATAGATACTTCAATGAATGATTCATACTACAAGATTGAGACACATCATCATTTGGTGTTGAATGATGCCAAGTCTCGTGTGTAGGCTGTGAAGAAATTAACTGCTTTTCCATGTGTGTGCTCGCCTTAAGCGAAGTTATCGTCTTTATTCTAGCTGGTAAGAATAAGTTGGCAAGATATTGCGTGACCTTGTAGGGGATAAGCGATTTTAGGTTGATGCAATAGGCTCTTGCTCGGGTTTATGCGCCCAAATGATGTAGAGGGGATCTTCATCGGCCGGGAATCCGGTTTCAACATTTTTAATACGCGCAGCCGCTTGCCCCCATTCGGCCGAATGTTGGAAATAGCTGACGACCAACTGCACATGTTGTGTGTCGTTGGTCGATTGCCAAACGGCCGTTGCTTTCGTAGGGAAACAGCGGTTCGAAAATGAGACGACAAACACCCCGCCCGGTTTGAGCACCCGAAAGACCTCCGCGAAAATTTCTAGCGGATGGGTTAGATATTGCACCGAAACAGCACAAACGACCGCATCGAACTCGCCGTCTGCAAAAGGCAGTTGGGGCTTTTCATTAAGGTTGTAGACCCAGACATCCCCATCGGTTAAGGCTGGATTGTTGACCATTTCTTCGGCGTTCATGCCGAGCCCCACAACCCGTTTGGGGGTTAGAACATCTATCGGCAGATGGGAACGCCAGCTTGACATGAGATCAAGAATCGCACCATTTTTGGGCAAGGTGTCAGCGTGGCAAGCCACGAGGGTTTCGATGGCGGCCTCGTCAATGTGCACGACCAAGCGAGGCATGCTGTAGAAGTTTTCGTCGCTTGTTTCGTCGTCTCGCCGGAAATAGTCGGCCGGAAAAATGTCTGTTGATTTCATATGTGTTTTGGTGCTTTAAATGTGGCGAGATGTAAGTGGCGAGATGTAAGAAGTGGGAACCGAAATTATTCGAAGAGCCAAATGTTTCCGCCACTTCTTTCATCCATACTACAATCTGCATCTTGATTACATTTCCATGCGTAATTCAGTCGAGCCGATCGTGATGACGTCTCCGGCCGTAATGACCGTCGGCCGATTTAACTCAGCTCCATTGAGCAGCGTGCCGTTGCTGCTGTTCAAATCTTCTAACCACCAGCGGGTCCCTTTGCGTGAGACTAAAGCATGTTCATTGGAGGCAAACGCGTCCGAGACGATGATGGTGTTGCTGGCCCCGCGCCCCAGGCCGGTCACCGGCCGCAATGGAATCCGAGTTCCAAGCTGCTCACTGTCTGATTCAGATGCGATCATGACAAGGGTGGCCCGCCCATCTTCAGGGTTGTTTAGCAGTGCGGCCGTCTGACGCATATCGCGCCACACCATCCAACCTAAAAGTCCAACGAAACTGAGCAGGGCTAAGGCACTGATGATGCGGAAAGAAAATAGCAAAAGTTCCATAGTGTTGTGCTGTCAATCAGCGTCTGCGCCAGCGGGTCTGTGTCTGTTCTTGGGTTTCGGGGCTTTCTTTTTCCTCTTCGTCGCTATCAGACCCTTCCCCATAAATAATTGAAACTTCAGCAAGTTGAATCACATCACCCGGTTGCAGCACACATTCATCAATCCGTTCCCCATTGACAAAAACGCCAGCGCGGCTGCCGAGGTCAAACAAATTAAAATGGTTAAACCGCCAGCGAATTTGGGCGTGTACACGGCTAATCGTTTGAGATTCAATAACAATTTCGTTGTCCGGCCGTCGGCCGATGTGCATCACCAATTCGTCTAGATTAACGTGCTGCTTGCCGTTAATGATTAACCAGCCTTCTCGCTGAGTGGCTACTTTTAGCATTTCAGTTTCAACCGCTTTGCGGCTGTTCATCCGCGTTTTACTATCTTGACGATCTGGGTCAATCTCTGACCGAATCATGACCCGCCCAAAGC
Organism: Chloroflexota bacterium; assembly: GCA_020629055.1. Lineage (GTDB taxonomy): Bacteria > Chloroflexota > Anaerolineae > Promineifilales > Promineifilaceae > WTJY01. The sequence goes on from JAHDEB010000034.1 coordinate 21,888, forward strand.
GAATAATCGGGTCAGGTATTAATTCTACAAGTGGTGGAGAAGCCAAGCCGATGCCGACTTCTGTTGCGAGTTCGGGCAGCCAATCGCTCAGCCGTTTGGCCGTGTCTGGCTCGTGGTCAACAATGTGCTCGACATCATCAGGATGAAGATGAATTTCATAGTAGTTGGTATGTTTGGCCTTACCCGCATCGACTAACGTTTCGAAAGAACGGGCAAGATGGACGGCCAGATCACTGCCGTTGAGGCGGTCACCGGAAATGCGGTCGAAAAAACCTTCGATCAGCCTGCGTGCAGCTGATTCAACTTGTGAAAATCGATCTTCGTTGCTCATAAACTTTTATGCTCCTGTTGGGTCTGTAACCGCAATTGAGCCGGGTTCTGGGCCGGCCGTATTGCAGAGTTGCTAGTGTTTTGTCAATGGAATGTTGGAGTTGAACATTGCTAAAAACACTTTAGGCTTCGTCATTCAAAAACAGCTACCATTTAAGAGAAGTTTGACGAAGCACTGGGACAGGTTACGCAATTATAAACACAAGAGTTGAAAGTGGTAAAAACTGCTATACTCCCGCTTACCTGAGCAGAAATTAAACAAGTGTTATGTGGTCCGTCAAGATGCTCACGGTGTTGATTTTTAGGCAGTACCGATCATCAACTTAAATTGACGAACAAATTTTTGAGATCCCCAAAATAAACTGGAGAAATTATGGCTACCGAGAATAAAAACATCCGATTAACCGAACTTGCTTCAAGCGCCGGTTGAGCCTCTAAACTGGCTCCGGGTGAGCTAGCCAAGGTATTACAACCGATTCGAGAGACATTTAGTCCGGCCGACTTTCCCCAGCTATTGGTGGGGTTAGAGGTTGCCGACGATGCGGGCGTCTATCAGCTGAATGATCAGCAGGCGATTATCAACACCACCGACTTTTTTCCCCCTGTGGTTGATGATCCCTATGACTTTGGGGCGATTGCGGCTGCCAATGCACTTTCAGACGTTTACGCGATGGGTGGCAAAGTGCTCTTTGCGATGAACTTAGTCGCTTTCCCTGATTTCTTAGACGTGGCGATTTTAAGTGAAATTTTGCGCGGCGGGGCTGAAAAAGTAGCCGAGGCCGGTGGGGTCATCATGGGTGGCCACAGCGTGGCTGACAATGAACCAAAATATGGCCTTGCCGTTACCGGCTTGATCGAGCCGGAAAAAGTGAAGCGGAAAGGTGGCGCAAAACCGGGAGATGTCTTGGTTTTGACCAAACCGTTGGGGGTTGGTGTGATTACAACCGCCCTAAAACGAAAAAAGACTGATCAAGCCGATGTTGATGTGGCGGTTGAGTTTATGAAGATGCTCAATAAAGCGGGCGCAGAGGCGGCACAAGCGGCCGATGCTCATGCGATGACTGACATTACCGGTTTTGGCATTTTGGGGCATAGCTACGAGATGGCGAAAGCGGGCAATGTGACCTTTCGTTTTAACTCGGCCGACCTGCCCCTGCATGCCGGAACTGTACGGTATGCTGAAATGGGGACAATCCCTGGCGGTACCGGCCGGAATGCAAGCCACTTTGAGTCACATGTGACATTTGGCGCTGGTGTCAGCGAGTTGATGCAGAAGATTTTATGGACGCCGGAAACGTCGGGCGGCCTGCTGGTTGCCATCCCGCCTGAAAAGGTGGAGGCGTTTAAAGCGGCAATGCCTGATGCGGCCGTTGTTGGCTCTGTAGAAGCTGGTGACGGCCGGATAATTGTGGATTAAATAAAAAGAGCAGACATGTTTTCAAAACTCGGCTGGTCTTTTTTCAATTAAGTTTCGAGTGTCAAATAACCCTCAATTCAATTTCAGGCACAGCTTTTCCTTTAGTTGGTTACTTCTTTTATTTGTAGGCTGTGCGCCACAACCGGCCGACGTAGCGCCAGCATCGCCAACCGCTGTTGTCGTGTTAAAGGCGGCCGTAACCGCGACCCCGGTGCCTACGATACCCCCTCCGGCCGCACCGACGGCGGTACCCACAATCACACCGTCACCCACCCATACCCCCACACCGACCGCAACATTTACCCCGACCCCTTCCCCTACGCCAACGAAAACCGCTTGTGATTTACGCATCCCACAGCAAGACGATTTGCTCGCGATTGTGAGCCAAGAATTTGGTGTGAGTCGATCTTATAAACCGACAAACCTTGTCCCGATCTCCCCTCACTTTAGCCGAGAGATTACCCTTGGGTATCCGACTCAGGTGCGCGAAGAGCTGCTTCAGCCGCTGATAGACATGGTCAACGCGATGCTCAATGCAGGGCTAGAGCCTTATATCATTTCAGGTTATCGCAGCTATGCGACCCAAGAAGCGACCTATAACAAATGGCTTGCCATCGAACCGGATCGGGCTGACATTTTAAGCGCCAAACCGGGCCATAGCGAACATCAATTGGGGACGACGGTTGATTTTGGATCTTATCGGCTGCACGATTATCTAGACGATACTTTTGACGAAAAACTACAGTTCCACACCTATTTTTATAAAACGCCAGAAGGTGAATGGCTGGCCGCCAATGCCCATCTGTATGGTTTCACCCTCAGCTATCCACGCAGCGCCCAAGAGGTCACCGGTTTTTACTACGAGCCATGGCATTATCGGTATGTGGGTGTTGGGAACGCAACGGCGCTGCTAGAGGGGGGAACGTCATTAACCGAATACCTGCTAAATCAAGACCCTGAACCATGTTTCAACGATTAAGTTGCAGGTGGCAAGTTGCAGGTGGCAAGCCCCGTTGGGGCACAGTTGCCCTTTACTTGATACTTTTTTCTTTAAACTTTTTTGGCTTGATGGGTTGTGCGCAAGCGGAACCGATTCAGGTTTCAACTCTGGTGCCTTCTCCATTGCCTCATACGGCCGCCGCAACCGATTTACCACCGGCCACCGCCACACCCGTAGCGACGCTGCGGCCGCCCAATACCCCCACACCTGCGTCAACCAGCGTCCCAGTGGCTACCGATGTGCCAACCACCGCGCCAACCGCGACTGATCTGCCGCCGACTAACACCCCGAACCCTGATTACGAGATCGAGATTGTGGCCGTGGGGGATATCATGCTTGATCGCCGCTTAGGGGATGCTTTGATCAATGGTGATCTCGCTTATCCATTTGAGCTGATGCGGCCTTGGCTTGAGCCTGCCGATGTAACTGTCGGCAATTTTGAGTCGGCTTTGGGTGATTTGGGCCAACCGGCCGAAGGTAAATCATTCCCTTTTCAATCCCCGCCACAGGCGGCCGAAGCATTGGCATTGGCCGGGTTTGATGTGGTTTCGTTGGCAAACAACCATGCACTCGATTATGGGCCTGAATCTTTGCTAGACGGGATTCACTTGCTGCAGTCGGCCGGGGTAGCGCCGGTCGGTGCCGGTCGCAACGCAATCGAGGCCCGCAGCCCGCTTATTCTCGAAGTTGACGGGGTAAAGCTGGCATTTTTAGCCTACATGGATGTCCTTTCAGAAGATCAGGGATATGACATGACCGCATGGGAGGCGACCGATGAAAGGCCAGGTGTTGCTTGGGGGCGACCAGAAGAGGTTGCGGCAGATATCGCTGCTGTTTCATCACAAGTAGACCATGTGATTGTTCTGCTCCATTTTGGGATTGAGTACTTGCCCCCGATTACCCCAGAGCAGCAGGCGTTAGGGCGAGCAGCCATCGATGCGGGCGCAACAGTTGTATTAGGGCATCACACCCATATTTTGCAAAAGATAGAAGAGTATAACGGTGGATTGATCGCCTATGGGCTGGGGAATTTCGCCTTTGATATTGATGGAGACCCGAGTACGATTGTATTGCGTGCATGGTTGAAACAAGAGGGGGTGTCTCGTTTTGAGTTGGTTCCGGCCGTGATTGAGTCTGGTGGTCGGCCAAGGCCGGCAACAGTAGACGAGGCACAAGCGATTTTGGAGCAAATTGGAAGATAGAGATCGACCAAGTGTAGATTATTGAAAAGATATCAAATTTTATTGATATTCAACCGGCTGGAAAGAACCGGTATCAAATTCCGAGATTCTTTCCCGGCCCAATTCCCGAATTTGCTGATAAACAGCGTCCGCATCGCTCCGTAACTTTTGCACATTAATGCCCCGGCACTCATTCGGCAGCGGGTCGAGCCACTGCTTAACGCGCATCAGCATTTTGATCGCCCCGTTGTAGTTGCCACGTTCAATCTGCAAATACGCAACCCCAACTTGCAAGACACCTCGGTAAAGATCTCGGCCGGGACCTGCGTCCGCATTCCAAGCATGCTCTAGCTCCTCATGGCACTCGAAATATTCGCCCGCATTAAAAAGCTCTAATCCTTTAAGTGCAAGGGGGTGTAATGGCTCCGCACAGGCGTTTTTGATCCCTTCAGTGTCAAACTTGCGCGCTTTTTTATTGATAATTTTTTGAACATCCCTCAGAAAAACTTCTTCAGTTACAGCGACCTCGGCTCCACGGCTTTTGGCGATAGCTTTCGTTTCGGCCGATAGACCTGCTGACCAAGCGATGATGGGTGAACGCCGGGTGGCTGGTGAAGATTTGAGGATCGGCATCCATTTTTTCCAATTGATTGCTAGGTTATCTAAATCAATTAAGATGAGCTTGGGGAGCAAATCTACAATGGCTGCAAAATGGTCCGCATCATCCCCTTTGGTCGGCTCCCCAGGTCGATTTTTTTGAGCATCACTAGGGCGATTAGCAGGTTGAAGATCGGCCGGGCTTTGATAGGCTAGCAGCGTAAACCCCTCAGCACTGGCGGCTTGCTTGACGATTTCGACAAGACTGGGTTGATGGGAAAAGAGGATAATGTTTGGTGATGTCATTCAGCGAAATAGACTTCGGTTTCGGTAATCAAAACAAAACGTGTTGGATTTTGTGTCACGGCAAAGTCGATCGTTTGTGGAATCAACTCACGCCCAGCTGCATCTGTTGCACGCAGTTGGTTTAACAGGACGCCAGAGCGGGAGAATTGCAAGATGCGGTTGCTGCCTGGATCTAAAATATAAATAGAGGCGGTATTCCCTTCACCAGAAAATTTAATCGCTTTCGGTGCCACAATCGGATTGGAAAGGCCGTTGCGTAAAATGGTATCGGCCGTCCAAGTGGTGCGACCATTATAAAATTTGAGTAGGGTGCCGTCTTCGTACAAGAATAAAACAGAGCCGTCCGAGCTGTCGATGACAAAGTCAACCGATTCATCCAGTCTAGGGGAATCATAGAAAGTAATCGCCTGTCGTTCTTCTTGGATAACGTAGTTTCCGTTTGATGGGAAATAGCGCCACACATATCCGGCCGAATCATCTAGGACATATAAATTGCCGTCATAAGAGTTCATCTGTAACGGATGGCGCCACGCACTCGACATACCCAGCTGTATCACTCGCAGCTCAGATGCTTCTGGGAAGTAGCTGACAATCGCCCCCCGGTTGTCTAATATCGCTAAGGATTCACGCGGGTTTTGAGAGCCAAACGGACGCCACATAATGTCGACAAACTGTCCAATTGTATACGCCCCGATCGCCCGGTCTGACGTGGCCACTTGGGTTGGTTCACCGGTTTCAAGGACAGGTAGTAGATTCTCGCCCGTCTTATGAAAATAGACGGCTTGCCCCCCTTCGTCTAGCACATAGAAGCCATTGCCGGCCGTTGCTGACTGCACCGCAACAGATTTTAAGGTGGTCTCTTCGGCCGTATAGGTGTGTAAACGTTGGGTGTTTAGCCGGAAGATACCATCCATTTCATCAAGATGGCGTCTGGCCGATTCTTGAATGTTAATCACTTCAGGTTCATTCACTCCGGCTTGAACCGCTTGCTCACCGAGTTCTAAAATTTGTAAATAACGGGCGCGTTGCAGGGTCGGGTCTGTTTCCTGTTCGGCCAAAATCAAGGTTGCAGCCATTTGATCTAAAAGTTGACTGCGTTGAAGATTGGCTTGGTTACGCAAGAAGACACCGAAAAAGAGCAGCGCCATCAGGATAGGGACAAAAAGCGAGATTGCGAGCATGGTCGGCGTTTCTGAACGATCTTTTGGCATTTCGGGCGTATTGGCCTCGATGCTAATTGCAGATGGTTTGGCGGCCGGTGCATCAAATTGCTCTAATTTTTCCGCTCCGCGTCCCTCACGCATCGGCATGCCCATGCCGCTCACCAATGTTGCATCAGGATCAGCTGTCTCGTCCTGGTCATCGGTCGATCGACTGCGATTTCGGCCGGAGAGACCGTTTCTTTTTAAGCGTGGCAACGGAATGGACGGCCGCCCTGATGGTTTGCTCAAATTTCCGATCTGGAATTTGCTATCTTTAAAAATCTGCGGCGCCTCTGTTGAAAAGCGGATCATGATCGCTTTTAATGGCTGGTCGGCCGCGATATCTGAAAGATCAGCGAGGGAGCTTTCAACATCTCCATAGGCCAGAGCTTTTTCTAAAGTGGGAGTAGGGATTACGGCCAACCAAGGGTCAACCAATAAGAGTTGGACCCCATCTTGAACCCGGTAATGCTCAAAACGAAAATCTAAATTTACCCCTTGGCCAAGGGGTGTTATGCGATCAGGCTCGTTTGTGGGAATTTTTTCAACACCGAAGTTATGCCCCATCATCGCCAAAGATGGCCCCGCTTGCACGAGATAAATCTCTTCGTTTTTATAGACCATGCTGGTAATGGCGGCTTCCCGCGGCACCGAATCATTCGACATGTTCCATTTTAGAAGTTGTCCATTGATATGGCGTGTCGCTTGGCGCAAGGCTGAGTTAACCGTGCCACTGGTTCTGAAGAAGAAAGTGGTAAATGCATCGGCCATATCTTCGGCCAGAATGTCATATTGATCTGCAACGGCCGGGAAGAGGGTGATATGGACAAAAAGCACATCATTTTGTCGCGTACGGTCCGCATTTCGAGGCGCAGGTTGCCCCACCAGTCCAGAGATTTTATCTCCTTTTTGGAGTTCGCCATTTTTGATGTCGAGGAAGCCGGTTACCGCCAAAAGTTCCATGGGGTGATTATAACCAATAGCTGAATCGGCTCAACATAAAGTGAAGGTTTCTTATTCGAAGATAGGGCAGAATGTGGCCCAATCCGCCGAATAAATCTAAAATTCTTGGAATAACCACTTTTTACCTGAATCGCCTTGTCGATTCTTTGCCGGAGAAACTCAATGGATTCCCAAAACGATCTGTATTCTGATTTATCAAATCACATTAAACCATCACCTATCCGTGCGCTCATGCCGTTTATTCGTCAGCCAGGGGTGATCGGCTTTGCTGGCGGGCTGCCAGCGCCAGAGACTTTTCCGGTTGAAGAAATTCAGGAAATCACCGCCAACGTTTTAGCGGAAGAACCAGGATCAGCTTTGCAATACGGGCCGACAACGGGTGATCCCCGTTTGCGTCAAATATTGGCTGAACGTTTTTCCCAAAAAATGGGAATGGATCTTGATTCGGAGCAAGTTATTGTGACGACCGGATCGCAGCAGGCGCTCTATTTGGCAAGTATGATCCATGTCAATAAGGGGGATAACGTCGCGATCGAGTCTCCGACGTTTACTGGCGGCCTATCAGCTTTCGATGCGTTCCATGCAAATTTTGTCCCGATTGAAATGGATAATGATGGATTGAGAACTGACATCTTAGAAGAGTGGTTGCAGGCGGGCAATCGGTTAAAGATGCTGTACACCATCCCGGATTTCCAGAATCCAACCGGTGTAACCCTCTCTTTAGAGCGGCGCAAAAAGCTGGTGGAACTGGCGAACAGCTATAATTTTATAATTATGGAAGATGCTCCTTATACGGATTTGCGTTATTCGGGCGAACATGTCCCCTCGATTTATTCGTTGGATGACACCGGACATACTTATTTCTGCGGATCGTTTTCAAAGGTGTTCGCCCCTATCCGCTTAGGATGGTTGATCGGCCCAAAACAGGCGATCGGCCGGATGAATATCGCCAAGCAGCCTGTAGATACTTGCTCACCGATGTTGACCCAGGCGATTGTTTATTACTTTTTAGCCCAAAAAATGCTTGATCCTCAGATCGAAAAGATCGTCAAGTTTTACCAAAAGCGACGCAATGCGATGTTAAGCGTTTTAGATGAGGTGATGCCAGAAGGGGTGACTTGGACGAAGCCAGAAGGGGGGATGTTTGTTTGGATCACCGTACCAGAACATGTTGATGTTCAAAAACTCTTCCATGCAGCTATCGACCAAAAGGTCGCTTTTGTCACCGGTAGTGCTTTCTTTATAGAAGGGGCCGTTCAGTCGAACACGTTGCGGGTCAATTTTGTGAGCGAGACGGAAGAGCAGATCGAGGTTGGAATTAAACGTTTGGCAGACGTGATTAGAGATATGCTGTAGGTTGAGACAGTTCTTTAGGCGAAATTGTTGAGGGAAATTTCAGGATTTTCTGGGATTTCTGATGGAGCTGTGCCAAGCAGCGTAAAGATCATAGGGACAAAGTAGGCGATAACAAGACCCACGAGGGAGCATTTTAGAGCGACTAAGGTTAAATCAAGCACGCTTCCTGTTTCGTAAATAGTGGAAAGGGGAATGAATTGCCGAACAAAATAAATGACGCCGCTGAGCACGGCAAAGCCAATCGCCCCGTTAATGGTAGCGGTGAATAACTCCCCTGTCGGCCGGAAACCGATTCGGGCGGTTTCGAACGTAATGCCGGTGCCAATGCCCAACAGCAAGCTTAGACCGGTTATTGTGTTGATAAATCCGGTTTGCCAAGCTCTCCAATACAAATTTTGATCAACTTGAGTCAATCCTGTGTAACCGAGATTTTTGACTAAATTAATTAGAACGAAATAGAGTGAGCCTAGAATTAGGGGGAATGCGATCGCGATCCAAAATCTCTGTCCTAAAATGCGGTTCGCAAATATTCGGCCGAATCGTTTATGCCACGCATTCCAAAGCCCAATTAAAGAAATGCCCAAAATAAAGCCAAGTGAAATATCGATAATAGAAGCGATACCAAGATAAATTTGGCTTAAGCCTGCCAATAGTGCCACGCTTCCATAAGCGATTAAGACGAGGTCCGGCCGGATTTTGCGGGTAAAAGGGATAACAAGCAGTGTCGCAATGGCGATATTGAGATTTGGGGCTGCAAAGCTTCCTGTTTCTTCAAAGACAATCGAACTGTCGAACCAAAAAGGGGCTGGAAATTGAAGGATATGCTGAATAATTGAAAAAATTGCGACTGTTAATCCCCACAAATAAAGATATCGGCTGCCTTTATCACGATTAAACCCCCAATAAATGATCAAGAAAATTAACAGCGCGCCTTCCGGCTCTGTTGCAGCATTAATGATTCTCATTAAAGAATGAAGATTTAAAAAGCTTTCTTGGAAGAAACGTGTGAGTGAGACACCGTTCTCCAGGAACATTTCGATACCCATTTTGCACTTGCTCTTTATCCAGCAGGAAACCCTAGCCAGACGCAATAGTTATTAGATTGTGGTGATAAATTTTCTCAGAGAGAGGATTTGGGTCAATTTCGCCAAATCAGCATAGACGACTGCAATTGGCGCTAATGTTACTCTAATAATTTTATTGAGCAACATGAAATTTTAATGATCGGCTAATGTTTGAGGTTCGGGAGATTAACAGTCGTTAAGCAAGCGGCAGATCTGTGCATTTCGTCATCAATATCATCCGGTTTATGCGTATATTGCTTGTAGCTCGCCCGCTAAATAAAAGATGAGGCGAAATTGATATTGATAACAAAACTCAACGATAGGAGTTAAAATAGATCATGATGACCATGAATGAAACAGATGGGGTGAAAACAACACCTCCAGCCAAATTAAATACAAAAATTTTGATTATCGAAGACGAAGATCGTATTCGTAATTTTCTTCTGCGCGGCCTAATGTATGAAGGGTATGATGTTGAATCTGCATCAAATGGCCCTGATGGGCTGCGTTTGGCAGAAAATTTCCGCCCTGATTTAGTATTGCTAGACATCATGCTGCCCGGCATGGATGGGTTTGAAGTTTGCCGCCGTTTGCGCGACACCACGAATATCCCCATTATGATGCTGACAGCCAAAGAAGCGATTGAAGATCGTGTTTCTGGTTTAGATGCGGGTGCGGACGATTATTTGGTAAAACCCTTTGCCTTTGATGAATTGCAGGCACGTATTCGTGCGATTTTGCGTCGTGCGCCTTCTAATCCGCCTATGATTTTGCGGTTTGGCAATTTAGAATTGGATACCGGAACGCGTCAAGGGCGGCGTGGGGAATTCACCTTTGATCTAACGATTAAAGAGTATGAGCTTCTTGATTTATTCATGAATAACCCCCGTAACGTTCTAACCCGCGATGTGATTTATGATCGCGTTTGGGGATACGATTTCGGCCGGGATAGTAATATCATTGAAGTTTATGTCCGTTATTTGCGTCAGAAGACTGAGCAAGACGGCATGAATCGCCTAATCCATACAGTGCGTGGCGTTGGTTACGTCATGCGTGAAGAGGAATAAAACTAAGTGTCATTTCGCGTCCGCCTGACGGTAATTTATGCAACGATCCTAACCGCATTCTTTTTGTGCTTTGCGGGATTTAGTTATTTTATGGTCAGGCTGACGCTTCTTAGTGCGTTGGATGACAACCTGATCGGTTTAACCGAAAAGGTTGTTAGTTCGGCCGAAGTGTTTGAACAGGGGAGCCTGACTGTGATGAACTTTCCCGAAGATGTCGGGATTTTTCAGTCGGCCTCGATCTTTATGATCGTCGTAGACGGCAATACGGGACAAATTGCCTCGCGTAGTGAAAATCTAAAAGCTTATCAAGGGCTGCTTACAAACATTGAAACCACATTTAGTGATCCTGAATTTAAGACGATTGAAATCAACAATCAGACGTTGCGTGTTTTAACCTATCCACTCATCGTAACGGACCCCAAAGAAGCCTCCGGTGAACGCTTGGTTGGCTATATCCAAATGGGGCAATTAATGGATAGCGTTCAAACCACGTTGCAGCAACTTAGCGTTATTATGATTGTAACGGGCGGCGCAGTCTTTGTCTTTTTCTTGTTTATGGGGGCCGGTACCACCCATATGATGTTGCGGCCGCTGGCAGAGATTACCTCGGTCGCCTTGCAAATTACACGTGCGGATGATTTGAGCCGACGGATCCCCGATCGCGGCCGTGGCGATGAGATTGGCGATTTGACGATGGCGCTCAATCAGACGTTTGAACGTTTAGAAAACCTTTTCCGGTCGCAACAACGATTGCTAGCAGACGTTTCTCATGAACTACGGACGCCGCTGACTTCTATTCGAGGCAATTTAGACTTGATGCAACGGATGGGGGAGATGGATGAAGATTCAATTGAGATCATGCAAGACGAGCTAAAGCGGATGAGCCGTTTGGTTGGCGATCTTTTACTATTAGCCCGGGCCGATGGTGGAAGTACACCATTACGCAAGGTCGAAATGGAATTGGATACGGTTGTGCTCGACGTGTTCCGCCAAGTTCAACCATTGGCTTTAGAGCAAGAGGTTACAGTCAAGATGACCGGCATCGAACCGGTTCGCATTTATGGGGATATCGATCGTATTCGTCAGCTGCTATTAATCTTGGTTGACAATGGAATCAAATACACCAATGCGGGTGGAAGCGTTAATTTAAACCTGAGTTCAGAAGACGGCCGGGGGGTCATTCTTGTAAAAGATACCGGACCTGGAATATCTGAAGACCACCTCCCCTATATTTTTGATCGTTTTTATCGAGTGGACAAAGCGCGAACGCGTCATTTGGGTGGATCGGGCCTTGGGCTTTCGATTGCCCATTGGATCGTTAAGGCGCATCAAGCGGATATTCAAGTGACAAGCGAGGTAGGTGTTGGCACCACGTTTACACTGTCGTTTGAAATCTTGGAAGATATTTTCGCCAATGGACATGTGGACGAAGGTGATACGGAAAGGACAACGCCGATCCGCTTACCTTTGCCCAGCTTGCGCTCACGAAACCGAAACGCGAGCTAGCCCTTTGCTAGCTCAGTCGCTCGTTTCATTTACAACCGCCATTTTATCGACGGAGTCTATAACAACGTCGGCCGCAGCGATTAACGCATCGGTGTCCCCACTTCCCCCAGAAATTCCTATGCATCCCGCCAATTTGCCGTTTCGACCAAACGCGATGTCGCTTAGAGCATCGCCAACCATCAAGATTTGATCGGGTGTTACTTCATAATCTTTGCAAATTATGTCGATGGCGGCCGGGTTTGGTTTGTTGGGAATAGGATCGTTGCCACAATAATAGCCATCTACCAACCCATCAACACCCATCAAACGTGTCGCTGCCAAGGCCGGCTCTCGATCATCACTTGTTGCAATAAGCACCGTAATCCCAGCTGCTGCCCAATGGGAAAACGTCCCTTTTACATCACCAACCGGCACAACCATTTCAGCTGTCATCACAATCGGCACCGCATTAACCTCGCCAACCAACTCTTCAGCACTGTGCCAAGCGACGCCCGATTGATAAAGGACGGTCATCGCAACGGTGCTAATTTTTTCTAATGTGGAGACGGCCACCGGACTTTCTGGCACCACAGATAAATTAGGGCGATCAAAGCCCAAAGAGCGGTCAAGATCTAAGGTTAATTGTGAAATGTTTGCATCGGGGTGTTGTGCTGCTGTAAGGGTTAAAAGCTGATCGGTCCAACTCTTAATCCAATTCCCCCACATCGTATCAAATTCAGCGATGGTGCCATCTTTATCACAGATGATCACCTGAATATTATCAAAGCGTTTTTCGTTAATTTGAATGGTTGCCATAATGGTTCAAAAATAGCCAGCCATGATGATCTTTCAAGGCTGTAATTGTCTATACTGCAAAAGTTTTTATAGAGGTTACCTTCTTGGTTGGAAACAACTCTTAAAAAGGGCTAAAAATAATTGTTGGGGAAGTTAGCTTACTCTATGCGCATATGCAACTAAACCGGTTAGAAAAACTTGCCATTGAAAACAAATTTGGTCTAAATCAGGCTTATTTTATAAGGAGATTAAGGATAGTTCACCGTAAACTTAATCTAAACGTAATGATGATGCCATTTAGCCAGATAACAGTTAAAATTTTTAAATATGTCTGCGCATTCAACCCTCTTAAATCGCAATAAAAATTTCCCTCTATGGCTGGAAAGATTGCTGCTTGCCTCGATTTTGATCGGGTTTTTTGTTGCTGGGGTTATGTATACGGTCCGAACGCCGGTTTTTGAGGCTTCAGACGAATTATGGCACTATCCGATGGTTAAGCATTTGGCTGACGGAAATCGGTTGCCGGTGCAGACCTATAATCCGGCCGAAGCTGGCCCCTGGAAGCAGGAAGCCAGTCAGCCACCGCTCTATTATTACGTGGCCGCCTTGCTTACATTCTGGGTAGATACGTCTGATATCGATGTTGCTCGTAAATTGAACCCCCATGTAGACACCGGCGTCATTACGACCGACGGGAATATCAACCTCGTTGTCCGAAACCCTTTTCAAAGCTCATTTAACGGAACCTATTTGGCCGTTCGCTTGATCCGCCTCTTCTCTGTCGGGTTGGGGCTAGCCACTGTATTGTTAACCTACTTAATCGGCCGAAAGGTTGCCCCTCATCGGCCGGATATCGCTTTAATGGCGGCCGGGTTAAACGCATTTATCCCGATGTTCGTCTTTATCTCAGGTTCAGTCAACAATGATAACCTGGCGATCCCCTTGGCATCATTGGGCATGTTGCTTCTGATCCATTTAATGCAATATGGGGTCGACTTCTTTCCTGCCTTACGAGGAGAAAATGAACCGATTCACGACTTGTATGACAAGACCCTGTTGCGCAAAATTCTAGTTTTAGGCGCCGTCGTTGGTTTTGCGGTTCTAACCAAACAAGGGACGATCGGTTTAATCCCTTTAGCATGGGGCACTTTCTTTCTCATCGGCTGGCAATCAACGTTGGCCGACTACACCCAACCACAACAAAACGCTTCCCAGCTGTTAAACCAGATCGGGGCCGCTGTGTTACGGTCGCTGGTATGGTTTGCCATATTTTTTGTCCCGATCTTGTTGATCGCCGGCTGGTGGTACATACGCAATATCTATTTGTATGGTGACTTGCTTGGCTGGAGTGCATTTGAGGCGGTTTTAGGCGTTCGCGAGACCCCTGCCTCATTGGCCCAACTGTGGGATGAGCGCTGGGGATTCATGCTGTCGTATTGGGGGCTTTTTGGCGGGCTTAATGTGCCAATGAGCGACTGGATCTACCAGGTTATGACCGCTGTCTTGATCATAGCGATCCCCGGTGCGGCCATTTACACCGTTCGCGAGGTGCGTGAAAATTTGTGGTGGGGGTTTGCTTGGCGAGAAGAAAATGAGATTGGGGATACCGTATCGGCTCTACTCAATTTGGTTATCTCAAAATTCCCATTTGTTATTTCGATCTTATTCTCATTTGCCATTGTTTATGGCTTAACCCAATGGGCGACAAAAACATGGTCAAGTCAAGGGCGGCTCGCGTTTACCGCGATCTCTGCGCTAAGCATTTTAATGGGGGTCGGCCTGTCTACGCTGTTTGACTTCATCATTATTCGTCTGCTTAAGCCGATCACGATTTTGTTTTTTGCAGGGGTTACACTGGCCGCACCGGCTTTATACATTGCACCCCAATATGTTCCACCACCGATTGTTGACCAGTCACTTAAAAACCCGTGGATCGACCGGTTTAATTCTGACAATAAAGATGAATGGATTACATTTGCGAATAATATGCGTCTGACCGGTGCCCAAATCAATAATCTCCAAGACGCATATAACCCCGGCCAAACGATTTCCCTTTCAACAGAATGGCGTATGCAGGGACAGCCACAAACAGATTGGTCGATCTTCGTCCATTTAGTTGATCCTGTATTAGGCATTCCCGTTGCACAGCGAGATATGTACATGGCGCAAGGGCTGGTTGCGAGTAGCTATGCATTTCCTAATCAATCTCTGCCAAGTCGCTTTGACCTTCAATTGCCAGACACCCTGATCACCCCGGCCGAACTTGAGATGCGCATGGGTATCTACAACTTTGAAACGGGGGAGCGCGGATTGCTTGAAAATGGGGAAGACTCCGTTTTATTAGATGTGTTCCAACTAGAATCGATTCCTGGAGAGGCACCGAACCCGGTTAGCATAAATTTTGAGGATACGTTTGAATTGGTTGGATTTGAAGTCGAGAATCGGCGCATTGAACCGGCCGAGACGGTTGAATTAACCGCTTATTGGAAACTGACCAAAGCGGTAGATATCGATTACACCTTTTTTAGTCAGATCGTGGGATCAGATACAACCCGTTGGGCGGCCGTAGACTTAGCGCAGCCGACTTCTTCTTGGGAAGTCGGTACAATTCAGTCAGTTCAGATGTCACTACTACTGAATGTAGATGCTCCAGCTGAAGTTTATCCGTTGCGAATGGGCATTTACTCACGGACAGAAGATGGTGGGTTTAAAAACCTGCAGCGTGTAACGGAAGATGATCGCCTAACGGATGATTTTATCAACCTTACCCTTATTCGAATCGATTAAATATTTATATGTTGCACCGATTTTCAAAGGCTAACTGGTCTGATCTTTACTATCAGATCCCTTCATCACCCGTCGCAATCGGGTTGATTCTCGCTATCTTAGGTACCATCAGTGGTCTGCTGTTGGCATTTGGCGGCCCTTTGGTTGGAATCGGTGTGCTCATAGCGATTGTGGCCGGGCTGGTTGTTCTGTCTAATATCGAAATCGGTATTTGGGGCGTTGTTGGGGTTGTCTGCCTGCTTCCATTTGCGACATTGCCGTTCAAGATCGTGATTACACCCACATTCCTAGACCTTGCGTTAGGCGGCGTTTTTGCGGTTTGGGTATTGCGATTGGTCACGGGGCGGCAAAGGGAAATCGTCGGTGGCCCGGTTGCTTTTCCTCTGCTCATTTTTATCCTCGTCACGCTTTTCGCCTTTGTTTTTGGGATGCCCAATGGCCCCCTAACCTCTCAGCTGTTACGAAAATTTTCAGAGCTTATACTTTCTTTGGTGTTTGTCATATTGCTTGTCGACTTTTGCCGAGATTGGGTCACACTAGAACGTTTAGTATTTGTTGTCCTGTTGGCAGGCACCGCTGCGGCTGTGATCGGTATCGGTTTTTGGCTATTGCCGGACGAAACTGCAAATGACATTCTAAATATGTTGACCCGCATCGGTTACCCTGGCGGCTTTGTTATTCGCTACGTTGAAGACAACCCAGAGGCGCTAGAACGGGCGATTGGCACATCGGTAGACCCCAATGTGTACGGGGGCTTGTTGGTGCTCATGGGTACGTTGGCGGCCCCTCAACTGGTTGCTGAAAAGCCGATTTTTGGCAAGCGCTGGATCAGCTGGACAGCCTTCATGTGCATTTTTGTCGCCCTGTTGTTGACCAATTCACGTGGTGCTTTCCTGGGCCTGGTTGCTGGGGTAGGATTCTTGGCCATTATCCGCTATCGTCAGCTGATTCCGTGGGGTGTGGCGGCTTTGGCCGTTATGCTGCTATTTATTATCCCGCTTACCCAAGATGCGATTACCAGTGTCGTACGGGTAGTTGCCGGGGAAAATACGGCCGACATCGCAACCCAATACACCGAGCGTTTAAGCGATGCTTTTGAAGGGGAAGATTTAGCGACACAGATGCGGGTTGGTGAGTACCGAGACGCAGTCAGGCTGATTCAACGATATCCTTTATTTGGGGTTGGTTTTGCAGGTTCGCCAGACGTAGATTTGTATTTGGGCGTTGCGAGTGTCTATCTAACAATCGCACAGCAAATGGGCCTTTTGGGGATCTTGGCTTTTGCCGTTCTGATCGGTTCTGTATTTTTGCAAGCCTACAACAAGCGAGAATATTTTTCCAACCGGCCGGACCGTGACCCGATATGGCTCGGGCTACATGGGGCGGTTGTTGGCGGGCTTGTTGTAGGCCTGTTCGATCACTATCTTTTTAACTTAGTCTTTCTCCACGCGGTCACCATTTTTTGGATGTTATTGGGTCTTGCTGTCGCTTCAACCCGATTGGCAACATCTGAATAAAACATCAACCGGTGTAAACTTGTGAGTTTAAAAAGGTGATCCTGCTGGGAACAAAACTTGCAGACGTTTGTCCCTCATTTTGAGCTCGTCCTGATACAAATTGTAAATCGAATCTACAACATCTGGCTGAATATTAAGTTGTTTGGCCAATCGTTGAATCCTCTTGCGTTCGCCATCACTAAGCTCTCCATCTGCGGAACAAGCTTTAATGGCAAAGTAGACGATTGCATTGAAAATTCCTGGGTCGGGGATTGGCGCAACCATTGATTTTAAATCATCGTTTCCTTCATACGATTGCAATTCTTCAACCATAGATTCGGGTGCTCCAATTGTCGCAAAATATCCGACAATAAAATCCCTCTCTGGTTGGCTCAATTCTCCGTCTCCTTTCGCACACATTAAAATAGCTTTTCCAAAAAACTCATCCGCTTCTTGTGGGGGAGGCTGTTTAAAGTTCCAAGTTTCGGTGAAAAACCAATTTCTACGCAGCATTTCAGACATGATTCCTCCTCATTTGTCTGGCTACCTCACCCAGAGATGTCTCTATGGCTGTGGCTGTGGCGGTGTAGATGGTTTTTTGTAATTTCGATGAAGGCGATGGTCAAAACAACCAATTGCAGGGAGAGTAAACTTTAACTTGAGTGAAGTAGCTTATATTCCACTTTTTAAAATATTAAGTGGTCATTCAAGTCGATAAAGTTTATCCGTTTTTCGAATTTTGTGTTAGGTAGGATAAGAGTGTGTTTAAAAACTAATTTGCTAATGAACTTTAACCCTCCCCTAGCCCCTCCCGGTGGGAGGGGAACGGCCCAACTTCGTTGGGCTTAATGCCAACCTTGTTGGCACTTCCTCCCCCACCGGGGGAGGTTAG
>JAHDEB010000035.1:0-14905 GCA_020629055.1 Chloroflexota bacterium
CATCAAAGAAATTGAAGTTAAAGTCGAAAAAGAAATACTCAAAACGGTCAACGAACCAGATCTCGAATCGCTAGAGTTCTACGCCCAATTAAGAATTGAAGCTTTTATGAAGAAGAAAAAGCGAGGCAAAATATCTTCGGCCGAATAATTCTAACAAGAGTTAGCCTACCGATATAAGTTTCATCTTAAGGGTCACAACGTATATTTAATCTCATCATTAAAACGTGAATTAATATACCGAACAAAGGCCAAACTTATGAGTTATGATGTATTTTCGATGAGTCCTTACTCTCGGAAAGTGGGAACGATTCGCCCGAATGGGGATGTGATGGGAGTGGATGGAACACGCGTTGGCCGCATTATGGGGGACGGCAAAATAATTGGCGCAGATGGAAAAGTCTTAGCAACAGTTACCCGGGAAGGACGCATACATGGGGGATTTTCAAACCAAGATATAAAAATGGACCTAAAAGGGTATGTTTTTCAAGGCGAAACATGTATCGGGATGGTCAAGAAAAAACAGCACGGAATTCCTGAATCAATGGCACAGTGGGGCGCTTGTGCACTTTTGCTCCAACCTGAAGAGGCATCTAATGACTCTGAACAAACGATTGTGGCATCGCCCGACAAAATCAAACAGATGATTCGTGAAGCCAAGATCGCTGCTTTTAAACGGCTACAAGAGCTGCAAACCATAAAGCGAAAGTCCCCGTTCCGTTAAGATAGAAAAACAACAAACACACTAGACAAAACTCTCTTTTGTCGGCAAAAAATAAGAGTATTGGATCATTTGCATAGGTCGAATACTCTTTTTCGTATCTGTTACTAAGCTTCATCTTTAATTGTGATGGTAAAATAAAACCTTCAACAAGGTAAGCCTTCCTCAAACCAACGTTCTAACTCAATCACTTACATTAAGCCCAAAATGACCCAATCACTCACATTAAAAATCCCTTCCAATTTAGCCCTGTATTTCTGCCTGACAGGCATCGTCTTCCTATTTAGCTGCGCCCCCCTACAGAGTGATGAACCGCTTGATCTGGATCTTGAAGAAGCCACAGCAGAAGTTGGTTACGACGAGCCAAATACGACGGCCGACACTGATTACGAAAACGATGAATTCGATCCAGAGCCGGTGGATGAATCACTGAATGAGGGGAACGAAGAAAATAACACCGGAGTTGATTCTGCAGATCAAAATGGAGAATTAACCGGCCTTGCAGCCAATACGGCAACGCTTGATGATGGCTTCGAGGCGGCCGGAGCTGAATCTAGCTTGATAAAGGCAACCGGAGAAGATGGGGACTTTATAGAAGGAGACTGCCCTTTTGATCAGCAAACGGCCCAAAAATTTAATGTAACCTGTGGAACTCTGTTTGTACCTGAAAATAGGGAAGAAAACAGCGGAAAAACGATTCAACTGGCTGTCATGATTCTCCCTGCAGCGAATGGGAATCCCCAACCAGACCCTGTCATCTATTTAGAAGGTGGCCCTGGTGGTAGCGCAATCGCTGGATTTGCGGCCGATCCTGAAGGGTGGGCCCAGTATGGTTTTGCCCAAAATCGGGACTTGGTTCTCTTCGACCAACGTGGAACCGGCTATTCGATACCTGAACTAGACTGCAGTGAAGAAGACCAGCGTGGCGACGCTGCAGACAGAGCGGAAGCGTGTAAAGCGAGCCTAACAGCGGCCGGCGTTGACCTAGCCGCGTATAACACCCAAGAAAACGGGGCCGATGTCGCTGACCTAGCCATAGCTCTGGAATACGACACCTATAATCTTCTTGGCATATCTTACGGCACCCGCTTGGCCCTTGCCGTCATGCGAGATTATCCTGAAGGGATTCGAAGCGTCGTCCTAGACTCTCCATTTCCGCCAAATGCAAACCCGGCCGAAACAGAAGCGGATCTCGCATGGCGTCGATTCCAAGATGTTTTCGCCGCATGCGCTCAAGATTCCGGCTGCTCCTCAACCTTTCCAAATCTAGAGCAAACATTTTTAGACACCGTTGATGACATGAATGAAAGCCCCATTGAAGAAGTTTATGGGGACGACCTCGTTGCCCTGGTTCAACAAATGATGTTTAGCGGTGCAGACTACATCTATCTAATCCCGTTGGTCATTACAGATGCGGCCGAAGGCAACTTAGATCTGTTCTTTGAACTCGAACCGGACATATTTGGCATGGCCTCTTCAAATATGATGGGGCGTCAGCTGCAAACATTGGTAGAGGATGGAGAAACGGACGGAGACGCTCAGGGAATGTACAACTCTGTCATGTGTCACGATGAATTTGCTTTTGCCCAACTAGACGTTGCCGATCAAATCACCCAAAACACCGTGCCAGACCAAGTCTATTATGGTCTATTTGGTGCCACGATTGATACATTTACAACCTGCTCTATTTGGGACGTTGGTTCGGCCGAACCATTTGCAGATCTTGCTGTCACCTCAGATATTCCAACTTTGGTAATGGTGGGGCAATTTGACCCCTCCACCCCTCCAGAATGGGGCGAACTCACAGTCGAAACGCTGCCAAATGGGGTGCTTGCGGTTTTACCCGGTGACGGCCACTCCCTTGTCTCATCAAATCCATGCGCAATCAGTATGATGGATGCTTTTTTTGCAGATCCCATCAACCTAGATACGGGCTGTGTGAATCAAACCGATGCGGTATTTTTTGAACTAAGGTAGGAAGGCAGCCTCTAGATCAAACCCCGGTTTTGCCCGGATCGAGTGTATCGACGTTGTTTAACCACTCTTCGATAATTTGAGCCCCGATCAAAGGGGCATAGATATTTCGCGTCGTCCCGATATCTGAATGGCCCAAATATTCCTGCAAAACCTCTAAAGGGATACCGTCGCGCAACAGTTGAGTTGCACGATAATGGCGAAAATCATGCGCAGACAGCTTGGGGTGCAGCTTAAGAGCCCGAACCGCTTTTTTTACCACGTTGTGCACGCTCGTAATCGTAATGCGCCCGTTGTTTGAATTTCGCGCATGGGAAAGAAACATCGCCCGGTTGCTGTCTTTGCGTTCTCGCAAATAAGCGTGCAAAGGTGCCTGGGCATAATCTCGAATAAAAACGGTGCGGGTTTTGTTCCCTTTTCCGGTGACGAGCAAGAATGTGGGTGCAGTAGACCGCCCTTGCGGCCGGTTTAGCGAAGAGATCTCACTAATCCGCGCCCCAGTCGAATACATCATGTAGATTAAGGCTCGGTCACGCAAGGCAGAAAGCCGCCTGTTGTATTGATCATTCTCGGCCGGAATCGGCTGACTGTCATACCAAGCGACAATTTTAGGGATATCTTGCCGAGCTTCATCTAGGTCTACAACAACCTCAGCATGATTTGTACCGCTGCGCCGTTTGCGCATTTGGCGCTGCAGCTTGCCCAATTGAATCGTCTCTGGCAATTCATCCCGATCTTCTAGAAAGGTCAAATATGCTAAAACACCGGCCATATACGTTTGCGTTGTCTTTGCAGAGCGATTGGCCAATAGCCACTGCCGGTGTTGGATGAGGAGTTCATTGTCAACTTGGGCAACGCTGATCGGCCAGTCATCTTCTAAAGAATAACCCGCTTTTTTGAAATGCTGAATCCAATCCGCAAACATGCGCAACCCAGAACGGTAGGTTTGTTCAGTCTTTAGGCTATTTTCGCCTGACCTAAATAGGAATTCTGATTCATGCAGCCAAATGGGCCGGTCTTTTGGAATTGAGCGACCTGTCAAGGGTAATTTCGCTTCGCGCATTGACATAAGATAGCAAAACAAAGCCGATAATACCAATCGGCAGATTTCTCTTTTCGCGTAAATTATTGGCAATTTATGCCTAATATCCCCTAGTTACCTTGACCATGCTTAGACGGTTATGTTAACTTTATAGGTATGAACGCACCAGCGGGAAAGCTAGCCCAAGCTGAAAATCTAATAAAAGCCAATTACAAGCAAGACGCTGCGCTCGTTTTGCGTCAAATCCTACAAAACGAGCCTGAAAATTGGCGCGCTTGGCTCGCCCTATCAAAAGTAACCCACGGGGCAGCAAAAGAACTCTGTTTACAGAAAGCGGATGTCTTACAAAAATTGGCTGAAACCACACCAATTGTTAGCGAGCAAGAGTTAGACCCAACAGTCCGCTATGAACCAGCAACAGCAATTCAACCAGCTCAGCCGAAACAGCCGGAGCCGGTTGCAACAAGCAATGTAGAATTGGCTCATCCGGCAACTTCAAAAAGATCTAATTTACGCCATTGGGCCACTGTAGGATTAGTCGGTATTTTGCTCGGCTGCTTGGCCATCTTCGCATTAAATGCGATGGCCCCGTTGTGGAATGGGCAAAGTCAAGCGATTGCACAAGATACAGATGGTGAAGCCGATTTGGTCGCGGCCGTTTTTGAAACTGCCACGCCTACTGAAGTGGTGCAAGTTGCTGAAGCGATGACAGATGAAGATCTGATCACCACAGAAGAGCTTTTGCCGACCAACACGCCAGCCCCTAGCCAGCAACAACTTTTAGCCAAGGCGATTGGGGGCGAGGGCGAATCACGCGAAGCGTGGACCCCCACACCCACACCGACCAACACACCCACCCCAACCCCGACTATTGAGCCCACAAAAATGTTTGATGCCTATGGCAACAGCAATATTAGTGTCCCCATGCCGGCGGTCGCGGCCGGTGAACGCTGGGTCGACGTCAATCTAACATTGCAGACTTTAACCGCCTACGAAGGAAACTCACCCGTATTCCAAACGATCATTTCATCGGGTCGCCCCCCTTACTACACAGTGACAGGCCAGTTCCGGGTTTATTATCGACTGGAGTCGCAAACGATGGACGGCCGGCGCTTAGGATTTGACTATGTCACCCCCGGGGTTCCCCATGTACAATATTTTTATGGTGACTTCGCTATCCATGGTGCCTTCTGGCATGACGACTTCGGTACGCCGGTAAGTCACGGCTGTGTAAACGTCACTCCCGTAGATGCAGAATGGTTGTATAATTGGATGTCCTACGGGACCTTGGTGAATGTACATTACTAACAGTCATGATGTACTGCAAAAGTTCGATTGGTTCTACATGAAGTTAATGTAACCCCCTAACCAAAAAGCAATTTGAATTGAAAATGCCACGCAAACTCTAGCTGTCACAAATGGGCAGAGCAGGGATTTAGTGCGTGGGTGACTGAAAAACATATCCTTAGGAGAAAATAATGCCTTTAGACATCGTACTCGGTGCGCAATGGGGTGATGAAGGAAAAGGTTCCATCACTGACTTGCTGGCAGAGAATGCAAATATGGTTGTCCGCTTTAGCGGTGGCGATAATGCAGGTCATACCGTTACCGTGGGTGACCAAACGTTTAAGCTTCATCTTATCCCATCTGGAATTATCCATGATGGCACGATGTGCTTAATCGGAAATGGAGTCGTTTTAAATCCGGCCGTCTTTTTGCGCGAGCTTGGTGGCTTGAAAGAACGAGGGCTGGATACTAGCCCAAACCGTCTCAAGATTAGCCGCAATACCCATCTGATTACCCCAGCCCATATCGCTTTAGACACAGCGAAAGAAGCGGCGCGTGGTGATGGGAAGCTCGGGACAACCTTACGCGGTATCGGCCCGGCTTATTTAGACAAAGTCGGCCGTGCGGGCATCCGTGCAGACCTCCTGGAAAAACCGGAGGAGCTTGATGCAGCGATCCGTGCCCATGTGGAAGCGCACAATATGACCTTAACAAAGATTTATGGGGTAGATCCGCTTGATGCTGACAGCGTGTCGGCCGAATTCCAAGAGCATGCGCGTAACATCGCACCTTACTTGGCTGATGGGTCTGTCATGATCGACCGGGCATTAAAAGCGGGCGAATTGGTGCTTGCAGAAGGCGCTCAGGGTACGATGCTCGATGTGGATCATGGAACATATCCATTTGTGACCAGCTCATCACCCACAACCGGCGGCGTTATTACCGGTTTAGGTGTTGGACCTGGCCACATCCGAAACATTCTGGGCGTTGCTAAAGCATTTAGCAGCCGGGTTGGCAGTGGTCCGTTTCCATCAGAACTTTTTGGTGACGAAGCGGTACGCCTTCGTGGCACCGGTGCGAACCCGTGGGATGAATTTGGGACAACCACCGGCCGCCCGCGCCGTGTGGGCTGGCTTGATTTAGTTGTACTGGAGCATGCGGTCCGCATTAATGGATTAACTGAAATCACCCTCACCAAGCTCGATATTTTGAGCGGCTTGAAGGAAATCCCAGTTTGTGTCGCCTATGAGATTGACGGCAAACGGATTGAGCATCTGCCACTTGACCTGCCCACTTTAGAAAAGTGCAAGCCGGTTATCGAAGTTTTACCAGGTTGGGACGAAGACATTATGCAGGCTACCAAGCCGGCCGATTTGCCAGAAAACGCGATCAAATACGTTCAATATGTTGAAAACTATTTAGGCGTCAAGGTTAATCGTGCCTCAGTAGGTCCTGAACGGGATCAAAATGTAGATTTCTAAAAACACCAGTAATTGTTCAGCACCTTTCAAAATGTGGGAAAAATCGTAGGGGTGAAAGAAGCGGCGGCAAATTTATGTGATCCCTACAACGGTTAATCCCGATTCTTACACCCCACCTGAACAATTACAAACACCACAACAAAATAGCAAACCAGAAGAGCTGCTTGGATTATCGAATTCAAGCAGCTCTTTTTTATTCCCTAATCCGTCTTGTTTTAGATGATGCCCGATTTTTCAAAAGTTCAAAACGGCAAGCAAGCCTTGGCCCTCTGTCTCCATCACCCGATTAGGGCTCAATTCTTTCACGGTACTTTCGTCCCCCCTTCAATTTATCTTTGCTATGATTACCTTAATACTACAGAGGTTGGATAGTTTACATTCAATCACGAGTTCTTTTGCGGTAACTAAGACTCCTAAACATTAAATCTATTTAGAATCCTAGTACACATCCCGATTGCACTGAGCTAACTATTCGCCCTTCATTCACCTCACCCCATATTAGCTCAAAACCTACCTGCAAGCTGCAAAACGGATCCAAGCAAACCATCTAAATACCTAAAATCTAAATACGAAGGAATCAACTCATGCTAAATCGAAATTCGTTAAGAATTTTAAGTGCACTGTTTGGTGCCATGGCCATATTCTTGGCCTTTGCAGGGCTTGTCCCACAGCGGGCAAACGCCGCTGGTGAAGTCATTTATGTAGACCATGATGCAAGCGGAAGTAACGATGGCAGCAGTTGGGGCGATGCATATGTTAGTTTGCAATCCGCCCTAAACGTCGCTGATGATGGTGATGAAATCTGGGTCGCTTCTGGCGTTTACACCCCAGGTGTTAATCGTGAAGATAATTTTCAACTCTTGAGTGGGGTCGCCATCTATGGGGGATTCGTCGCAACGGAAACTGTCATAGCTGAACGCGATTGGGTCGAGCATGAAACAGTGCTGAGTGGGAATATCGTTTCGGTCGAGCCATCGGTCGCACCTGCGGTCGCAAGTGGCAACAGCTTCCACGTAGTGGTCGGCAGCGGGGTAGATGCCAGCTCGGTTCTGGATGGATTTACGATTTCTCAAGGGAACGCAGATGGAACTTCGCCCCAAAATAAAGGGGGCGGTATGTACAACAGCGGCGGTAGCCCTACCTTAAACAACTTGAAGTTTGTCGGTAATAGCGCTCAATTTGGGGGTGGCCTCTACAATTCAGGGAGTAGTCCAAAATTGACCAATGTTACATTCAATGGCAACAGTGCTGTAAAACCGGATCCCGAAGACTTTGCAAATGGTGGTGGAATGGCCAATTATGCATTGAGTAATCCGATCCTTGAGAATGTTGTTTTTGTAGAAAATTCAGCTGATAGCAGTGGTGGGGGAATTGCAAATTATGAAGGCAGTATCTTAACCATTACCGGTGGGCATTTTTCTAGTAATGATGCGTCTTCGCAAGGTGGCGGTTTACGCAATTCAAATCAAGCGGAAGCAACCCTCATCAATGTTCTTTTTGAGGGTAATGACGCCAATCTAAATGGTGGTGCGATTTCTACTTTTGACGAGACTGAACTTAATATCATTAATGGGACCTTTACTTATAATTCGGCCGGGGATTCTGGTGGGGCGCTTCGAATTGCAGGCAACAGCCATGTTTCGTTGGTCAACAGTATCCTATGGAGCAACTATTACGATCTGCTGGACGTCCGTGGATCTGTTTCAGCTTTAGATGCAGAACCGGCCGCATCCATCTCCTTTGATGTACCAACTGAATCTGTACCGACAAGTACGGCCAAAATCAGCTTTAGCTTGATCCAAGGCAGTGGTGGCAGTGAAAATTGGAACGCAGCATTTGGTTCTGATTTAGGCAACAACATTGACCAAGATCCAATGTTTGCCGACCTGCTTAGCAGTGCTGAAAATGATGTTGAGAGCAACGTTTACCTCTACAATCGATTTGCCCTCTTGCCATTATCACCAGCAATTGATTCAGGTAGCAATGTCGCGTTTACATCTGCGACATCCGCAACAACAGATTTAGCCCAAAACGACCGCATCGACACAACAACGATCGACATGGGTGCTTATGAATATCAATATAGCTGTACAAGCGGGTCAGTTTTATATGTTGATGAAAATTCACCTAGCTTTTTCCTATTCGACGAAGATGAAAACAGAGGAAGCAGTTGGGAGTTAGCTTATCGCGATTTACAGTTGGCCCTGTTTGAAGCGGCCGGTTGTGCAAATATCACTGAGATTCGAGTCGCCGATGGGGCTTACACCCCCGGCAATGATCCAAGTGATAGCTTTCAATTACAAAATAATCTGGCCATTTATGGTGGTTATCTCGGCTATGTTGACACAGGAGCAAGGATCGAGGGAGATTTACGCAATCCGCTTAAATTCCGAACCACTTTAAGTGGTGATATAGACTCAAACGATGGGTTCGAGCTACTTCGGTTCCCTGGAGGCGATAGCGGTATTAATGGGCAGAATAGCTATCACGTTGTCGATGCAAGTGGTGTAGACCACACCGCCGTACTTGACGGATTTTATATTTCAGGCGGAAATGCACACGTTGAAACTGTTCCTGAAGAGCCACTTCGCATTAATGTTGAGGCGGAAAGCCCAGTTGAATATGACAACATGGGTGGCGGTTTGATCAGTATTGATGGGTCCGCCACTCTAAGCAACCTCTACTTTGCGGGCAATTTAGCTCATGAAAATGGTGGGGCTATCGCCAGCATTAGCAGTACGCTGACCATATCTAATTCTGAGTTCACGAACAACGCAGCCGGTCACGGGGGTGCGATTTATAACACGGCCGGTGATTCAGCCATCTATGCCAGCTACTTTGAATACAACCTTAGCGAATACCATGGGGGCGCACTCTACAACGTCACAGCGACCCTGACAATTTCAGATTCATCCTTTGCATACAATACCGCTTATGGACATGGTGGGGCGATTTACAACGAAAATGGAGATTCCATTATTAGTGAGGCCTCGATCTATTCGAATAATGCAGTCTATGGTAGCGGAGGTGGAATCTATAGCGCCGCTAGCAGCCCTGTAATTACTGGCGTTTGCATCACCAACAACAATACGGGACCTCGCATCGACGATGTTGAAGTGACAGTTCTACCTGGGCGTTGCAGACGCATTCTTGAAGCAAGCAGCGCATCAGCGGCCGCCATGTCGATATTGGTCGACGAAGAACCGGAACCACTTGATGGTGGAAAAGGTGGCGGTCTATATGCGAGCTCAGGTAATCCCATTCTCAAATATGTATCGTTCCAAGGTAACCGGGCTGATCATGGTGGTGGCATGTATAGCAAAGATGCCAATCCTGTGATTGACCGAGGCTATTTCTCTGGAAATAACGTACCCGGATCGCTTCCGTTTTTCCCAGTCGTAGAGAACCTAGTCGTTACCACCCATAATGGTGGAGCGATATTCAACGACAACAGTAATCCTCAAATTACCGACAGTTCGTTTGATTACAACATGGCCGAAAACGACGGAGGTGCGATCTACAATCTAGAAAGTACCGTCGTTGTAAGCCAAACATATTTCTATGAAAATATGGCGTTTAAGGGAGGCGGTGTCTATAACGAAAGCAGCGATTTCAGACTGACATTCGGCTCGTTCGACATGAACGTCGCGTCGGTTGATGGTGGCGGGATGTATAACAGCAGCAGTAGCACGGACATCAGCAACACTTGGTTCTATGGCAATATCGCAGCAGATGAAGGGGGCGGTGTTTACAATGCCGATAGCCCGATGACACTGCTAAATAGTGGTTTTGAGATAAATGAAGCGACCACAAGTTTTGGTGGGGCGATTGCAAATTACGACGGTAGCGACGGCTTGTATACCAATGTTTCGATTGCCCGAAATGGTGCAAGCACCGGCGGGCATGCGATCTATAACAATGATAGCAGCCCAACCATTGTCAATTCGATCTTGTGGAACAATAGCCTTGAAGCACTTCAAGACGAAGAGGAACCACGAGTTGCGGTTGCAGAAGAGCCGAATCCGATTTTAAACAATGCCGGTAGTACGCCAAGCATCAGATATAGCATCGTTGAAAACAGCGGTGATAGTGGAGATGATTGGAACGATGATATGGGCATTGACGGTGGCAACAACCTAGGTAGTGATCCGTTATTTGAGAATGATGGTAGCTTTTATTTAGCACTAGGCTCTCCCGCGCTAGACAGTGGTGATAATGCTGCCTACAACAGTGACATTGACTACGATCTAGACGAAAATCTGCGCCTGGTAAATGGCATTATCGACATGGGCGCCATCGAAGGGCAGTATTATTTATTAAATGTATTGCGAGATGGCAACGGCAGTGGAATCATTGAAAGTGCAGACTTGGCGTCTAACATTAATTGTGGCATTACCTGTACGGAACACTTCGAACAAAACGAGGATTCACCTAGCGTGGTGACCCTTGAACCCTTACCAGATACCGGCAGTGAATTTGCGGGATGGTCAGGTGCGTGCTCCGGCATGGCAAGCTGCGTCATCACGATGACACAAATGGCCGAAGTAACCGGAACGTTTAACTTAATCACCTATCCGGTAACTACCATTACCATCGATGATGGTAAAAGTGGTGGCTCGGTTGAAATCAATCCGGCCGGAGACAGTTTCGACTATGGATCGGTCATCACCGTTACTGCGGTGCCAACGGTTGGGTCAAAGTTCTTGGGATGGGAAGGATCCGTTTCTGGAACGACAAACCCGATCACGGTCACAGTTGACCAAGCGAAAACATTAACCGCAACCTTTGGCATTGAAAGCTATGCGGTTGAATTAAATGTTGGTGGTACAGGCGACGGGGTTGTTAACAAGTTCCCGAATCAAGAGGTGTATGAATATGGCACCGAAATCTTGATTATTGCTACCGCGGATGATGAGTCTACCTTTACGGGTTGGACGGGTGATCTGACCGGTGTCACTAACCCTTATACGCTAACGGTTGATGGGCCCAAAGTGATTACAGCGACAATGACAGAAGGGTCTAACGTGCTGGCGGTTACAAAAGCTGGTACTGGAAACGGGCTGGTTGTCAGTGACCCGGCCGGGATCGATTGTGGATTAACTTGCGCCATCAACTACGCGATCAACGAAGTGGTTACGCTTACCGCTACGGCCGATAACGGATCAACCTTTAACGGCTGGTCGGGCGCATGCTCTGGCCTTGCGGACTGCTCCATCACGATGGACTCCTTGAAGTATGTAACTGCCACATTTACGGCGAATGTCTATGACTTAACTGTGACAGTCGATGGTGCTGGAGAAGGAACAATCAAAAGCACACCGGCCGGAATCGATTGCGGCAGCACATGCAGCTACGAATTTAACCATGACGAAATTGTGACTCTGACAGCCACCTCGGCCGAAGGCTCCAGCTTTTTCGGCTGGTCTGGCGGTGGATGTAGTGGTACCGGAACATGCATTATCACAATGGATCAAGCGAAAAGCGTTCGGGCGATCTTCGCCCTTATCGGACAACCGAACCCTCCGACGGAGGACGATCCCTACTTCGTTTACCTGCCGATTATCGTTTTAGACAATTAAATAGGTCGAAAATAGCGTAGTTACGTAGATCTTATATTAAGTTAAATGTAAAGGAGCGTGTGGCACTATGTGCTGCATGTTCCTTTTTTATTTTGGGGCTAAAAAAAATACGGCCCGTAGCATTTATTATGTTTTTTGATATATTTCATCAAGCTTATGAGTTTACGAGAAGCAAGAATCTTTATCACGATTGTTAAAGATTCCAAATGATAGAAGGGAAAAAATGAGAAACAAATTTCACATAAATCGACTAATGTTGTTTGTGGGGCTAGCAGTTTTCGGCTCCCTAATCTTTGCATCTAGCCAGACTTCGGCAGATACAACCTCTCGCAGAGCCTACCTAGAACCAGCAAATGCACCCACAGCGTGTGGAGCGCTAGAAAATGGTGACTTTGAAAATGGCACATCTTCATGGATTGAATCTGGTGAGTGGGAACTCATCGAGAGTGAAGGTGGCACTGCATTGGCTATTTCAAAACCAGCAATACGGCAAAATATCAGTGCAGACCCTGATGAAGCGTATACGCTGACCGGTTCTTACAGAACAGAAGGTGTAGGGGATGGCAACTGGACAGGCATTGGCGTTGACTATCTTAACGGTGAGGAAAAAATCGGCGATGATTTCATCCGAATCACAGAATCTGCTGAAACTTTTGAGACCTTTACGATCTCCGAAGTGACCCCCAGCGAGACAACCGCGATCGTTGTTTGGTTGTATTCTAACAATGGGCTCGTCCTGATTGTAGACAACCTAGAGCTGACTTGGGATGATTGCACCGACCCACCTGAACCAACCGCAACACCAACTGATGCGCCACCGGAAGCAACGCCAACCAATACGCCAGAGCCACCTAATCCACCAGCGAAGGGCGACTATTGCGAACCTTTGGCCAACGGTGGGTTTGAGGATGGCATTAATCCTTGGATCGTTTCAGGCGAATGGGAAATTGTCGCCGGCCGAACTGGAGATGCGGTTGCTGTCATCACCCCATTTGTCCGTCAGAATTTAGAAACGGAGCCAGGCATAGCGTTCGACGTTAGCGGCTATTATCGAACCGAAGGCGAATTTGGGTCGAACTGGACCGGCATCGGCGTTGACTACCAAAATAGCAGTGGTGAGAAAATCGGACAGGATTTCTTCCGTATTACTGAAGATGTGGCTGAATACTCGCTATTTGAAATCGCGGGTACCACCCCAGAAGAGACCGCATTTGCACAACTTTGGCTTTATTCTGGTAATGGTGTAACGCTATTCGTGGATGATATCGTTTTTGAATGGAGCGATTGCTCAACTGAACCACCCACAACCCCAACACCGGAGCCACCTGTGACCCCGACACCGGAACCAACGGTGCCACCGACAGAAACACCGGTTGTTCCAACCCCAACACCGACCCAAGAGCCAGAAAATTTGGAACCAAGAATCATTTTCGATGATGCTGTTTCAGACAATTGGATCATGGGCTCATGGGGAACAGTATCTAAAAATCCTTTGAATAAAGATCCGGTATTTTCTGGAGAAAATTCAATTGAAGTTAGCCTAGCTAACGCATGGAGTACTCTTTTCTTCGAGGCGAAAGGCTCTGAGACGGCAAACAAGCTTTACGCAGCAACTTTTGATGTGTATGGCTCGGCCGACACCGTTCAAACGGTAGAGCTTGAGATCCTGACAAAGAACTATCAACAGATCGCGATTCAAACGGTTGTGATTCAACCTGGGCAATGGTCCAATCTAGAGGTCGTTCTGGCCCCGATCACGCTGAGAGACGAGATCGGTTATGTGACGATGAAAAATGCGTCCTCTGCCGATGCGTTCTACATTGATAATCTCACCCTGTCTATGCTACCCGTCGGCGTGGTGAACTTGGACAATCAAATTTACTTGCCGTTTGTCGCTCGGTAATTTCTATTACCCAAAACAAGCTGCAGTTTAATAACAAAGCGATAGCGATTGAATTCGCTATCGCTTTGTTATTTTTTACGGGTATTCACAAAAACAAGTGAGGTAAGCGATGCAAAATACGGTGCTTCTAATCGTTGATGTTCAAAAGGGATTCCACACCGAGCCAGATTACTGGGGAAAGCGAAACAATTTAAACGCTGAAGAAAATATGTCCGTGTTGCTGGCGGCGTGGCGCAAACATAATCGGCCGGTTATCCATATCAAACATATGTCTACAAATCCGGCATCTCCGCTCCGGCCGGGGCAGATTGGAAACGATTTTCAAGAGGTGGTTACCCCACTGCCAAATGAGGTCCAATTCACAAAAAGTGTCAACAGCGCCTTTATCAATACAAACCTTGCCGCGTATCTAAAAGACAAAGAGGTTGAATCGCTGGTGATTGTAGGGCTAACCACGGATCATTGTGTTTCAACAACGACCCGAATGGCTGGTAATTTAGGTTTCCAGGTCACGTTAGTCTCAGATGCCACAGCCACATTTGAACGCAGGTATGCGGGTAACCATTATTCGGCCGAAGAGATGCACAATTTGCATCTTGCGAGCCTTGACGGTGAATTTTGTACGGTTCTTTCAACTGCAGAAGTTTTAGAAGCAAGCAGCTAAATCAAGAATAGAGAAACACCCCAAAAATCCTCGATCCGCTCTCTTTAATTCTCGCTGATACGCTAAACCGAAGCTCCGAGATGAATATCACTGAAGACGGACAAGCTCAACCGGTTGCAAATTGGATCAATTATGTCTACACTGGAACGACCTACAATCCTACATTCAGTTTTATTGGTCTACACCCAATCAGGAGAATACAAATGAATATTTACCAAAAAACTCAAAACATCGATATTGACTATCGAGCAATGCGG
>JAHDEB010000035.1:15005-23438 GCA_020629055.1 Chloroflexota bacterium
AATGAATATTTACCAAAAAACTCAAAACATCGATATTGACTATCGAGCAATGCGGATCATTATTGGCCTCATTGCGTTTGCCTTGCCCATCGTCGTTTGGCTTATATCTCTGGCTTCAGCAGAAGAGCTAACATCTATCAGCGGGGCTTATCACACAAACGGCCGAGACGTTTTTGTCGGCACCCTTTTTGTTGTGGGGGCTTATTTCGTCATCTATAACGGCTACAACCTGCTTCAAGCCACCGTCAGCAAAATTGCAGGGGTTGCGGCGATTATGACAGCCTTATTCCCTACAGCCCCGGATGGTGATAGCATAAATGCTATAGCTTTCACTCATTACGCTGCTGCTGGAACCCTTTTTATTATTCTAAGTATTTTTTGCTTGTTCTTTTTCAGAGATAGGGCCAATAGAAAAATTATAGTTGCAGGACCTGAAAGTTCTGGCCATGAAAGCGGAAGAAGAAATGTTTACATCGTCTGTGGTGTCATTATTTTGCTTTGTATTTTGGTCATTGTCATTACCGGTTTTGTGTTAGAAAGCAAGTTTATCGGTGGGATTAATGCCTTTTATTGGGCAGAGGCGATCGCTCTCGGGAGTTTTGGCTTTGCTTGGTTTGTGGCTGGCAAAATTCTCGTCCTATTTGGATATAAAGAAGATATCGCTCTCGAGTAAATCCAGCTATTAAACCATTGATTACTGCCAACTACCGAAGCGACCTAAACAGGGATCACCCCATTTTCAACAATATTGCCCAAAACAAAACTTGACTTTATATTTTGAATCGCGGGAATTTGGGTTAAGTGATTGCGCATAAAATCGGCATAATCGTCTAAACTTTGCGCAATTACTTGCAACATGTAATCACTGTCTCCGGTAACCAAATAACAGTTGATGATTTCCGGCCGTTCACGAACCGCACTTTCAACCATTTCCAAGGCCGATTCAACCTGTTGATTCAGCCGGACCTGAACAAAAGCCATAATCGGATACCCTAAACGCTTACGATCAACATCGGCCCGGTAGCCGGTTATCAAACCGCTTTCTTCAAGACGGCGCACCCGTCTTAAACAGGGTGTCGGTGAAAGGCCGATGCGTTCACTTAATTCAATGTTGGTTAGGTGGGATTCCGTTTGCAAAATCCGCAATATCTGTCGATCAATTTTATCGATGGCCTCAACGCTATTTTCTTCTATCATTCATCTATTCTACAGCATAATACTGCGCAATTCTCTCTAAAAGTGACTGATACGCACAATAATTTCAGCATTGTTTTGCTAAAATACTATTAGACAATACTTGTCAAAGATAGTTTTACAAACAGATGCCCATTAGCAGCAGTTGCTACGGATCCGCATAATTGAATCGGAGAAAACAATGTCAAAGAAACCTTCAAATATGTTTAGAGAGCCTGACATAGAATCGCTCAGTAAGATTCAGCGCCAAGTTTTGTGGCTCGCTACCAATATGATTCATCATGCCAACAATATTCGGCCGAGCCCAGATGATTCAAAAGTTGGAGGACATCAGGCATCGTCAGCGTCAATGGTCACGATTATGACCGCTCTTTATTTCCACTATCTCAATCATGGGGACCTCGTTTCAGTCAAGCCTCACGCGTCGCCTATTTTTCATTCGATTCAATATCTCTTAGGGCAAATCGGCCGAGAATACCTCCCAACCCTACGCCAGTTTGGGGGTTTGCAAGCGTACCCTAGCCGAACGAAGGATCCTGACCCTGTTGACTTTTCAACCGGCTCGGTTGGGCTAGGAGCCGTAGCTCCGATTTTTACATCGCTTATCGGCAAATATGCGCAAAGCCATTTTGGGAACCAAAAAAAGCGGCGGTACATCGCAATTTTAGGGGATGCAGAACTCGATGAAGGGAATATTTGGGAAGCGCTGCTAGATGACTCATTGCAAAATTTATCGAACGTTCTTCTAATCGTTGATCTGAATCGGCAAAGTTTAGATCGGGTTGTGCCGGGAATAAAGGCGGCCAGATTAAAAAAACTGTTTGAAAATTGTGACTGGCAAGTGCTCGAAGCGAAATATGGCCGACAGTTAAGCGATTTGTTTGAACATCCAGATGGACAATTGTTACAGGACAGGATCGATGAAATGCCCAATGGAGAATACCAAGCGATGCTGCGCCAACCAGGAAATGAGGTCCGCAATAAGCTGGTCAGGGACAATAAAAAGCTTGGAGAACTACTCGCGACAATTACGGATGAGGAACTGCCCAGCGTCTTAGGAGATTTAGGCGGCCATGACTTTGCAGAATTGATTAAACAACTTGAATCGGCCGACCAGGACACGCAGCGACCGACGGTGTTATTTGCATATACGGTAAAAGGATGGGGATTACCCCTTGCTGGTCACCCGCGTAACCATTCAATGTTGCTAAGCCAAGAAGAGATCGATCAACTTCGAGAGGATTTGAATATCGGCGAAGATGAGTGGGGCAAACTAGACGACCGCTCAACGGCCGGGAAACTGTGCACCCAGCGAGCAGAATTGCTTTTCCCAGATACCCCAAAACCAACGGTTGCCCAGCCTGAAATCCCGGAAAATATCAAAACTAATGATCGTGGATTGGTCAGTACCCAACAAAGTTTTGGCCGAATTTTGCTTCAGCTTTCCCGTGAAAAAGAGATCACCAAACATATGATCACCGTCTCGCCCGATGTTTCTTCATCAACCAATTTATCCGGCTGGATCAACAAGCTGGGAGTTTATTCTCACGTGGGTGAAGGGCCAAATCCGGCCGGCGTTTGGGAAGAAAATGAAACAGGACAGCATATTGAGCTAGGCATATCAGAAATGAATCTGTTCATGATGCTGGGGATGCTGGGGATTTCGGCCGAACTTCTCGATCAGTTGCTCATTCCGATTGGTACTGTTTACGACCCGTTTGTCTGCCGAGGGCTAGATGCATTTATTTACGCCCTCTATTCGGGTTCAAAATTTATTATCGCTGGCACCCCTTCCGGCACAACGCTATCCCCTGAAGGAGGTGCACACCAATCAACCGTTACCTCGTCATTGGGAATGGAACTGCCCAATCTGCACTTTTATGAGCCCTGCTACTCTCAAGAACTCGCTTGGATTATGCTCGAAGCGATCGCGCAGTGTGTAGACCGAAAAAACGGCCGAGCCAGCTACTTACGCCTTTCCACCAAGGGGGTCGACCAGACCCCCTTTGAACAAGCGATGAAGCGCATTGGTGCAGAGCGGATGCGGCAACAGGTGCTTGCAGGTGGCTACCGGCTGCATGATTGGCGGTCGGCCGAAGATGTGCAGCGAGAATATCTGGTCCACCTAGTTACAACCGGAGCGATGGTGCCTGAAACATTAATGGCGGCCAAACTGCTTGAGGTAGAAGGTATCCCGGCCAATGTGATTAACCTGACCAGCCCTCGCAAGCTATACGAAAGCTGGAAGAGTACCCCAAAAGACAATGATCCGTTCAACTGGCTGATACCACGAAACGAGCGGCATGCACCAATTGTCGTTGTGAACGACGCAGCATCCCACGCCCATGCATGGATCGGTGGCGTGTTTGGCATGCCGGTGCTCTCTTTGGGCGTAGACACATTTGGGCAAAGCGGCAATCGGGCCGATTTATATAAAGTAATGGGTATCGACCCGGAAAATATCGTCAATACCGCTTTGCGTGGCTTGAATCAGGTTGGTTTGGCTTAAGATTTAAAAAGATCGACAAACTTAAACTGTGTCACATCGACCAAGCCTAAATCAGAAATTCGCAGTTCAGGAATCACGACCAAGCCTAGCAAACTATGCTGCATGTAGGCGTTGTTCAAAGTACAGCCGCATTCAGCCATCCCCGCCACCATTTGATCAGCTTTTGCCGCGACAATCTCGGCTCTTTCGGCCGACATCAACCCTGCAATCGGAAGTTCAACCAAGGCGAGCTCCTCCCCATCTTTAATCACCACAACACCACCCCCAACTTCTCCTAAGCGATTGGCCGCAAGGGCCATATCAGACCGGCTCGTACCGACCACAATCATGTGATGGCTGTCATGAGCAACGGTGCTAGCGACTGCACAAGGCACGTTGTAGCCAAATCCACTCACAAGTGCATTGGTTACAGCACCGGTCCCCTTATGCCGTTCGACCAAGGCGATTTGGCACACATCTTGATCAAGGTCTGAGCTGATAAGGCCGTTTTCAGCAACTAGTTCTGCGGTTAAAGCTTTGGTTGGTGCTTGATTTTCTACGACACCAATGACCCGTGCCACGACTTTCTCTTTTCCGGCCGGGGCCTGAATCTCGAAATCGGCCGCACCCAGTTGCTTGCCCAAATGTATTGTGTCCACCGCAAAATCTGGATAACTGTAGACGGGCAGATCAACGGCCAACGCTCCATCTTCAGCCAAAATTTCCCCTTGTGCAATAACAATGTCTATCGGCAACGATGCGATGTCGCTACTGATGATGATGTCGGCCCGTCGACCAGGGGTAATGCTGCCAATCTCACGTTCTAATCCAAAATGCTGGGCCGTATTTAACGTTGCCATCTGGATCGCCGTGATTGGTGGTAATCCCTGAGCAATCGCATGCCGCACCACCCGGTTCATGTGCCCATCGTTTACCAAGGTTCCACTATGGCTATCATCGGTACATAAAATAAAGTTTCGGCTATCGAGTCGCTGTTCGGTAATCGCTTTGATTTGGGTCGCTACGTCATACCATGCGCTGCCTAGCCGGAGCATCGCTTTCATCCCTTGGCGTACACGAGCGATCCCATCTTGTACCCTAGTGATTTCGTGATCATCGGCCGGGCCACCCGCCACATACCCATGAAATGGCAGCCCATGGTCTAAACTGGCGTAATGACCCCCTACCGTTTTGCCCGCCTGCATCGTGGCCGCGACCTCTGCATGCATTTTATCGTCCCCCATAAAAATGCCAGGGAAGTTCATCATTTCACCCAGTCCGATGATGTTGGGCCATTCCATCGCCTCGGCAACTTCGGCCGGGCCGATGTTAGCACCTGGGGTCTCTAGCCCGGGTGCACTGGGTACACAGCTGGGCATTTGCACATACACGTTTATCGGCATCTCATCTGCCTCATCGTGCATCAGTTTAACCCCAGGCAACCCAAGCACATTTGCGATTTCATGTGGGTCGATAAACATGCTGGTGGTTCCGTGTGGAATGACAGCTCGGGTAAACTCGGTGACGGTGACCATGCCACTTTCGACATGCATATGGGCGTCACACAGGCCCGGAATTAAATAACGATCGTTGGCCTGAATCACCTTGGTTTTTTCCCCAATCGCATGATCTGCGTTGGGGCCTACGTACGCGATTCGGCCGCCGCTGATTGCAATATCAGTGTTTGGGATAATTTCTGCACTATGCACATTGACCCATCGGCCGTTTTTAATCACACTGTCGGCCGGTTGTCGCCCCATTGCTACAGCCGTTAATTGTTGGGTCATTTGTTGCCAAGTTTTAATTTTTGTCATCATTTCTCTCGTAGTTGTTTTTTTATAACATTAGTTTAAACCCTTGATGGGACGGGTCAAACCCTAATTTTTTGTAAAATCGAATCGCATCCGGCCGCTTAAGGTTGGAGGCCAGTTCGACCATCACGCAACCATGCTCACGCGCCCGGTCAACGGCCCAATTCATCAATTGACTGCCAAGCCCGTGACCTCGAAGTTCGCTCGAAATGCGCACCGCTTGAATGATGCAGCGGTCTGAGCCGATAAAGCTTAAATTGGGAATGATGGTCATTTGTAGGGTTCCCACAACTTTATTGTTTAGGGTCGCCACAACGATATCGTTATTCGGGTCAGCTTCAATCTTTTGAAAAGCAGATACATAGGCAGGGTTAATCGGGTCAGAAAAGTCTTCTCGCTTGGCACCTAGATGGTCATCGGCCAACATGCCAATGAGCGCAGGTAAATCTTCGGCCGTGGCGATTCTAAATTTCACATCCATCACTTAGTCTCCTCTCTGAGCAAACATCATCTGAATTTGAGGCATCATCGCCTCGTAAGCGCCATTTAGGAAGATGTTTAATATACCGGCCCGCTGGTCAGAATCGTTTCGAAAACCATGGACAACACCAGCAGGGATGATTGCCATCCCCCCTTTCTTCAGTTGCACCCAGTTTTCCCCATTTAAAACAGAAGCAGTCCCTTCAAGAACATAAATTAGCTCATCATTGGTTTCGTGGATATGGGCATCTACGGCCGGGGCACCTTTTTCCATCCACCATTCAGTGATTGAATATTTATTTGCAACCTCTTCCCCATCCGCTTTAAAGGTAACCTCGATTTCTTCAGAGCCACCAAGCTTATAGTCTCGGCCTTCTCCGGGCTGGCGTAAAATCACGTTATAACTGTCTTTCATCGTTCCCGTCCTTTTCGTTCTAAGTTTTTAAAGATTGTATGCCTTCCTGAAATTGGGGCAACGCTAGGTCGTTTCAAACATATTGCCCATTGTCCGTTGTTTTTTATTCATTATTGACACAAAAAGCTAAATCTATTATCGTGTTAACCGCTTACACACGGAGATAACAATGAATTTAGTCTTACTTTACTTCTAACCCCTAAAGTTTCATCAACTTTTGCCCGAACAAAATAGATTGACGAAAATGACCCCACAGTTGGGGCTCTATCTGTTTGGCTACCTAAAATAGGTGTCAAACTTTAGGAACTATCATGTTAAAACTAAGACTTTTCAACTTCTCTCAAGAAGATTATCAGGCGCTTGCCACAATACACAATGACGCCTACGCTGACAGCCGCTTACGCGCTACAGACTTCAAACGCATCGACGATTACACACCGCAAGACGAGTACGATTGGGAAAGAACCATCGCTGAATGGAATGGCAAACCGGTTGGTTACGGCCTTTATGTTCGGTCTCTGTGGCTGAAGGACCCTGACTTGTACACGATTGGGTGGTTGACCCATCCAGACTTTCGGCGACGCGGTATCGCATCTGCATATTGGGATCATCTCGAAAACGAGATTTTTCCTGAGCGGTCGATGACCGGATTACTCGTTGATGTTCGCAGCGATGCTCCTGATGGCGTGCCCTTCGTAGAAAAACGTGGTTTTGAACAAACAGAGGTGAGGACTGAGATGGTTCTTGATCTAACGACGTTTGACGCCACAACCTTTGCTGAGCAATCGGCCAAGGTTTTTAAGCGTGGGATTGAATTTCAGCCGTTGTCTGACCTGATGGAAGCCGATGATGACTACTTGAAAAAGCTAGTTGAACTGGCAAACATGCAGCGGAAAGACGAACCCAATGCTGAGGATCAAGCACCGCTAACGGCCGAGATGTTTCAGAATTACTACATGAGCAGCGATACGTTTTACCCAGAGGGTTGGTTTATCGCGACACATAAAGAGAAATATGTCGGCTGGTGTGCTGTGTTGCCCAATCCTAAACGGCCGACCGAAGTTAGCAATGGCATCACCGTTGTTAGGCGAGGTTATCGACGGATTGGAATCGCCACCGCGATGAAGGTTCACGTGGCCCAGCATGCGCAATCGATGGGTGCGAAGCAGATTCGAACTTCGAATATATCGACCAATCCGATGTTGAGTATCAACAAGATGTTGGGATATATGCCGCGGTACGATTCGCTCGCCTATCGGAAGCTGATCAAGGAAAGTTAACTTGATCGGTTGAGATTAGACCGATTGGTGCAGGGTTCATTGATGAGTCCTGCACCTTTTTTATTTAGACGGATAGACTATACTTTGGGGCAAACAGATCCAATCCGACAAGCAATAAAAACGTCTAATTAATTCTAAAAACCACTTTGCAAATGCCATTTGAAACCATGCGCTTTCGCCATCCATGGCGAGCTTATCAGCAGAGAGTCTTAAACACAATTCACACACACTTAAATGACCAACGACTCCATCTTGTTGCTGCACCCGGAGCAGGAAAGACAACTTTAGGGTTAGAAATTTTTCGCCTGCTTGGCAAACCGGCCTTGGTTCTATCCCCAACTCGTGTGATTCGAGATCAATGGCTGGAGCGCTTAATCGATTTTTGTGATGTTAATGACGTCAACGCTTTAGATTGGGCGAGCAATTCGATTCATGATCCTAAAGTTTTAACCTCGGCCACATATCAAGCGCTCCATAGTCAGGTTAAAAAAAATCACAAGCGGCAAAAAGAGTTTGAGGATGAGATTGATGCCATAAAAGAGCTAAAAGATCATGAAATAAATGACATTGTAGCCGTTTTAAAACAAAACCAAGTCGGGGTTCTCATTTTAGATGAAGCCCATCACCTGAAAGCGGAGTGGTGGAAAAGTTTAGAAAAGATCGTTTCACACTTTCCTGATATGACACTGGTCTCTTTGACGGCAACTCCACCTTATGATGTCAGCGGCCGGGAATGGCGACGGTACAAGCAGCTTTGTGGTCCCA
>JAHDEB010000035.1:23538-27131 GCA_020629055.1 Chloroflexota bacterium
CCTTATGATGTCAGCGGCCGGGAATGGCGACGGTACAAGCAGCTTTGTGGTCCCATAGACGATGAAATTTCAATTCCAGAGCTTGTCAAAGCAAAAACCCTTTGCCCCCATCAAGATTATGTTTGGGCCTCCAATGCGACCGAGGGAGAAATTTCTAAGATCCTGGCGTATGATCAAAATGTTTCAGCCTTGTGCCAGACCTTGCTTCAGAGTTCTGAGTTTGTGGAAATTGTATCTGCCCACCCTTGGCAGCATACAAAAGAGATTGAGCACGAACTAGTTAAAAACCCTGAGGTCGCGGTTGCAATTCTTCTGTTTAACAAAGCAGCCAGTCGCCCTAACTCTCCAAATCTTTTAACCCTATTAGATTTAAACGAAGATGAGTTGCCAGACATCGACAGGCGCTGGTGGCAAGTGCTGATAGAAGCGGTCATTTTTTCAAGAACATTTATTCATGCTCCCCAACATCAGTTGTTTGTCGATCAATTGAAAAAACAGCTTAGGCATGCAAACCTGTTGCACAGAAATGTACTCTCGATCGAGAGATCCTCAACGATAGAAAGGTCTTTGTCGTTAAGTACGTCTAAAATCGAATCTTGCACTCGTATACACAAACTGGAGCTTAATCAAAGAGGCGAAAATCTTCGACAAGTCATTTTGACAGACTTTATTCGGGATGAAGGGCTGATTTCAGGCATCGACACTGGCGATCTGGATCTAGGCGCGTGGCCGATATTTGAGAGGCTCATTAGGTCTTCCCCTATCCCTGATCAGATCGGCTTAGTCACTGGCCGGTTATCGATCGTTTCGAAAGCCAAATCTGCCCAGCTGCTGAACCAAATAGAATCTGACCAAGTCAGTCTAGGAAAATTAACTAACTGCCCCGGTTATCTAGTTGTTTCTGCACCTACTGGGCAACTGATTAAGGCGTATACCCATCTACTACAATCTGGGGAAGTAAAAACTTTGGTAAGTACTCGCTCATTACTGGGTGAAGGCTGGGATGCCCCGGTGGTCAACTCTCTGATCTTAGCAAGTACGGTTGGCTCATTTGTCCTCACCAACCAGATGAGGGGGCGAGCGATTCGTACAGATAGAACTAACCCAAATAAAGTAAGCTCTATCTGGCATTTGGTCGCAGTCAACAATCGATCCCCATCCGGCCGCAGCGATTATCAAAATTTGGTGCGAAGATTCGAGACATTTGTTGGGCTATCTGAAGTAGAATCTACCATCGAAAGTGGGTTTGGCCGGCTGGGTGCCACGGAGCTTGAAAAAAGTGTACCGCTTGTTGGCCACTCTTATCTGCAAAACAACAATGATCAAATGGGTCAGCGATTTAAAAATATAATCACGCTCGCTCAACGTTGGCAACAGGCGCTGATCATTGACGACGCGGCCCGGATTAAACCTTCGATTCAAATTAACCAGCCTCCAAGCATCAGCAGGTTTGTTTTTCGCCAGAGAAGAGGGCATCTTGCATCTCAATTAGGGCTCGCTTTGGGAACGCTGTCCAGCGGAATCGTGGCCCTAACCAACATAGGTGGATTCGGGCCGATGGCTCTTTATACAACCATCGGCCTCGGGGTTCCTTTGCTTTTTAGATTACGTAAAACAATTCCTTTTATCAAAAACATCGCCTACCATTTACCGGCAACCGGCACCTTACACCAGATGGGAACCGCACTTGCGGAAGCATTAAGCCATGAAGGGCATGTAAAATCACCTTATCAAGGGTTGAGCGTCAATGTTACACAATCTTTTGATGGCAGTTGTTCAATCGCCTTGTCGGGCTGCTCCTATCAAGAATCTTCCATTTTTGCGGACTGCATGGCTGAAATTCTAGGCCCCATCGACAACCCCAGATACCTCATTGTGCGCAAAGAGCAAAGATTAAAACAAGAGATAGAAGTTTACCACGCGATACCGACACTTTTGGGAGTGAACAAAGGGGCTGCAATCACATTTTTTGAAGCTTGGCAAAAACATGTCTGCCAATCAGAATTAATCTTTACTCGTTCGGCCGAGGGTCGCTCAAAAATGATAAAAGCTCAAACATTTGCTTTCCGTGAACCTGCTACTCAAAAAATCAAAAAACAGGAACGTTGGGAATGATATTCCCAATTGA
The DNA here is from genome assembly GCA_020629055.1 of Chloroflexota bacterium. Lineage (GTDB taxonomy): Bacteria > Chloroflexota > Anaerolineae > Promineifilales > Promineifilaceae > WTJY01. The sequence goes on from JAHDEB010000035.1 coordinate 25,667, forward strand.
CAATCAAATTGCTTAGTCTCGAAAGTTTGGCAAAACAACTCGGGCTTCATGCAAAGATGAAACATGTCTGACAAAAAAATCCTCCTCATGCTCTATCCCGGCTGCATCTCCTTCGAAACGATGCTGGCTGTCGAAATCCTCGGCCGCTCCTATTCTGTGGATGTCGTGACCACCAACAATCAAAACCACAAAGATGCATCCGGCTTGCAAATCGCCCCTCAGTTACCTTTTGAAGAGGTGAACACGGCTGATTATGTTGCGCTCTTGGTCCCGGGAGGGAATCCCGATGAAATTGTTGGCAAGACACATGTGCAAAAGTTGATCAGAGAATTTCATACGGCCGATCTGATCATCGGGGGCATCTGTGCCGGGGTTTTGGTTTTAGCCGATAGCGGCATCTTGAAAGGTCAAACGATCACCCACAATTACACAGAGAAGTTTGCACCGATAGAGGTCGTCAATTTCACCAAACAGTTTTGGACCGATATAAATTACAAAGAATCGCTTTGTATAACGAGCGGCAACATTGTGACTGCGATGCCCAATGGGTATGTCGAATTTGCGGTAGAGCTTGCCTTGAAGTTGAATGTTATTCCCCCTAATAAAGCTGCAAAGATGGTTCAATATTACAAAGGGGCTCTTTAATTAATTCGGCTGAAAACGGAGCTTGAAGTCTATGCTAGAACAGATCAAGCAATGTTTGCGCCCCTTTGCTCAAATAACCATCTCGCCGATAAAGTGCAAAAACCGGCACTGAGGCCTCTAACTCGGGCAGATCAAGTATGCGCAGAGTTCCCAATTGCAGCTCTTCTTGAATGCTGCTGACCGGAAGCAGCCCAACTGCAAAACCGGCCTCGATCAGACGTTTTTGAGCGGTTAAGCTATCAATGGTCAAACGCTCAACCGTTTCTAAGCCGGCCTTCAACAACAACCGATCTAAGACACGCGTGAACGGTTCGCCCGAAGACCCTACCGGGTACGTAGCCCATGGCAATTTAGAGATGAGCTCCATCGGCTTACTACTTGCTTCCGTGTCACGCATCGTGGAGCAAACCACAACTTGCTCCTCATCCCATACCTTTTTAGCAACCAAACCATCACCACTACCCGAAAAATAGCGCAGCCCCAACGCCACTTCCCCCTGCCGCACGGCCGTGCTTACCTCGCTGCTGCGAGCTGTTCGCAAGCGAAGGTCAACGTCAGGATGCGCTTGACGAAACGCCTGTAGTTTGGTGGTCAGATCGGTGCTAGCTAGGGTACCAACTAGGGCTAAGCTGACACTCCCCTGCACTTTTTGCTGTAAATCGAGCACCGCAGAAGCCCCATCTTGAAGAGCGGCAGTGGCCCGTTGCGCATGGGGCAAAAAGGCGTTTCCGGCCGGTGTTAAGCGCACGCCTCCACGCAGACGTTCAAACAGCGGTGTACCAAGTTCTTGCTCTAACAGCTGAATACGCCGGGTGATTGC
>JAHDEB010000035.1:27231-37498 GCA_020629055.1 Chloroflexota bacterium
GCGTTGAAGGAGGCGGTGGCTGGGTTGTCGACGGCCGTGGGATCATGCATTTTCTTTTTGAAGACGATGCGGCCGTGGCGGAAACATTGGCGGCCGTTGGCATCAAGGTGGCTGGGGAAAGACCGGTCCTCACGCAACGGCTGAGGCAAGATGTGCCCGGACAGTTGGGGATGATCGCAGGCAACATGGCAGCGGCCGGGGTTAATATCGAAGTGATGTACAGCGATCACGACCATCAACTTATTTTAGTTGTTGATGACCATGAAAAAGGAAAAGTCGTATCTGAGGCATGGTCTGATCAAACTCAGATGACATAACAAGTTTTCAATCAATTGAATTGTGCTATATTTTCTCCACCTGTGCGATTTGTATCGGCCCCTTTCAAACTGCATAGAAAAGGAGATTAAAATGCATACTCTTACTGATCCTGAATTATCGGCCGGCCTTGCCGGATTCGAAGAAGCAGTTGGCGCGATTACGCTCGATGACATTCCAGCAACCCGTCAATTTTTAACCGGCCTACAAGCAGCGATGGCAAGCCAAGCACCCGAAATCCCAGGCGTTCTAACCAGCGACCACCATGCTCCTGGAGCTGATGGGGACCCAGATGTTTTTGTACGGGTCTACCAACCTGAAAAACGGCTCGATCTGCTGCCGGCCCTACTTTGGATCCATGGTGGAGGCTATGTTTTGGGTGATGTCGCCGGGGATGATTTAAAAGCGAAAAGTTTGGCACTGTCTCTCAACTGTGTCGTCGCCTCAGTTGAATATCGGCTAGCACCGGAGAACCCATTCCCCGCCCCGCTTGATGATTGTTACGCAGCCCTGAAGTGGCTAGCGGCCAACACTGAGAGGTTTGGTATCAGAGAAAATAAAATCGCGATCGGTGGGGCTAGCGCTGGGGGCGGACTGGCGGCCGGTCTAGGGTTACTTGCAAGAGACCGTGGCGAAGTCGATGTCTGCTATCAGCTTCTCATCTACCCGATGATTGACGACACCAACACGGAGCAAGCGAGCGAAACAGTCCCCGATGCCCCACTCTGGACCCGGGCCAATAATTTGATCGGATGGCGCTCATATCTGGGTCAAGAGCCCGGGAGCAAAGGGATATCTCCATACGCTGCACCCAGTCGCGCAGAAGATTTAAGTGGATTGCCACCAACTTATATCGGTGTAGGCACCCCGGATCTCTTCCGTGATGAAGATATTGAATATGCCCAAAGGTTGATGAAGGCCGGTGTACCAACCGAGCTGCATGTCTACGCGGATGGATTCCATGGCTTTGATGGGTTTGCACCTGAGTCAGATGCGGCTCAGCGTTTCACGGGTGAGCAAATCAAGCTATTGGCGCGAGCTTTGCATCAATAAGGTCGATTCAAAAACAGTCGCCTACTGTTGAGGTGGGCATGATCCGGCGTATCCCGGCCGGATCTGCCACCATTCATTGCAAGAACGGGGGTCTTGATAAGCGCCTGTATCAGCTATTGCGAGTACCATATCGCTTTTGCTCGTTGTACCGAAAACTTGCCCGGCCGGCAGTGTGGGCAAGTCATAACCACCCGACGGAATCTGATAGCGTGGTCCATCTGGCCGATCTAAGTTGTTATACAAACTGAGCAAATTAGGATTGGTGCAAATCTGATCGATGTGGAGCGTGTATCCTAAAGCGCCTGTGTCCTCACGCGTATAATGCAGCGTCACCGTATCTTCGTCCGCAAACAACACCACCACTTCCATTCCGCCTCCGATGTCATAACCCGAGGATGGAGCATGCAGGGGAGTCCCAGCATCTAGATCAAACGAAATTGCGGTCACTTTTGGAGTATTGATCGCCTCGGCCCGTTGCCCCGGCTGTGGTGAAGAAGCCCAGTTCCATTGATGAACCTGATGGAATTCTGAAAACGCTGGGACTTGGGCGGGGCTAAACAACGTCGCAAATTGTGGCGGCTGGGTCGGGTCATCAGAGCCGTAATCAACCAGCTCCCGCTGCAAGGCTGAATCGCTGTTGAGCGAGTAGCTTCGCAGGGCGATATTTTTATCTGCGTGGTTGTACGCCGGTCTTACCGGATTGTCTGTATCAAATTGAAACACAACACCGCTCGTGTAAGTTTGGTCTGAAGAGGTGGCGCAAGCGTCGGGAGAAAGAACTAAGGGCAAATAGGCTCTGGGAATTAAACCGCCCTGCGCTTGGATGCTATCATGCGCCATTACAAACACCAAAAACATAAATACGAAACTAAGCGCTAACGCAATTAACTTTCTCATCGATCCCATCCTTTTTCTCGTTGCACCTTTAAATGGTGTCATTTTGGCCCAGATGACCTGTTGCTTCTCGCAAATTCAATTTCCACGTTCAATCAATTGTCCTCAATCAACAGCCGAAAACCAGCAAGCGGCTTATCACAAATATAGATAGATTCTTTATATCGGTTTTTTGGTGCCTAGACAGGATAAACGGGCCAAGTATTTAACCCCGTCCCAAACGTTACCTGTCGTAGGAAACGTTTGGGTAGCGGTAGCTTTTAATCTTTTATTTCAAACGTTGTATGCACGTGCAACAACATAATTTTGAAATCAGAGGATTAAAATGTTAAAAATAAACTGTGTACGAATGGCCTACCATACGAAAGTTCGACTTTCGAAATCGATAAATAGCTTGTTGGTGCTTGTGCTCTTGGCTGGAATGATGTTTCCGGCCGTGGGTCCGACACATGCGGCCGATACCAGCCACACAATGAATCAAACCGGTCTTTGTGTGGCTCCTGATCGAAAAGACGATGGGATGAGCCGTGTCTTTCTGCCGTTTATCGGAAACTTAGTGCAGAATGTGAAGGTGTGGGTGAAAGCGGATGCTTTGTCCATCCTACAAAAGCCTGCGATAGCTCCGATCAATGACATTGAATATTGGGATCAAGCGATTGCAGCTCGTTCCTTAGATTATGAAGTTGGGAAGACCTATGTTTACCTTTACGATTACAATTTGGAAGTTAAAAATCTAGGGCGGACGCGTGATGGTACAGAGACGGCCGAAGGGCAAACCATGCTCATCAACACCTATGTTGATATGACGATTCTTAGCAAAAATGAAGATGGAGCGGTCTCGGCCGAGGTGTCTATGCGGGATCCATTTATTTGCAGCAGCAACGGGCCAAACAACCAGACGATCCTAAAAGATGATTCGATGATCAAAGCGCTAGCCGCTCCGATGCGATTTACCCAAGCCAAGAATGGAGCAATCTCCGAAATATTGGTCTTGCCTGACTCGCCCGTTGCCGTCAAAAATATGCAAAAAGGGGTCATTAACTTTTTACAAGTGACCATTCAAGAATCGGGTGATGCTTATGCGGCAACAGAACAGGGGATTCAAGGTGCTTACAGCGCCAATTACCAATTGGCGGAACAATCAGATGGATTACATATCACAAAATCGATTGGCCAAAACGACTACACGACATTAACTTCCCTAGGTGAAAGACCGGCAAGCCTAGAGATGAATACAACCTTCCGCGCGGTCCTAGGCAATGAGAATTCTGTTTTGACCTCAATCGAGTTGGTGGAGGATCATCAAAGCGCAGATGGAGAGACTGAAAACCCAACGAATGAAGGTGGCGGGCTCGATGGTTTATCAGTTTGGTCGACGATGGAAACTTCCGGCTCCATGAAGTTGGAAGAAGTCGTGGACGCCCCTGCCGGCCGTGCGCAGGAAGCGGTCAATGCCATCTATCAAGCGGACTCATTTTCGGGTGATTTAAGTGAAGTGAATCCGGAAAACAACGGTATCGATTTGAGCCAAGTCAACCTTGATACGGAGTTTGATAAGTTTGAAGCGGAGCCAGACAACCCACGTCATTTCGCTCGTATCCTGCAACTGTCAAAAGCGAAGGGTGGTGAGGCGGTCGTGGCCAAGATCGGTGAACGGCTCGCTCAACAAACAACCGGCTCAGCCCTCACAAATGATTACATCGACTTTCTAGGTGAGATCGGCACCCCTCAAGCGCAAGATTACCTCAACGGTATTTTTAACAACGCAAACAGAAGATCGGCCAATATCATGTCGTCGATAACGATCACCAACCAGCAGCAAGCGTTGTATAACATGGTTGTGTTAACCGAGCCTGTTTCGCAGACGGTTGGGACGCTGCAACAGCTTAGCACTGATGAAGGAAATGAGCTTAAATCTACAGCACAAAAAGTCCTGAGTTCTGCTATCGATGAGCTGGATGACGCAGAACTTTCTGAAGAGCTTTTGCAAGATTTGCTGGCAGATCTTGATCAGGCGGCCGATGTCGATGAACTAATCGATGTGCTCTATTCAATCGGCAATCTAGGATTAGAGTCTTCGCTTGATACGCTTACTCTGTATATCACTGATTCAATTGAAGTAAATGGGGAACAAGTGACCGATGAGTACGACATTCTGGATATCAATGCAACCGCTTATGAGGCGATGGTCGATATCCCTGGATTTGCGGCCGAGGATATCCTCATTGATGCCTTGCTTGACGACACCCTAGACGATTGGTTGTGGGAAATCATCGTTGACATCTTGCTAGACCGTGATGTGTATGAAGACACTGCGTTAAGTCAAGAAGCGTATGACATCCTCATGGAATTTTTGGGTGATTGGTACGACGCGGACTCCCCCGGTTTCCCCAGAGCCCCAGACGCGATCGACGCTGAGTTCAAACGAAGCTGGAATTGGGCCTTTGGTGGTGAGAAAGTCGGCATCCGCACCCCCGGCAGCTTTTATGTGGCGGGTCAACCTCAATCAGCCAATTATGGTGGTGGCATCTACTTGTTTGCCCAACAGCAGGTAAACGCGTATGTCTGGAATCCGAATGACAACATTAATATCGCGAGTGCAGATGTAACCAGTTCAAAAAGAGGGGCAAATCAAGAGTTTAGGGTCCGTGTTTCAATCGCCAATCGGCTGATTGCCCTAAATCACACAGAAACATTGTCATGCAGCGACCCCAACCGACGACTCAATCTACTCAATAAAAACTTCGAGTTTTTTACCGTTTCATTTAGTCTCTTGGCCTCCACCGGAGTTCCCATAACTTTGGAACTTGAAGCCAGCGGTGACTTAAGCTTGGATCTGTTTGCGGGTAGCAATACTTGCGCAGGAGCTGACCCCAATATTTATGCGGGGATCGAACCCAGTGCTGCCATTATCATTACCGGCCGAATCTATTTTGATGTCTTTTTGGCCCGTGCTGGCGGAGAAATCCAAGGGGATTTAATGCGGACCGGTTTACCATTCACCGGAACCTTATCGTCTGTTAACAGTGAAACGACCTTGCAAGCTTGTTTCGATGTAAAAACAGTCACGCGGCCGCTTTCGATTACGATTCGTGTTTACGCTGAGAATTTTGATTTCTCAAAGCTCGACTATGTCCGCTTCTTTGAACTTGATATTTATTCCTATAGCTTGCCCTATGTTTTTACACACGAGCTTCTAAAGTATTGTGTCGAAAAAGGGGACGGCACCGAGCGGTTAATCGATGGCATTTGGGGTGGGTACAATTTCTTCATCAACACCACCTCCTGCGGCAATGACTTTGCCGGTTTTGCGGCCGGCCATCAGCTGCTCAACGCTCATTGGCAGCCAGCTGATGGAAATTACAACACCTTGGCGATGTGCCGCGGCAATGGCTTCCCCGTCAAAAACTCATCTTATTTACTTTCAGGAAACGTAGGTTGTGGGCTTAATGCTAGTAAGATGGGAGTCATTCCCGGCTCCGCCTTCACCAATGCAACGAGCGATATTCAAACGGGCGGCATGACCGTTTGCCAGCTATTCGACACATTTAATGATGGTGAGATGTTAGAGAGCGGTGCGGATTATTATTTGACACCAAACTTAGTGAATGTGTGTGGAACAGGGCATTCTTTGGCAGGCCATCTCTATCCAGACAAGTTCACGACCGGTACGCCTCAGTGGAACCACTTTGGCATGTCGGTTTGTAAAAGATAGTTTGATAGATAAATGAACTGCTAGATGACAACGACGACAGCCCTTCTCAAATGTTTTTGAGAAGGGCTGTTTTATTTCAAACAAGCTTTTGCGACTTTGAAGGCAAATTGACGGAAATTCTTGGCATCGCTAGGCCAGATCGGCCTAAGTTGGTTTGCACCATTGGCAATACGATCAGGCGACAGTCGGCAAGCCACTAGGTGTATAACTCTAAATATTGGCGAAAATATTGGACATTAGGTTGTTTCGTCAAAAATGATTTGCGAAGCTCTAAATCATTTATTTGCGAAACGATTTGATCAATCTCGACTTTTGCTAAGTCTAGAATTTCTTTTTGCTCTTTTTCGAATTTGTGATGTTTGAACACCTCAAACAACTGGGATAACGTATGCAGGAGGGCCGGTAAAGTACCCCCTTGATCAAGCTTAATTTTATCCCAAAGTCGTATTGCCATGTCTAAGGCAACCTCGCTCTCCCCCTTTTCTAGCAAAACAATGGATAGGTGTGCTTCGGCCTGCGTTTTATAGCGCGGGGCGATGCTAACCTCGATAGCCCGATTTAGTACCGCCTCGGCCTCACCCAAGTGACCCAGTTGGCGAAGGGGCAGGCTATAGCCGGTCAGGTCATCACAGAGTCGGCTTTGCATATTTAACTCATCCTGAAGCTCAATTCCTTTTTTAAAATAGCTGAGAGATTCATCATACTCGCCTAAATCAAAGTAATCATAGCCGAGAGAAATATAACAATTTTGAATGGCAGCACGGTCATTAAATTGCTCAAACATCCTCATCGCTTTTGTGATGAGGGGGAGACTTTTCTCGTAAGCGCCTAATTCTCCATAAGACATCGCTAGATTCAGATATTGATCGGCTACTTTTGGCTCAAACCCCAGATCCTGATACATGGCCAAAAGTTTGTTTTCCATTTCAAACGTTTTGACCACGTTCCCAGATTCAGAATAGGCTAACGCCAATACGTTTGTGCCTTCAGATAACCGTTTGATATCCCCCATCTCTTCAAATATTTCAACCCCTTTCTGAATATTCGTGATCGCGGCATCTGTATCTTCAAAGCGATAATAGAGCGCCCCAAGCTGAACATAGGCATCACCGATCAGTAAGGGATCATCTAGCTCATTGGCCAGCACCATCGCCCGATTGGCATAGGTACGCGATAGTTCACTTTCAGTCGAGTTGACGAAGGCGCCTTTGCTCAAATAGTACCAAGCTCTGGCCTCAATCTCTTTGAATACAGTTTCCCCTTTTGTGATGGTGAAAATGTACTCAATGATTTGTTTTAATTCTTCAAAGTTACCTTGATAGAGTGCAGATAATATTTTTGCAATTTCGATGAGAAAGTGGGGAAGATCGTACCTTCTGGCTTCCGGCAGGGCCTGAACAGCCTGCTCAATCATGGTTTTGCCTTCATAAAATGAACCGATGTGAATGAAATATTCTGCAAGTGCGGGTACGGTTTCTTTCAGAGAATCAAACTGTCCAAGCGAAATCGCCCACTGCCACGCTTGCCGAATGTTGTCTAGCTCTAAATTGATTTCTTGGCTCACTTGAGGTGCATCATAGGTGCGTAATTGAGCCTGACGATTCTTCAAGAAATCGAAAAAGAAGTTGATAAAAGGCTCTTGGTAATTCTGTTTTTCGTGTGGCGATTTCCTTGAAGCCATTTGGCGGATGAGCTCATGCATGTCATATCGGCCGTTTCCAGACGACCTTATGAGTGATTTATATTGCAATCGTGTGATACTGATAGCCGATGCTCCGGCAATTTGGCGCGCTGAGACTTTGGTAAACCCGCCCAGGAACATAGCCAGTCGTGAAAGGATTTGTTTTTCAGATTCGGAAAGTAGGTTCCAAGAATAATCAAAAACCGATTCAAATTGCCGATGCCGCTCCGGCAGATCTCGCAAATCTGAGGACAATAATTCCGGTTCTTGGATCAGATCTTCTGCAATTTCTGCAACGTCGAAATCTCGAATAGATGTTGCAGCTAACTCAAGTGCAAGGGGTAGCCCTTCTACTTGGTGGCAAATATTGACAACGCTGGGGAGCGTATCCTCGTTTAGCCAGAACTGCTTGTTTAAGCGATGGGCACGATCTCCAAATAATCTCACAGCTTCATAGCTGGTCGCATCGGGGTCTTGAGGATCTTTAGGCCAAGGCAAGCCTTTAAGTCGAAACAGATCCTCTACTTGTGCATTGATTCGCTGTCTAGATGTGATGAGCAGAGTTAATTTTGGTGCTTTGGTCAGCCACTCGAGCAAAAAATCGGCCCCATCAATAATATGCTCAAGGTTATCAATGACGAGTAGCAGTTCTCTGTTTTCCAACAGATTAGAGATTTGATCCTTTGGCTCAACACCATCTGAGCGAAGGCTGAAGCTGGCCGCTTCAGCTACAGCCGAGGGGATATCTCGATGATGGGTCAACCCCACGAGTGGAACAAAAAAAGTTCCATCTTGGAAATCGGTTTGAGCCATTCTGGCAGCTTCAATGGCAAGCCTGGTTTTGCCTATTCCACCCGGCCCAACCAACGAGATTAAGCGATACTCTCGTGAGGCGAGCCGTTCAGCCAATAGAGAAAGCTCTTCTTCTCGGCCGATAAACGGAGTAATAATTTCCGGCAAAGTTCCGGCCGTTTTGCCCTTTGCTCTAGCTTTAGGTTGGGATGGCTCGGGTCGTGGTCTGGCTTTGACTTCACCCGATTCAATCTTTTGTTTAAGAAGCAGGGTTTCTTCTTCTGGCGGAACACCCAAATCGGCCATCAACATTTCCGTGCAGGTTTGGAACTGGCGCAACGCCTGTGTTCGATCTCCACGCTCGGCCGATATCCGCATGAGCAACCGATGGGCTGGCTCTTGAAGTGGGTCAAGCTTAATTTGTCGTTGGGCCAGCGCTTCCGCTTCAGCCATGCGGCCGATGGCAAACTCTGCTTCGGCTAAACGCCCCAACTGCATAAGCCCCATGACATGATACCGTTCGCGCCAAACAAAGAGCCATTCCTCGAACGATTCACTGTCCTCCAAGCTAAAGCCGTCTAAAAAGCGGCCGCGATAAATTCCGGCCGCTTGGCGAAGCTTGCCCAAACAATCACCACATGTTGCTATTTTTTCATGACGATGATTGTCAACCTCCTGAATAAGCGCTTCAAATTGGCGCACGTCAATGATGTGGTGGGGAGATCGATGAAGGGTCACTTCTGCACGGTTCGCCTCTAGGGCATCCCCATCTGCTAAATGTTTTTTAACACGGGACAAGGCGACGCGAAGGTTACGCAGACCATTCTCGCGATTCATCTCAGGCCATAAAAGAGCAATCAACTGCTCTCGGCTATGAGCTTGATTATCTTCAAGCAACAGCCAGATCAGTAGGGCTTGTACTTTGCGCCGGTTTTCTTTTATTCCCCCGTGGATGGAGTGATGAAGCTGGAATGAGCCAAACAGAGAAATATCGAGCGTTGGAGTCGATATCGCTTGCATGGGTAGAGTTTATCTTGTTTTTCTCCATATCCCATACCCCCTCACCTTTTTCGAACTGATTCAAAATAGTTTGGGCCGATTTACACCATATTTGACTCATTTTCCCAGGTAGCGTTTGGGTAACGGTCGTTTTTATAGTTGGTTTAGACGATTGTTGAAATAGAGCTTAGACATATTGACGTTTAGGAGAAAACTGATGACCTTGATTAATAAATCTGTGACGATAAACGCCCCTGTAAGTCAGGTGCAAGCATTTATGGATAACTCGGAAATCACGCCGGAGTGGTATGAAGGGATGGAATCACTCACCCCTTCTCCAGGGTATCCGACCGAAGTTGGTAGCACGGCCGTCATCGAAATTAAAGCCGGTGGCATGACGATGGAAAGCAACCTTGAAGTGACTGAAAGTGAGCCGGAAAAGCTGCGTGTTTTTGCGATGGACGGGATGATCGTGGGGACCAACAGGTGGGCTATTCGGCCGGATGGTGACGTGACCCATATCGACCTGACCATTGACTATGAAATGAAAGGGGGCGGAATAGGCAAGATTATGGACAAGCTTTTTGTGGAGCGGATCAATGACAAAAATGCGGAAGCGAGTTTGGCCAATTTGAAAAATCACATAGAAGCATAACGGCTATGCTGGAAACCGATTAAAGAGAGAATGTGGGCGAGATAGAGGCTTAAGATTTTTGATTTCTCTCTTCAATTCGGGGAATTATTTTCTCTTTGGGACATGCCTACTTTCGCACCCACACATCACACGTTTATCTCAGGACAAGTTCAAGCTGTTGTTT
>JAHDEB010000035.1:37598-39390 GCA_020629055.1 Chloroflexota bacterium
ACTTTCGCACCCACACATCACACGTTTATCTCAGGACAAGTTCAAGCTGTTGTTTCTGTCCCCCTTTTTGTCCCTCTGTTCCAATCAGAATGGGGACCTATTCGATATTGGGGGGTCGTATGCTTGTCACATCGAATTTGAATGAAGTCGAATGAAGTTAAACAAACTTATTTAGGAGAAATCTCAACATGTTGAACACAAACAAAACCTTATCTTTTTTAATCGCTTTTCTATTCAGCTTGCCCATTTATTTAGCAAGCACACAGCCTGCGTCTGCTGCAACGACTTGCGATGTCAATGCGGCCGGGGTGAATGTGATTCACGGCACAGCGGGAAACGATGTTCTGACAGGGACAGCCGGAAATGACATCATCTTTGGCTACGAAGGAGATGACTTGATCGACGGTTTAGGCGGTGGAGACTGCATCATTGGTGGACCAGGGAACGATATGCTTTGGGGCGGTGCCGATGTTGACATACTTTTCGGTGGTGGCCAATTTATTCACTATGCCACAAACGACCGTGACACCATGTTTGGAAATAGTGGAAATGACCTGCTGTTAGGCGGGGGTGATGATGACTACATGGAAGGCAATGAAGGGAGCGATGACCTTCTCGGGCAAGGTGGAAACGACCGCCTATTTGGCTATGGAAACTCTGACGATTTAAAAGGGGGGCCAGGAAATGATTACTTAGACGGTGGCGATGGCGAAGACGACATCTATGGAAACGAGGGGAATGATCAGCTTTTTGGCGGTGGCGATGAGGATGAACTTCACGGTGGTGCTGACAATGACATTCTGCATGGCGGGACTGAAGAAGATGAACTCTTTGGAGATGATGGGGACGATGAGCTATATGGGGATGAAGACAGTGACTGGCTTTATGGTGGTAGCGGCGCCAACGATTATTTAGACGGAGGTAATGACATCATTGGTGGATATGACAATTGTTTCGAAGGTGCTTTTTACATCCGCTGTGAAGATACAGATGGTCAAGGTGTTGAACTTGATGACAGTGATGGGGATGGTGTTTTAAATTCCGTCGATAACTGTGTAGATGTTGCTAATGCTGATCAAGCCAACTTTGATGGTGACTTCTACGGCGACGCTTGTGATCCGGATGATGACAACGACGGTGTTGCGGATGGAGATGACGCCTTCCCGTTTGACCAAAGCGAAAGCTCTGATAATGACGGAGATGGGATCGGCGATAACGCAGATACAGACGATGACAATGATGGGCAATCTGACTCTGATGAAACAACCTGCGGCTCTAATCCGCTAAACGCTGCCAGCATGTCGCCCGACTTTGACGGTGATAGCAGTCCTGATTGTGTTGACCCAGATGATGACAATGACGGTGTTGTAGATGAAGCAGATGCTTGTTCATGGACCATATTGCCAGAAGATGAACCGGCCCAGTCTAAGAAAAACCGCTTCTACGCCAACGCCTCAGGGGAGTTTGTAGATGGAGTAGGTAACTTAGCCGGAATCTCTGTGAATGATACGGCCGGTTGTTCTGGCGTCCAGATTATTGCGGCGGCCGGATTAGGTCAAGGTCACGTCAAACACGGCATCTCGCGCAGTGCGTTAGAGGCATGGGCGAACGCTCACTAAGAACGTCCCAATAGTTACTGAGAAAAGATCGTTAGGTCACATGGCTTAACGATCTTTTTTTGTTTCAACAAGTGCGTGGCACTCCCCAGCAAACAGACCCGAAATGATGGTGTTTTCGTGGGGAGTGCCACGCACTTGCGGACTGGAAGTTAGATGTTAGACGGATCACCACC
>JAHDEB010000036.1:0-18169 GCA_020629055.1 Chloroflexota bacterium
CGTCTAGCCTGAAATGATGAAATTTAGATTTTACGAACGGCCGTAAATCGTCGAAACTTCATCTTCATACACAATTTCCCATTCAGATACTTCATCTAACAATATTTTCAGACCGCCATCGGTTCGGGTTAAAACATATTCTACGTCGTGCTCATCAAGCGGTTCGCGCCAATCAGCTTGTCGAGTATAGGTCTGCATATAAAAGTAAATGAATTCATCCCCAAAGATGTCAGCTCGGCCGTCGATAAATGTGGGGACATCGCGCAAGATCATGTAACCGCCCCATTCATAGTCATTGAAAATACGTGCTTGAGTCAGACCCTCTTCCTCTAGCCAATCAATCGCATAAACGGGGAACTCATCCAAAATAACCTGCTCGGTGTCCCGCAGCTGTTCGACAGCAAAAACAAGTGTGCCTATGACTAAAATGACCATCGCAAATAAATTAATGCGATTCATTGTAGTGTTTGGGACAGGGTCGGCCGATTCACCACTAAACAGTGTGTAACGGGGGCGGTCGATAAATAGCCCAAGCATATGTCGGCTGAGAATCGGTACCGCGACCAAAGCAAATAGCGGGATGTTACGGACAGATTGCAGCCCAGCAAACATGGTGCCACCGATAAACAACACATCGGTCCAAAGCACCTGCCGTTTACTAAAAATCATGATGAAGAAGGTCCCCATCACCATAAAACCAAACAGCCAGAAAATCCAAACGTGGAAATTAGGCGATTGCCATTCAGCGATCGTATCTCGCATGGCGTCGCTGGTTAGTGTTTCAAATGCATAGACCCACATTCGATAGGTGTTCGGGTTGATATTAGATACAACAACGCTGACCAAGCCTGAATAGATAAATGTTTGCAGCTGACTCCAGCTCAGCCCATCCTCTCGTTCACCAGAAAAGTAAAGTTGCCCGGCTTCCCCCACGACATACACGCCGCCAATGACGAAGCCAAGTAGGAAGCCGCCGTGCATGTTGACCCAAAACAGAAACAATACAGGAAAAGACCACACCCACCGTGTTGACCAGCGGCCTCGCCTGATTTGTTCAGAGACGAGTACGATCCATGCCCCAAACAAAATATTAAACATTTGCGGCCGAGCATTTAAAAACGGAAGCGAAGCGGCGATCCCCCAAAAGGTCGCAGCCCCTGCTAAGTACGGTCGGCCGTCGCTGGCATAAAACAAAAATCCGTAGGCGATGGCGATTAAACCAGCAAAGACAATACTAAGGCCTCGTAGTCCCAAACGATCATAGACTGAAAACATAAATACTTGTGTCAGCCACTCATGGGTAATCCACTCTCTTTCAGTGGAGGTAAATGAAAATCCAGGGTCTTCGTGCGGGATTCCATTTTCTAAAATGTATTCCCCAGTTTTTAGATGCCAAAATAAATCAGGGTCCCGTGCAACGCGCACAGAGAAACCGAATAAGGCAAGGAAAATAATGACTGTAAATAGTTTTCGAGGTGTAATATTCAACATAGAGAATTGTTAGTGTAACGGTTGAGAGGTGATTCGCCATTAGGAAAACCCAACTACACTATTTTAATAAGCTCGACTACGAACAAAAGGGGGAACTAAGTAAAAAAGTTGTAATTTCGCAGTATCTTTGTCATCTAATGGGGGTAAATCGGCCGGTTTTCCCTTTATTTTTTCGCAGGTGTGGGCTCACCGTATGCCAATGCAAGACAAGTAGTGCATGGCGGCACGAACGAATAAGCCAAAACTGTGCGTTATTTACCCTTTTTGCACTAGTACTAATGTGCGATGAAAACGTTCGCAGTCATAGTACCAATAGCTTACCGCTGCCTATTGAAAAGGTTACAGCATTGAGACACGATTATGTAAATGGGACTTAACCAAATATTTGACCGATGAGGGCATCAAGAAGAATAAGGTGATCTAAAGATAATCTCAGGTCACCCTGCTGCGAAAGCACTATCAATCGATTTTGATTTCCACACCAAAATCAGAGGTAAAAGTATGTGGCAACAAGAAGTAACAAATTATCATGACGAAACATATTATCTGTTCAATGACGCATTAAACAGCTATATGGCTCACCTGCAAAAAATCCACAATCGAGGCATGATTGAAAGCTGGATCCAACAAAAAACGATTTCGAAGCTCTCCCCTTGGTCAACAGAAAAGACCATGGCCTATTTCAACAACCTACCGACCCCCAACAATGAAACAGAGCTAGAGCTTTATATGGCCGGGTTTAACTCAGCCAAATTAAATCAAGAAAGCTTGAATGATCATGGTGATGGGTCGTCATCGTCGTCAGTTGAAGGGAAAGCGAAAAACAACCTTCTGGCGAAATTTGAGTTTGAACCCCAGTTATATGAAATGGTTGCCTAATTTCTAATCGACTCGTCGAGCGTAAACTGTAAACAAATCCCCGAAATTAATTGGAATCGCCCGATCTCCCATGTTAAACGTGTTGACCGCAAAGTCAGCCAATTTGCCCACGTTGGGGTTTATGCCATGCAATCGCCCAGCCAAATAGTGCAATCGCAAATAACGTCCCTGTACGCCGGTCCAGATCACTTCGAAACCAGCTTTTTCTAAAAAGCGGATCAGGCTCTTCTGGCTAAAATATTGAACATGCATCGCCATATACCAAGGCCAACGGCTACCCATTAGCTTCGATGCCATGCTGTCAATGTCCATGGTGTGCACAGCGATTGTGCCACCCGGTTTGAGTTTTTGATGCGCTTTTTGCAATTCGCCCAAGGGGTCTGCGACATGTTCGATCACATCCCACATCGTAATCGCATCAAAACTTTCATCTGCCAAGTCCGGATTATCCAGTGTTCCGGCAAGTGTCGGAATCCCTTGGTCATTGGCGAAAGCAGCTGCCCAATCGGAAGGTTCTACCCCTAACGCGTCCCAACCCTGTTCACGGGCCACTTCGACAAATACGCCGATATAAGACCCTACGTCTAAAATTTTACGGCCGTTGCCCGGCCCTGTAATCTTTTCTAGTGCTTTTAAATGTTTACTGAAGGTAAGTCTTCGGCCGATCCGCTCTTCAACATAAATTTCATCTTCGACAGCTGAATACAAAGCCAACAATTCATCCCCATCTTGCACTGGGTTGGTGTAAACATGGGCGCATTTGTTGCACTGTACGATTCGGCCGTGCACCCCATAGTCAGGTGTTGTACAGCGAAAAGCGGACCAGTCGGCCGTTTGGCCATTCATCGTTGAGGGGTGCTTAACAACATAGTCGTCGCTACCACAGTAGTTACAAGAAACTTCGATCATTATTCATTTACCACAGAGACAGCTGCATGTTGAGGGGTGTTGCCAGACATCCGCCGTAAAAACAATCGGCCGATTGTCGCCATTCCTTTAAAAACTTCATTTCGCGAGATCTTTGTTGTTCCGGCCCGACGATCTTCAAAAATAATAGGTACTTCGCCAACTTGAAAACCATGCCGCTGCACCAAAAATAGCATCTCGACCAAAAACGAGTAGCCGCTCGACACGATTTCATCGAGTGGAATAGTTTCAAGAACTTGACGACGGTAAAGCCGAAAACCGGCCGTTGTGTCCATCGCTTGTAGCCCTAACAATGTTTTCGCAACACCATTGGCCCCACGGCTTAAAACAACCCGATCCCACGTACAATTTTTCTGACCGCCACCCGGCACATAGCGTGACCCGATCGCCATATGCTTCGCCTTGCTCAGTTCGATCATAGCGGGGATATAACGGGGGTTGTGAGAAAAGTCCGCATCCATGGTCATGATTCGCATGACACCGGGCAGCGAAAGCGCCTTTTTAAAACCGGCAATATAGGCGGTCCCTAAACCCAGCTTGCCAGCACGGTGGATAGGAACCACGCGGCCGGGGTGTTTTTCAGCCCAACCATCAGCGATCTCCCCAGTCCCATCTGGAGAATTGTCATCAACATTGATAATCCCAATAGAAACGGGAAGATCAAGAATTTGTTGAAACAGGTCATTAATATTGTCCGCCTCGTTATAGGTCGGCACAATGACCATTGTTTCTGGGTATCTTTCAGAGGATTCAGTCATAGTTTAATCAGCCAAGTGATTTTACAAGGATCGTTATCTTTAAAACCACGACTCTTACTTTGTTAGCACCTAGCGGTTCGCCAAACGTCTTTTGAATGGCAATTGTTTTAGCATAGGGAAGTCGGGCCCAATTGGCCTAAAGAGTTTGTTTTAATCATTTACCCAGCAATAGTTGTTAGGTCAAACATTAATGTCAGAACTAAAATAGGATAATGGATAAATCCTGTTTAAATGTCGAGGCCTAACTGATGTCCATCACATCACGATGGTGGGAACAACATGAGTTAGCAGCCAAGCCAAGCCTACGGTTCGATCGCTTTTTTGAAAAATTTACCTCAAGTCAAGCGCGGCTCGTACCGCTGCGTAGGCATCGACAACCCCATGACCGGTGCTGGTGTTAAAGTCGGCCGTGTCTACCCCATCTAAACAACGTTCAGTGGTATCCACTTGTCGGGCCGTCTTGATTAAGATCGCTTCCGTCTGATCGATATCGCCGATCAACTCAGGGGCAGCTGACCAAAGCAACGCTACCACGCCCGCGACGTGTGGTCCAGCCATCGAGGTCCCTTGAGATGGCCCATAAGTGTCACCGGGTAAAGACGAAACGATTTCAACCCCAGGGGCGATGATATCCGGTTTGATTATGATGTCTCCGTCATAATCGACCGCTGGACCCCGGCTGCTAAAGCCAACGACACCTTTACCCGAAACATTAAGTGCTCCCACACTAAAGGCATCATCGTTGGTAGCGGGGACCCCGGTGGTGTCGCACCCTGGGCCGCTATTGCCGTTTGAAATCACCATCATTTGACCCGCATGACGCAAATGGCGAATACCGATCCCAACCGTTTCCCCATCGCACCCCTCTTCTGGCGGGCAGCCCCATGAATTGTTGGTCAAGTGGGCCCCGCGCAACGGGTCACCGTCTGCAAATGCGTTGCCCCCGATAGGAAACGGAGCAAATAAAAATTCCATGCAGGCGATGTAATCGGCCGGGTTGCCTAAATTTCTGGGCAAATTGCGGCAGGCGATCCATTGAGCATCGGGGGCGACACCGATGCCAAACTGCCCCACGATGGTTCCGGTCGTATGGGTGCCGTGACCGCCACTATCGGCCGGTGAAGAGTTGCCAATCGCAGGGTCAAACCATGTATAGTCATGATTGTCTACATCCCCCGCGTACCGATCGATAAGGGCAGGATGGGTAAATTCAACCCCCGAGTCAGCGCTGCCGACAATGATCCCCTCACCCTTTGCGTCGAACTCGGTCCAAACCTGGGGAGCATTAACTTCTTCAATTCCCCATACCGGGTCACCCGGTGCAGGCTCAGTCTCGGTTAAAGTCGTCATATCTACATTGGTGACAGACGAAAACCAGTTACGGATTGGGCGGGGCTGTGGGCTGTCGAGCAGATGGGCAACGTCATCACGACGTGCCAGTTGGCGGCGCAGACGGAGCCCACCCTGCACCTCGATGGCGTTGATTAGGTAAAACGGCTGGTAGGTTGCCCCTTTTGAGTCGAGCACGCCCCGAATGTCCGCTTGGTCGGCCGTGGCATGGGCCACAAGCTGATCATAAACGGCAGACACCCGAGTATCACGATCAGCGATGTCGAGCGCCCCGCTTGTATCTGCTTGGTTCGCCATCACAACAAAAAAGGTGTCTTGTTGCCAGGCTCCGCCATCTGTTAACCAAATCCCGGTCCCGATGATAATAAGTGCCAACGGCAAAATAATCGCAGGCATCGCTCTTCGGGACTCGTTGCCAGCAATCAATCGGCCGATGAGCCAAACGGCCGCTACGAAAAGAGAAGCCAAGACGACAAAAAAGATACCGGCCGCCATTTTGATCGACACTTCAGGCATGAATTCAAGTTCAATCGATTCAAAAAAGAGCAGCGGCACAACGACATATCCCATTAAAAAGGCGGAAACCGGCAGCCAACGATTGCTTTGGGTTAACCCGTTGGGCCAAAGGGTTAACATGGCGGCCAAAGGAATTGAGGTGAGCAAGGGGGAGAGCAGAATGGCCGTCATCGTGTACCCGCCACGGCCGGCGAGGAAGGTGGGCAATAGTGCCGCAGCAAATCCGGCAGCGATCAGGCTGCTCCAGAGCAAATGCCGATCTTTCTGGTCCCCATCAAAATAGAAAACCATAGAAAGCGACAGGCCAAACCATAGGCCAAATGCAAGCGCTTCGGCCAATGCGACCAAACTTTCGAGCGGCTCGCCCAAACTGCCGACAAAGGCCCACGGGGATGTGACGAGCAGCCCCAAACCGAGGCCGGTCAGTGCGGGCAACATTGCAGATCGCAATGATCGACGGCCGAAAATGGCCAGCAAAACCAGGGCCACAACAATCAAAATGCCGGGTGGCACCAAGTCAGGGATGCCAGGATATTCTAACGGGGCTTCCCAAGCGATGAGCACCGTGTCGATGACGCTATACGCGGCCGCAACCAGCAGCCCTGCCCCGATGCCACGAACCAAACGCAAATGCTCTTGGCGGAACATAAACATCACAAAGCCGATAATCAACAAGAGCGCGGCTTGGCTGCCCCCACTAACAAGGGTTGAGGTGAATGTGTCTCCCCAGTTTTCGCCAAAAAACCGAGCCGGTTCAAACAGCCAGCGGTTGCCACCACTGCAAATTAAAATGCCAATCACTAGCAAGATGACGGCCGTGATGCAGCCCATCTTGGTAAACTGGGGTGAGTTGGATTGTTTGGGTGCAGGTGCAGGCGTGATGATCGGAGTATCGGGTGATTCTCCGATTAAAAACGGTTCATCATGCATTTCTGGTGTTTCATTCGGTTCGTTTTCAAGCATAGGTCTAAGTTTTCCACAAAACGCTCAACTTTCAAACATCTGAGTGCATCATTGACCTACATGACATAAAATATTCTGTAAGCTCTAAACTATTATGATCACTTGGCAATCTAAAGAAATAATTCGGCTGGTCACAGAAAAATATCCAGAATGGGATGGATTCACCCATCCACCCTTTGTTGCGGATGAAATTGACTACAAACGAAAAGCGGTTAAACAAACACGCGAGCTCATCGGCCGTAAACTGTTTAAAGAGCTGCTAACGGCCGGGGATTATGATGAGATCATCAGCCGGTTAGAAAAAGCTGGCAGGCTAACCAACCTGATGTACACGGCCCAATTGCGCAATGGTGATCTCGCCATTTTGTATGCCGATGGGTTAAACAAATGGGAGTTTTGCCAACAGGTCTTTTCTTTGCTGTATGATGACCGCCCCACGCCGGACAAGCTTGATAGCTTTAGGGAATATTGTTTGATCAACAAACTGCCGCTTCGCTGGCCCTTTGCTTCCTACTTTCTATTTATCACCAAACCCTCGGCCGAAGTGTTTGTAAAACCACGGGTGGCCAAATGGTTTATGCAATTTATGGGGTTTGGGGAGATGTACGAGAGTGAGCTTTCGGCCGACATGTATGAACAGTTTAAAAAGAGCTGGCACGGGCTAAAAGCGGAATTGGGCGGGTTTGGCGATTATCCCGCCAAAGACATGATCGATATCCAAAGCCTGCTATGGGTCGTTTATGGTGTGAGTCAAAAACGAGTTGAAGGATTAGACACAAAAGGGCAGATTGAGCTTGACCGGCCAACCGCCTTGCGCGAGCCGGAGCCCGAGTACCTGATGCATTACGAACTGGATGACAGCACGTTTGATGAACCGCAGGACAAAGAGATTTACACCCTAGAATCATGTGCGGCCGAAACCGGCTTCGAGGTCGAACAGCTAGAGCAGTGGCGCAACAACATTGACCGACGCAAACAGGGGATCTTTTATGGTCCTCCAGGCACGGGGAAAACGTTTTTGGCGCGCAAGCTAGCGGAACACATGGTAAGCGAAACAAACGGCTTCATCGAAACGGTGCAATTTCACCCCGCTTATGACTATGCTGACTTTGTTGAAGGTATTCGGCCGAATATCGACAGTGACGGGCAGATGGCGTGGGCCAATCGGCCGGGGGTCTTTCTAAAATTCTGCCGTAAAGCACAGTCGACCTCAGCCATTTGCGTCATGGTCATCGATGAAATGAACCGAGGGAACCTTGCCCGCATCTTTGGCGAGCTAATGATGCTGATCGAATATCGCGAGGATGCGATCACCCTTCCATCAGGGGAATATTTTATCGTCCCTGATAACGTTCGAATCATAGGCACTATGAACACAGCGGACCGTTCGATTGCGCTCATCGACCATGCCCTGCGCCGCCGCTTCGCCTGTATGCACCTGGCCCCAGATTTTCGCCTTATCGAAAAATATCATCAAACACACGAAACCGGTTTTGCCCCAGCCAAGCTGATCAATTTATTGGGTGATTTAAACCGCGATATTGCAGACCCCGCCTATTCACTCGGTGTTTCTTATTTCCTCACCCCATCCCTGCAAACCGACCTGCCCCAAATTTGGCAAACAGAAATTGAACCCTATTTAGAAGAATACTTTTTTAATCAACCAGATAAAGTTAAAAAATATCGCTGGGCCAATCTCTCCGGCTCGCTTGTTTAATAGCCTTTACTTTATAGATAGGGAGCCAAGACCGCCGTTTTGTACATGTTTGCTCAAAAACGTTAGCAAATTGTAGAGCGTCTATCGAACTGCTGTAAAATCCACCATAACTTGAAAATCATTCTGGTGGCGATGAATCCCCATCGCCCTATTAAGGGTCAAAACTCATGAGCAAAGCAAACTGGAAAACTGTAAAAGAATACGAAGATATTACGTATCAAAAGTCAGACGGGGTTGCCCGTATCGCATTCAACCGGCCGAACGTGCGCAACGCATTCCGGCCGAAGACGGTTGCGGAACTGTACCAATCATTCTTAGACGCCCGCGAAGACACCTCAATCGGGGTTGTTTTATTGTCGGCCGAAGGACCCTCAACCAAAGACGGCGTTTATTCATTTTGCAGCGGCGGGGATCAAAACGCCCGGGGCCACCAAGGATATGTAGACGAAGACGGCATGCCACGCCTGAACATCTTAGAAGTTCAGCGGCTCATCCGTTTTATGCCAAAAGTGGTGATCGCTGTGGTACCTGGTTGGGCCGTAGGTGGCGGACACAGTCTGCACGCCGTATGTGACATGACCCTAGCCAGCAAAGAACACGCCATCTTCAAACAAACTGATGCTGACGTAACCAGCTTCGATGGTGGATACGGTTCCGCTTATTTAGCTCGCATGGTGGGTCAAAAGAAAGCGCGTGAAATCTTCTTCTTGGGGCGCAACTACTCGGCCCAAGATGCATACGAAATGGGGATGGTCAACGCCGTTATCCCACATGATGAGTTGGAAGATACCGCTTACGAATGGGCTCAAGAGATTTTGGCCAAGTCGCCAACCTCGATCAAGATGTTGAAATTCGCATTTAATATGATTGACGATGGTTTAGTAGGCCAGCAGGTATTTGCCGGTGAAGCGACCCGTTTGGCATACATGACCGATGAAGCCAAAGAAGGGCGCAACGCATTTTTAGAGAAAAGAAAACCAAACTTTAAAGATGTGAAGTGGATTCCGTAAAACCGGCTCGTAAGTTAGAGGTGACAAGTAAAAAGTCGCAAGCGGATGCATTTTCGCGACTGACAACTTTTTGCTTGTCACATTTACTAGTTGTACCCTTCATCTAAATCAGCCGGGGGTGGCTCTTCAGGGGATGGGTAGCTTTCGTCTACATTGATTTCTGGCTCAGCTTCTTGCGGAACGATTTCGATAATAACCGGCACCGTTGCATCTGGTAGCGGGGCGATGGTCGGCAGCAACTCGGCCGGATCTCCCGTTTGTAGAATACCATTTTGGGTAACGTTTGGCCCCAGATTAGCCCCTTCGTCTGCCCCCGGCCGGAACGAGAATGGGATGACCAGCAAGAAAAATAGTATCCCCCAAACCCAAACCGGCAATCCATTTTCAAAATCAAACTTCATATCAACGCATCCTAGCGGTTAATTTAGCAACTAACTCAGCTGGGTCAGAAGAGACAATCAGCAAATTGTCTAGGTTTTCCTGAACAAATCCCACCTCAACCGTCTGCTTTAAAAAGCCTATCAGCTGATCATAATACCCATTGACGTTCAATAGCCCAATCGGTTTATGGTGAAAACCGAGCTGAAACCAAGTTAAAACTTCAAAAAGCTCCTCAAATGTGCCGATACCGCCCGGCATCGCGATAAATGCATCAGAGTGCTTCATCATTAAGGCTTTGCGTTCATGCATCGTTTGTACAGTAAACAGTTGGTTTAAACCCAAATGGGCCACTTCACGGTCGTAAAGTGCCTGAGGAATGACCCCGATCACTTCGCCGCCGGCCGCCAACACGGTGTCAGCGATAATGCCCATCAGACCGATGTTGCCCGCACCGTATACCAAGCCGTATCCGGCCGATACCATTTCATTCCCAAGTTTTATAGCTTCTTCGCTATACGCAGGGTGATTGCCACTGCGTGATCCACAATATACTGCGATATTTTTCATAGTTTAAAAATTAGCCTCTTACTCAATCGGAATGATCATCTGCATCTTGTTAATCAGCTGATCAAAGAGTTGATTCCACGAAGCTTCGATTATTTGGCGGGATGGGTCGGCCGCATGCCAAGCAACGATCTCTTTCGCCCCTTCTGCAAACGGAATCGTCGCCTCAAACCCAGGCACCAGTCTTTTGATTTTGCTGTTATCCAAAATCATGTTATTCATTTTGTCACCCAACAGGGTTTCCCCCACAGCGTGGTCATACGCATGAATCAAACGGGAGGGGACATAGACGATTTTGGGCATAACCCCGGCCGCTTCCGCCAACGTTTCATAAATCTGGTTCCATGTCAGCCATTCGTCACTGGTGATATGCACCGCTTCCCCAATCGCTTGTTCGTTCCCCAAAAGCCCATTGAACCCTTTGGCAAAATCGCGATGATGGGTCAGCGTCCATATCGAACTGCCATCCCCATGCAGCACCACTAGCTTGCCGTTCATCATCCGATTTAATGCGGTGTAGCGGCCGACCAACGGCACCTTTGTTTGATCATAGGTATGAGACGGCCGCACGATGGTGACCGGAAACCCATCTTCTTTATATGCTCGCATCAGTCGCTCTTCACAAGCGATTTTCTGGCGCGAATAGTCCCAGTAGGGGTTTTCTAACGGCGTTTCTTCAGTGATAGGCAGCGTTTGAGGGGGCGTTTGGTATGCGGACGCGCTGCTGATAAAAATGAATTGTTTTACCCGGCCACCAAACAGTTTTAGATCGGTTTCAATATGGTCTGGAACAAAAGAGATCCAATCGACCACCACATCAAACGTGTGCTCGGCCAAAGCTTGGCTCGCAGACTCATAGTCCCGAATATCGCCGGTTAGCACCGTGACCCCGGCCGGAATCGGCCGTGCTTGGGTTTGGCCCCGATTTAAAAAATAAAGATCAACGCCCTGCTGAACGGCCAAAGCCGCACAAGCTGAACTAATAACGCCTGTTCCACCAATAAATAATACTTTCATCTTTTTTTGTTGAGAAAATTAGTCTAATTTTTCTTGAAGCAACGCTTTAATTTCGGCCAGTTCTCGCTTAACTTCTGCGAGCTCCGCCTCCATTGCATCATCATCTTGACGCACAAAGATTGTAGCCAGGTAGCTGGTCAAAATTCCAAAAAAGCCAACACCAATGGTCATTAAAATACCGGCCAGCAGTCGGCCGCTGCCGGATACAGGGAAACGGTCCCCATACCCCACGGTGGTGACGGTGACAAATGCCCACCAAACCCCATCGCCAAATGAGCAGATGGCCCCAGACACCTCGGCCGCACAAGAGTCGCTTTCTACTCGATTAATCCACCAACCAGAGACCAACACCAGTGGAATGGTCAGAGTGATCATGAGCCAAAGGGTGCTTTCCGCAATTTGCTGCTTTAAATTTCGAACCACCGATGTCATTCCGATTTGACGCAGCCCGCTGATTAAACGGAATATCCGCACCAAACGGAAAATGCGCAATAACGGAATCGCGGGCAGACAGCCCAAAAAGTCGATGATGCCCCACGGCACAAGAAAGCTTTTCCGGTCAGAGGCCGGGACTTGGCTAAACCGCCAGACAAAATCGGCTAGCAAGATAATGCTAATAATCGTGTCTACTTTAATAAGTACGCTGCGTGAAGCGGGAGCAACTTGATCAAGACCAAATGTGAAAACGGCGACAACAATCGCCACGATGTTCAAGAACACCATGAATATGCGATAGGCGGACACCTTATTTGCTGTCTTAAAATCAGTATTACTCATTCTATTTGTTTCCGATGCGGTGTAGAGAAAAACAACGAGGGGATTTTAGCGGATGCATCCCGTAAAGAGCAATCGATGTAACTATGATCCTATTTTCGCTAGCCCCACATCGATTTCGCGCAGCTATCGGTCCTGTTTAGTCAGGGAGCGTCCCACTCATTTCCTATAGTTTTAGTTGAGTTTTCACTCTCTCATCACGCACTATAAGGTCGATTGCTTTAGCTAATTTCAACCGATCGGCTTGGAATACACGCTTTAGTTGTAGCTTATCAATTGCTCAAGTACCACCCACCAACAAGGATCAATTTAGCACACACACCGCTTTAAATCGTGATTCTTGACCCTCGCCGCCCCACTTGGCAAAAGCCCTCCTTATTAAACTTCGTTTTAGTGAAAACATACAAAGCATATGCACGATCATACCACTTCCCCAAAAAAGACTTTTGTAATCCTATCGGCCGCTAGCGTGGCACTGTTCGGGTTTCTATCATTTATATTTTTCCTTTCGCCCGGCTTTGCCAGCCCAAGCGCGGCACCCACATTGATAGGCAAAGGAGCAGCCGCAAATGATATGGCGGTGTCCACGACCACCCTTGTGACCGCAACATTTGATACGGATATTGATGCGGCTACGGTGACAAGCACCACGTTTGCTGTGCACAGCCGTTTCTTTGGGCTAGTGACCGGCACGTTAACCACAGCGGGTACCGGTATTTCACTTGATCCAGCCCAAGAATTTTTAGTAGGGGATCGTTTGCAAGTTATTGCAACAGATAACATTGAAAGCGACACCAACGACGCGCTAGATAATCCACAACAATGGGGATTTAACATCGGTCACGTGACCGACCGTTGCTTTGGTGCGTTTGAAGACAGCGGCACGGCCGATGATGCACTTATCTCTGTCTATCAAGGGAGCGGCCACTGGATTGATGCAGATGGGGATGGCGACCTAGACATCGCTCTAACCGGGCAAACCGGAAGCGGCTTGGCGACCCAAATCGCCTTAAATGATGGCACCGGGGTATTTTCAGACAGCGGTGCGGCCGATGCAACTTTAATCAGTGTGCAAGATGGGGCGCTTGCTGTCGCAGACTATAACAACGACGGCCAACCGGATCTTTTGCTAACCGGCCTTGCGGACAGTTTTGTCCCCTCAGTGCAAATCGGCCGAAACGACGCCGGAACCTTTGCCGATAGTGGGATCGACGATTCCAACCTGCCCCGCCTATATGAAAGTTCGGCCGAATGGGGTGATTACGACAACGATGGCGACTTAGATTTATTGATGAGCGGTATGGGCAGTTCAGGAGCCACAACCAAGGTTTACCGCAATGACGCCGGTACGCTGGTTGATAGCGGCACCGATGATGATCTGCCCATTGTGCGCAAAAGCGCCGCAGCTTGGGGCGACTATGACAACGATGGTGACCTTGATCTAGTGATTACAGGATCATCTTCTACGAGCGGATTTATTGCCCAGATATTTGAATTTGATGGGAGTGATTGGGTTGAAAGTGGCACGGTAGATGACGCTTTGATCGGGGTTCAAGACGGTGCGGTCGATTGGGCCGACATCGACGGGGACGGGGACCTCGATTTAGCCATTGCCGGCTTTAGTGCCAGTGGCGCCATCACCACCATTTATGAAAACGATGCCGGTATTTTTAGAGATAGTGGCAATTTTCTTACCGGGGTGCATCAAGGGGACCTTGCTTTTGGTGATTACAACAATGACGGTGAACCCGATTTGATTATTATCGGATCGGTGGGTGCTGTCCAAACGGCCGAAATTTATAAAAACAACGGCGGCGTGTTTACCCACGATGCTGGGGCCGATTCACTCCTGACCGGCGTACGCTCTGGGTCAGTTGCATGGGGCGACCATGATGCTGACGGGGATATTGACCTGCTATTAACCGGTTTTAGTAGTGTCGAAGGGGTTGTTACCAAGCTGTTTACCAATGAAAATTGCAGCATTACCATCGATGCCCCGTCGGACCAAGCTGAAGGAAACAGCGGCAACACACCGTTTGAATTTACCGTCAGCCGCTGGGGTGACCTTGATGTGGCTGTGACGCTCGATTATGCACTAACCAGTGCAGAAGCTGATAGCGCCGACTTTGGCGGCTCGTTGCCATCCGGGACGGTCACCATTTTTGCTGGTGATCGTGATAGCAAAATCACCATTAATGCTACAGGGGACAGCACGACTGAAGAAGACGAAACATTTACAGTCACATTGTCTAACCCCACCATCACGGCCGATTTAGACGTCGCCAGCGCGGATGCTACGATTGAAAACGATGATAGTCGATTCCATATCGCTGCTTTGGCGGCCGACACCTTAGAAGGTGATACGGGTAGTACCCCCTTTACGTTCACCATTAGTCGCACCGGGTATTTAAACCAGCCACTAAAGGTCCAATACACCGTTAGCGGTATTGCGGATGGAGCCGATTTCAATGGCGGTGCGCTTCCATCTGGAGAGTTCTTGCTTCCACTTTTTGCCGACAGCGCCATTCTCACGCTTAATGTCGAAGGTGACACCGCCGTTGAAAGCAACGAACCATTCACAGTGACTCTCCACACCCCAGATCCAGGCGGAGACATCGGCACAGCCACCGCCAGCGGGATAATTCAAAACGATGATGGGGACTTGGACATTTATGCGACAAATGCGCGCCAAGCTGAAGGGGATTCTGGATCGACCCCATTTACCTTTGAGGTCGTTCGTTCAGGTCTCATGACGGCGACTTTAGGCGTCGATTACACCGTCACCCCTTTCGGCCCAAATCCGGCCGATGCTGATGATTTTGGCGGATCGTTTATCACCGGAACATTAAGTTTCGCAACCAATGAAATTACCGAAACAATCACCATCAATGTGAGTGGTGATACCGAGTTTGAGACGAATGAAGGGTTCCAAGTCACCCTCGATAACCCGACCGGTGGCGCCGTGATTGGGATTAGCGTGGCAACGGGTGAAATTGAAAACGATGACACCGGATTAGCCATATCGGCATTAAATGCATCTAATGCTGAGGGAGAAGCCCTCACCTTCCAGATCACCCGCAGCGGGAACTTAACCGGTTCCCATTCGGTCGATTACACGGTAAGTGCAGGTGGCGGCAGCTATCCGGCCGATGCGGCAGACTTTGGCGGCACTTTCCCGAATGGTACGGTGACCTTCACAAGCGGAGAAGCCACACAAACGATCACCATTACCGCCAGCGCAGATGCGACGGTTGAAGCGGATGAAACGATTACGCTTACCCTAAGTAACCCAACCAACAATGCCAATATTCTGACCGCTACGGCCGCAGGCACCATCGAAAATGATGATGGGTCGATCAGTTTTGGGCCAGATGGTTTGAGCCAAACTGAAGGAAACAGCGCGACGATTACGTACACCTATGGTGTCACGCTGTCAGAACCCGCAGTTGCCCCGATTAGCGTCGACTATGTGGTTAGCGGCAGTGGCATCAGTCCGGCCAACAGCCTTGATTTTGACGGCAGCTACCCGTTTGGCACGCTCAATTTCGGGATTGGTGAAGACACGGCCGAAATTGAGGTCGTTGTCACTGGGGATACCGAAACGGAGGAAGATGAAACATTTAGCCTCTCGTTGACCGGTGTGACCGGCGGCTACTCGTTAGACACCAGCAGCGTAACCAGCACCATCGTCAATGATGACAGTTCGATATCGATATCGGCCGTCGATGCGATCAAAGATGAAGGCCAGCTCGATGACACGACACCGTTCGTCTTTATGATTACCCGTACGGGTGACCCAACAATCCCGATTACGGCCGATTACCAAGTTGTGCTTAACAACGCCACGGCCGATGATTTCACCGCTGGCATTGTCCCATCAGGCACCATTAGTTTAGCAAGCAATGAAATCACTCAGACATTAACCATTAACATCAATGGAGACACGGTTGTCGAACCAACAGAATCATTTGACATCGAATTAAGCAACCCGACCGGCGCTTCTATCGAAACCGCCCGTGCGACCGGAATTATCCAAAATGATGACAACGGCTATTCGATCTCGACCCTAACCGCCAGTCAACCTGAAGGGAATAGCGGCAATACGGTCTTCGCCTTTAAAGTCGTTCGACAAGGCACCTCTACCACCAATTCGTCTATTAATTATGCGGTTAGTGGCATCGGCCTACATCGGGCCGACGAAGCTGATTTTGGTGGATTCTTCGACAGCTCGATTCTCTTTTTCCAAAGCGGCCAAACAGATCAAGAAATTACCATATCTGTTTCCGTTTCAGGAGATGTAGAGATTGAGAAAGATGAGACCTTTGTGGTCACGCTGAGCAACCCGACCGGTAGTGAAGAAATTTCTACCGCCACCGCCTTTGCAACCATTGAAAACGATGATGAAGGATTAATCATCTCGGCACTGCCAGCAGACCGCGCCCAAGCGGAAGGCGATAGTGGCACAACGCCGTTTAATTACACTCTCGACCTCATTGGGGATTATGCGCAAACGGTTACCGTTGATTACGCAGTTACCGGCAGCGGCGACCGTGAGGCCAACGGGCTTGATTTTGTCGATGGCACCTTCCCATCCGGCACCATCACCTTTGAGGTTGGCACAGCGTCTGAAACCTTATCGATTCCGGTCAAGGGTGACGTTTCACCAGAGCCAGATGAAGGGTTTACGATCGCTTTATCAAACGTCACCAGCGGTATCAATTTAGGTCAATCAAGCATCACAGGCACCATCCAAAATGATGATGGGGGCACATACTCTTCCACCGTTTATTTACCCTTCGTCGGCGTTCCACTCCCAGCTACGCCAGATCTAATCGTCGACTCGATCACCATTACAAATGGCGCACCGACCGTTGTGATTCGCAATATCGGCCGCCTAGCGGTCACCAGCGATTTCTGGGTCGACCTATACATCAATCCGACCACACCACCGACCAGTGTCAACGACACAATCGAAACATTGCAAAGTGATGGGATGGTTTGGGGCATCAACGCGTCTACCGCCGCGATCCCGCCCAACGGCAGCATGACGCTGACACTAGACAGTGAAAGTTTAAGCAGCCAAACGGTCGACACGATTCCGGCCGGGGCCACCGTCTATGTGCAAGCCGACTCTGCAAATCTCAGCACCAACTACGGTGGCGTGCTTGAAGGGCACGAAATTTATAACAACGCCTACAACAACATTCTTTCAACGACAGCCAGATAAACGTTCAGTCGCCAGCGGTTATGAAATCGCTGGCGACTGGTAACGAAGAGCTGAACACTCTCACGAGGTCTTATGCGAAATTTTCTTTACTCTCAACTCTACTATCTCATCGGAACGGCATTTATTACCGTCATGGGCGGATTTCTGTCATTTTTGCCAGATTCTGATAACAACGCTCGACGTGATTTACCGATCCGGCCACCAGCCCCAACGCCAACGATCGCAACGATTGCGACAGTGCCACCGATCGATGATCCTATTGCAGACCCGACCGCCACACCAGAACCGGCCGGGGCATCTCAGCATGACCGGGGCAGTTTGATTATGCTGCAAACCAGTTCGGCCGATGCTGATGATTGGGTCACCATGGAATGGCTAGCCGGTGACGGCAACTGGTACGAAGTAGACGGTTGGCGCGGTCATATTCACAATGGTCAACTAATTTGGTGGGTGGCTCCTGAAGATCTGGGGGATGGGCAATTTCGCTGGGTCGTTTACAGCGATGACTCACAAAGCAACCTGCTGAAAAGAAGCGATGCTTTCTACCTGCCAGAACAAGAAAAAATTGTGCGTACCTTTCCTTTAGATTGGTAAG
>JAHDEB010000036.1:18269-24856 GCA_020629055.1 Chloroflexota bacterium
GGTAAGGGCAAAACTTTAAATACTTTAGGTGTTTAAGTGCGTGGCACTCCCTATGAAGGTTTGACTTTAGCTAGCAGGCCCAGAGGAGTGCCACGCACTTTTTAGTTACGTTATCGCAAACTTTCAACAACCGCTTCAAGCTGGTCACTCGTAACCGGCCCGAAAAAAGAAGCGGCCAAGGTCCCATCCGGAGCAATGACAAACGTCTCCGGTATCCCCACAATGTGATAGGTGTTTGACAGCCTGCGGCCTAAATCCGGTGCATTCCCATACGACACCCGATATTTTTGTAAAAATTCAATTGAATTCTTCTCGATATCAGCGTAAGCAACCCCCAGCACATCAACTTCCCCTTTATATTTCTGGTGAAATGCTTCTAGCTCTGGCACTTCGGTGATACATGGAATGCACCGTGACCCCCAAAAGTTAAGCACAACGATTCTGCCTGCATAATCGGCTAGATGCGTCTCACCTTGTGCATCAATCGGAGCCGTCTCGGGCGCATATCCCTCAAAAAACACAAACTCTACATCTGGTGCTTCATCCCCAACCTGCGGCCGGGTTTGATTATTATTGGCCAGTCCCCAACCCATCAACCCCACCAAGGCTACCGCGAGGACGATCATAGCAATCCCCATACGAGACACGCTGGGCCGACGTTTTTCACTGTCAATCATTGTCGCAAGTCAGCCAAATCTCGGCCGTTACCGCAAACTTTCAACAACCGCTTCAAGCTGCTCGCCAGACACCGGTCCGATAAAAGAGGCGGCGATCGTCCCATCGGCCGCGATTACAAACGTTTCCGGCACCCCTATAATCTTGTAGGTGTCAGACAAACGGCCGCCTAAATCAGGCGCATTGCCATAGGTCGCCCCATACTTTTGTAAAAATTCGATTGAATTCGAATCGATGTCTGTATAAGCAACCCCAAGAACTTCCACATCACCTTTGTGTTTCTGATAAAAAGCTTCTAGCTCTGGCGTTTCGGCGATGCACTCGATGCACCACGACGCCCAAAAGTTTAGCACCACAATTTGCCCTTCATAGTCTGCCAGATGGGTATCCCCATGATCCGTAATCGGTGCGGATGCAGGCGCAAACCCATCTAAAAACACAAACTCTAAATCTGGTGCTTCATCCCCAACCTGCGGCCGGGTTTGATCGTTATTGGCCAATCCCCACCCCATCAAGCCTAATAGGGCGACCACAATCACAATCACAGCGATACTGTAGCGAGAAAATCTGGGTTGTTTTTGTTCACTTTCAGACATTAATTTCAATAACCTGTCTGGGTTTAAAAACCAGCCAAGTTTAATACCTTTAGGGGCTTATTTTTCAATAATGCTTCCCTGCATATCGACCGGAATATCGGCCCCCAGCAGGTCGAGCACCGTTGGGGCGAAATCCATCAGCTGAATATTCCCTAACTTTTGGCCCGATAATGCTTCATCAGCGGCCGGAGGCGAGTAGATCCACACGCCGTTTTCAGCATGATTGGCATCATCAGGTCCGGTGTCGTTTTCAAATGTGTAAATATCCCCATGCCCAAAAGAGCCGACAGAACGCCAACCCAAGTCATCGAGATAAACCAAGACATCAGGGGCCACCCCTTTAACCGTTTGATACACATCTTGCGGTTTAAAGCAACGGGTGTTTAGCGCAGACCCATCGGGCGCCGTAATCGATTTTAGATCAGCAATTAGGGTGTCGCGGAAGGTTTCATATTCGTCGGCCGGTATCGCCCCTTGCGGTTCACGTCCAGCCACATTCATGAAGATCCGAGCATAATAGCCACCGTCGCCCCAGACAGTTGTTTTCTCCCAATCGACTTCAAGCTTTTCTAATGTCGAAATCTCACCTTCGGGCGGGTCTTCTTTTAGCACCAGATACCCTTTTCGGCGTAGCCATTCATTGATGCAAATTCCCCCGTCCATCTTTTTAGCACCATGGTCTGAAACCACAATCACATGGGTTTCATCAGGCACACGGTCTAAAAGTGTCCCGATTTCCCCATCTAAATATTTATAGTAGTCACGTATCGCATCAATATAAGGGCTGTCTGGCTCGTGCTTGTGATGGCTTGCATCGTGATAGGCCCACATCGCATGGTTCAAACGGTCGGTCCCCATCTCGACAAACATAAAAAAGTCCCATGGCTTTTTATCTAGCAGATGGCGTAGCACGCGATACCGTTTTTTCGACATTTCATACAGCTGCTTCAAAAAGAACGCTTTGTCATTGGTCCTGAATTGAGGAATATCAACATCATATGCTTCAGGGGCAAGCAGTCCATCGATCTCGTTGCGCAGTTCGGGGGGATGGGTCCATGTAATCCGTGGGTTGGTGGTGCTGGGGGTCAAAAAAGAGGAGACGACATGGCCGTTTTTAAGTGGTTTGACCGGATATGTTTGGGGAACACCTAAAATAATGCATTTTTTGCCTAGCTCATCCAATATTTCCCATACGCGCCGGTTTTTAACCGATGACCCATTGGCGATAAATCGATTGTCGTAGCTATGGTCGCGCCGATTGCGAAAGCCATAAAAACCCATAGAACCAGGGTCGCGGCTGCTGGTCATGCTGCTCCAGGCCGGTACGGTAATGGCAGGTGTACTGCTATACATCTCACGATAGCTGCCCCGCTTCATCAACCGGCGCAAGTTAGGGATTAGGTCATCACCAAACTCGTCAAACAGCTGCTCCGGCGGTGCACAATCAAGGCCAATTACAAAAACTTTGGGGGATTTTCGACGTGAAAAGAGTTTTCCAAACATAGTGGGTCGATTATAACAGTCGGTTTAAGTTGTGGCTTTGTTTATTAACATTTGTATCGATTCCTGAGGGGGAATTCATTTTTGCAAACCCTTTTTAATTCATCAGATCCTTCGGTTCAAACAGGGGTGTCGGCCGGCCCGTTTACGTTTATTTCACACAGAACAGGGGCGAAACAGGGTAGAATCCTTTCCCGATTTAGAATTTTTGTTCTATATTTGCAGATTAGTATTTTGTCCGTTGGCGTTTGATCGGAATTCCAACGATCCAAAACAGTTAAAGCTACGTCATTCACAGAAACAAGCTAAACCAAGTTTGACGCAGCACTAGATATGCTCACTAAGATACAATCCCTGATTCAACGGCTGCGCCAAGCACTGGCAACGCTAAAGCAAAATCCACACACACCGCCCAAACCGGATCGCACAGAGAGGCCCCGCCGGCCGAGTATCTTTACCCTAGACAAACGATTGGTTTTTGAGATCGAAGCGATTGCGGCCGAAGATGAGTGTACGCCTGAAGAAATCGCCCACACCCTGCTACAAGATGGTATTCACAGGCGGCGTGCAGCAGATGCCTGGCTCACCATATGGAACAGTCTAACCCCGCGTGAAAAACAGGCGGCCGGGCTCACCTGCTTGGGGTATACAAATGAGCAAATCGCCAAAGAGATGACCATCTCCCCCAACACGGTCAAAACCTATGTTAAAAAAATCTTGGTCCGCTTTAAAGTAAATAGCAAGTCAGAATTGCGTGACTTACTGGCAGATTGGGACTTCTCAGAATGGCTAAAAGGGAGTCTAGGGAACCGGCCGAATTAGCCAGCATCTTTACCAACTAGCCAATCGCCATTACAGCCTTTAAAACAAGTTAGGCAAGATCGGGAACCTGCGTTTTCACCATTCTAAAAAACGTCGCTTTTAGAAAAAGATTAACGGAACAGCATTTTTATTCGTAGTCAAGTAAGCTGACCCTCTTTAAATTAGTTAAACTGGCCCAAAATCATACGAACTTAAGTTTGCAGCAGTCTACTGTTTGCCAATACGTAGCTTAGGTTTTTCCACACCCTGCAGTTTACTTTACGGACAGAAGAAAATTTTAGGGAACAATTTGTTTTGCTCCTTCCCTTTATTAATTATTAAATAGCGTTAGGATGCAAAAACACACAAGTTAAACGCATATACCGGCAAGTCGTATCCCAATGCCCTACCTATGTGTTTGGAACAGGGAAAAATCATGTTTAACGATTATCAGTTTAGATTACGGCCGATTGCGATCTTAGCATTGTTACTGCTAGCGCTTTTAATCCTGCTGGGCATCCCGGCCGAAGCGAGCCAAACCAGCTACATCACAAGCGACCCTCAAGCGTTTGCCCCTTTGCTCGCACCAACATCGGCCGATGATGTGATCGAGGGTGAATACATCGTGGTTCTAAAAGAGAATCCGGTACGCTCTACCATGTCGGCCGCCGCAATCGAGCAAATGGTAGCCTCGGTCGCGAGCACCCATGTTAGCCAAGCACCGATGTTTACCTATAGCCAGGCGCTCTCTGGATTTGCCGCAACCCTTTCTGAAACTGAGATCAAATCGCTACAAACAGATACTCGCGTCGCCTACATTCAGCCCAATCACGTTAAAACGATTTCAGACGATCAACCCAATGCGACATGGGGATTAGACCGCATCGATCAACGCAACTTGCCCCTAGATAATAATTATCACTACGATTTTGATGGGGCTGGGGTTGATATGTACATTGTCGATACCGGAATTTTGACCACCCATAATGAGTTTAGCGGCCGCATGGCCGGCGGTTTTAGCAGCATTGGCGGAAACACATCTGACTATGATGACTGTAACGGTCACGGTACACATGTGGCCGGTACCGCAGGTGGTACAACCTACGGGGTGGCTAAAAATGTCAACCTCTATGCGGTGCGCGTCCTTGATTGCAATGGCTCCGGCTCCGATGCCGGGGTAATTAGTGGCGTTGAGTGGTTGACCAACAATGCAAGCGGCCCCTCAGTTGCAAACCTGAGTTTAGGCGGCACCCCCAGCAATGCGTTAGACACGGCGGTACAAAACTCAATAGCGGCCGGCATTACCTTTGTCGTCGCATCTGGTAATGAAAATACCGATGCTTGTGGCAGCAGCCCCGCTCGGGTTTCGGCCGCAATTACGGTAAACGCCTCGACCTCCGGCGATGCACGCGCCAACTTCTCAAATTTCGGAACCTGTACCGATATCTTTGCTCCTGGCCAATCGATTACCTCCGCATGGATCGGTGGCAATAACTCAACCAACACAATTAGCGGAACCTCGATGGCATCCCCCCATGTGGCCGGTGTTGCTGCTCTCTTTTTAGCCGCCAACGCATCAGCCTCCCCATCACAGGTTAAAAGCGAGATCGAATCGCTGGCAACCCCGAATAAAATTAGCGACATCGGCCCTGGCAGCACCAATTTACTCCTCTACTCCATTGTAGACGGAGACAACCCATTGCCGACACCGACGCAAACTCAAACCCCAACCCCTGTTCCAACCGCTACACCACGGCCGGGAACGCTGATTTTCTCTGATGATTTTGAAACAGACTTAGGTTGGGAAGTTGACCCCAACAACACAGATGATGCCACAACCGGTTTTTGGGCGTTAGGTGACCCGGAACAGACCTTACTTGAAGGTATTAAACAAGTTGGCGACGCTTCAAGTGGAGACAACAGCCTTGTCACCGGACTGTTGGCCGGTGACGGTGCCGGTTCTTTTGACGTAGACAGTGGGGTCACCTCGATCCAGTCTCCAGAGATCGATCTGCCAAGCTCGGGCGACTTAACCCTATTTTTAAACTTCTATTTGGCCCATTACAACAATGCGACCAGCGTCGACTTCTTCCGAGTAGACATTGTAGGTACAGAAACGGAAACCATTTTCGAAGAGGTCGGCAGCGCTGACCAAGACAATGCGGAGTGGGAAGAGCTCATCCTCGACTTAAATCAATTTGCGGGTGAAACGATTCAAATTTTGATTTCCGCCTCTGATAATGGAGATCCCAGTTTGATCGAAGCGGCCGTTGATGATGTGGCCATCATGCAAGACGGGGATTCCCCAGAACCGACAGAAACACCGACACCAACAAGCACAAGCACAGCGACCGCGGTTCCGACCGAAGAGCCGACTGAAGAACCGACCGGTATCCCCACAGAAACACCGGAAGGAACTGTAACCGTTACACCGACCCCGGTAGCTAGTGAAACGCCAGAACCAAGCGAAACGCCATCACCCACAGTCACACCAGACCCACCAAGCGGCAACAGCAACAACATTTTCGACGATACGCTTGCGGACGGTTGGATGGTCACTCTATGGGGTTCAGGCACCATAGACCCTGAAACTGAATCACCTGTTTCATCCGGTACCTATTCGATTCAGTTTACTTTCAATGATTTCCTCAGCTTCGCCTCTTTTCAGCCGGTCGAAAGCTTCGATTTTTCAAGCGTCGACTATATCGAATTTGATATTCTCGGTGTCGAAGCTGATCAAGACGCTTCTTTCTTTCTTTTTGACGATACCTTTGCCACTATTATCGGCTATCAAATTTTAATAAGCGACGATCAATGGTTATCGGTTAAGATTCCACTGAGCGAGGTCGATCAATCACTGATCAACAGCATTGAACATATCGCCTTTTACGATGAAACGGGTGCAGGCACATTTTATTTAGACAACATCAGGCTAACAAAAGAGTCAGACAACCCTGGCCCCCCTACCGGCAATGGTGAAAACCAACTTTATCTGCCGATGATGCTACGGTAATT
>JAHDEB010000036.1:24956-39346 GCA_020629055.1 Chloroflexota bacterium
CCCCTACCGGCAATGGTGAAAACCAACTTTATCTGCCGATGATGCTACGGTAATTGGCCGCCCTATTTGACCGAGAAGATAAATCGATCGGCTAGACTCAACCCGTTTTCAGCCTCTTTAGCCCGAAGGCGGATGAGTCTAGCTGCGTCTTTTCGAACGTCGGGGGTGGCGGATTTTTTGTTGATCAAGGGACGTAAGAGACGGGAACAAACGATTTTCTACGGTGCACAAACTCTTTCCCGCCTCTTTCGCCCTTACTCATCATGCGCCACGACCCGGGGTAGGGGTGAAAGGGGGCGGTATAACCTTGTCAAAGCGGCACAATTAGGCCCCGCCCCCTTACATCCCTAGAATATATTTCTAATTTGACCATATCAACCAAAAATCCGCGCACCCGAACGTCGGCCATTTGTGTTAGGCGGCTAATTTAAAATTAAAATCGGAACTTCGGTGTCTTGCAGTAGGTCGAGCAAAACCAGATGGGTCGTTGGTAAAAATCGACTCCAAACCGGCCGACGCATGCTTGCAATAATCAAGTCGCTCGAATGCCGTTGCGCCATCTGCAAAACTTCGGCCGGCTCCACAATTTGCCTGACCGCAAAATCAGCCTTCACCTCATACTGATCAAAATAGCTTTCAACCTGATCGATCAGCTCGTTTCGCTGAGACGCATCGCCACCAATACCAACCATAAGCTGCATGTCCCACTGGCTGGCAAGCCATGCCGATACAAAAAGCGCCTGCTGATCTTTTTCATGGCCACTATACATCAATAAGCCACGATTGGGCACAAACGGCCGGTCAGTTACCGCCAATATCGGTTTAGGCGAATGTACCAGCAGATCGCGCCAGCGCTCTTGCCACTGTTCATCTGCAACTTTTTGCTTCCCCATACTATAAATCGGGGCAACAATTAAATCATTCCAGCGGGCTCGCTCAAGTGCAGAAGCATTCCAATCATTCACATCGGCCACCAGTCGGCCGCTAATCTCCGATTCTTCTAACACCCAGTCGTACAACTTTTTAACCGAATCCGGCACAACGTCTCGGTTGCCATCGGCATCGGCCGCTGTATAAACGGCACGGATCGTTGCTCGCTCATGTTTTGCGATTTCAACCGCCTGCCCCAACATCGTCTGATTGTCTATTTCTGGGCCAAGCACAACCAAAATTTCTGTAATCAACCGCTTGCTATTGGGTGAAAGCTCTCTCCCCCATGGGGTGCCTTCTGAAGGGGTGAGATTAGACCAGCCACCAATTAAATCAAGTACCCGGCCGGTCAATGTTTCTTCCTGTGCAGCGGGGACGAGTGAATCCACTGCGGCTTCTGTCGTCACATCCCAGCCAATCCGAGCCTCAAGCTCTTTTCGATGGTCAGCCAGCCACACGTAAAAGTCGGTTTCAGTTCGGTCTGGAAAAGCATCTAAAATCCCGCGCTGACGAATCAGCTGCAACACATTCAGATAAACCTCATCATACCAGTGCCCCACAGCCTCGCTCCATTCAACCTCTCGATCAAGGTCGATGCCCATGTAGTATTGATGCTTGCGAATATGATCAAGCAAGATCGGGTATTTTCCTGGCTCTGTGACCCGTACATTAGACTCCGGCCGCAGTGCGTCTAGCTGAGTCTCTTTCAAGAACTCGATCTGTTGATTGGCCAAAATC
This sequence comes from Chloroflexota bacterium, assembly GCA_020629055.1. Classification (GTDB taxonomy): domain Bacteria; phylum Chloroflexota; class Anaerolineae; order Promineifilales; family Promineifilaceae; genus WTJY01. The sequence continues at coordinate 26,625 of JAHDEB010000036.1, forward strand.
AGGTCGTCCGCATTCATGTCTGGGGTAAAAGGGACACGAGTCTCTATTTCTGTAACCCAAGCTTGAATCGTGGGGAAATCAAAGTCCCGCGCGATCGATACCCGATGGTTCCCATCTTTTACAAAGTACGCTTCACCGATTTTGTATAACTCAACCGGAGGCAACCCTTGGCCCCGTTCAGCGGCCATACGAACCCCGGCCCACCGATGTGCATCGCTTTCATGAATCGGCATAAAGCTGTGGGTAAAGTCTTTATAGCGGCCTAAACTGCCAACAATCGCTTTAACCGGCACATCTTTCAACCCTTTATCTGAAAGATTGGTCCCATGCATGGCACGGCGAACTTCCTCATATGAAAGTAGGTCGGCCGAGCGGCCGGTGATTCGAGCCAAAAACAGCTCTAGCGTCCCTTTCCAGCGGGCGCGTCGAAAGTCATTGATTGCAGAGGAAAGATCATTCATAGTGTCAGGTTAGCATGGCTATGCTCGAATAGCATCTGCCAGAATAAACAAATTTAGCCTCAGATTACTAGAGTAATTGTCATACAGCTGCGCGGCACACCTCTGAAATCCCTTCAAGTTGAAACAAATTGCGGATGAATGCCCCAAATTTATCCACTCACCCCGATGGGTGAACCTATAAATCACCCCCATTCTACCCCTTATAGAGGATTTTATCTTTGGTTAAAACCGCTTATGGTTAACATGGCTGGGGGCCATTTGGCATCTATCACCCTGTGCGACCCGGTGAGAAACAGCTGAAGGTCTCCAGCCTTTTACTCAGTTGTCGTATAACGCACAAATAGCAGGCCATGATCTGACCCTTCTACCGGGGCAGTTTGCCGATCTAAAACAACCAGCCCCTTTGAATGGACAGCATGATCAATCGGTAAACCCATCCACTGGGGGACAAAAGCGGTCCAGCTATTCTGAATGCCAAACCCGATCATAGAGTCTGATGTATGGCTGCTGTTTAAAAACTGTTGAAAACGGGTCGACCACGGTGTCAGGTTTAAATCCCCCACCATCACAACCTCTGACCCAAATGACTGTTGCTCCCGACTCCACTCAGCGGCCGCATCGATTTCTAGTTGCTGAAATGCATCCGCATGATCATGATGAGGCCGACTCGTGTGCAAACTCATCAAATACAGTCTCTTATCGTTTAAACGCACCCGGGTCGTAATCAGCGGCCGATAGTTGTACCAAGGCATATGGTGTACGGTCATCAGTTCAGGTTCAATCGCTGCATCTTGATGGATCAGCATCGCCACCCCCTGTGTCGTGGTTAATGGATGGCTGATCGCTACCTCATAATCGGGAAACTCATTCTTAAAACGTGCCTCTAAGCCAGGTGTCACCTCTTGTAGAAACAGCACGTCGGCCGGAAAACTGTCTAAAACATCAAGGTCTGCTTCACCTCGATTTGTATTTAAATGCAAAATCGAAAGGTCGTGACGGCCAACCTCATCAGTTAATTCTATCCGTTCATAAAAAGGGGCTAAAACCGCGATGTTTATCCCGATCCCCAGCATGGGCAGCATAAACCAGCCCCACTTTTCATGCCAAGCAAACCATGCGCACGCAAGCACACCGGCCGCCCAATAATGGGGGCGCGGATGGCCGTACCAGCCCAAGCGCCAGTCGAGGTGAGAAAAAAAGCCGCCGATTGAAAAAAACAGAATGATAAAAGACCCCAAAATGACCGTCCCGTGCAAAACGGCTGATGCTCTCCATCGCATATGATTACCCCTGTAGTTAAAAATTTTTATCACAATAAACTGAATCTACAGCAGTATGAACGATGGTACTGGCGAAAATCGTGCACCCGAGTGCAAAATAGATAAAATTTCTCTGTGCGTTTCTTAGTCAACCTGTTAATCTCTTTAATCAACCCCATAACAGGGTGTTGAGTAAACTAGGTTTCATAATGCGATTGGGCTCCCGCCTTAAGAACATAGCCCCATATTTTTACAGAATTAAGACTTTCGTATTTCACTTCTCCAGATGATGGGGTAGAGGCTGATTTAAGGCGCTAATGAACGAAAGCACAAAAAATAGTGACTAAACAGAGTTGCTTAGTCGCAAAATTCATATAAAAAAGAGTTACGATGATTGATATTAGATCTCCCCATTTGACCGGCGCTGAAGTGTCATGGTTTGCCCCGATTTGTAGCGATGACTACGAATATTTGGGGGTACCCGAAAACAAATACAAGGCGAATTTTGCCAACACTTCATCTGTGTTGTTAGAAGCTGATCGTTTGGGCTATCGCAATATCCTATGCCCATCGTCTTATCAAGTAGGTCAAGACACCCTCACATTTGCCTCGGCCGTAGCCCCGCAAACCAAAAACATCAACCTACTTGCGGCCGTCCGCTGTGGCGAAGTCCATCCCCCGATGTTGGCCCGCGGCATCGCCACCCTAGATCATATCTTAGAGGGACGCCTAACGATCAACATTATCTCTTCTAATTTGCCAGGGGAAACTCTTGAATCGGCCCCCCGCTACCAACGATCCCGCGAGGTCATTGAAATCTTGAAGCAGGCGTGGACCCAAGATTACATCGACTTTCAGGGTGAGTTTTATAACCTAAAGCTAGATACCACGGATCCGGTCCGACCTTACCAGCAAAATGGTGGGCCACTGCTCTACTTTGGTGGCTATTCACCACCAGGTAAAGATTTATGTGCCGAGCATTGTGATGTCTATTTGATGTGGCCCGATAAAATCGAAAATCTACGCGGCCATATGGAAGATTTAACCGCTCGTGCCGCTGGTTACGGCCGGAAGATCGACTATGGGTTGCGGGTGCATATGATTGTGCGCGAAACAGAATCAGAGGCACGCGCGGCCGCCAACAAACTTGTATCGCGTCTTGATGATCAGTTTGGGGAAGAGATTCGCAATCGCGCTTTAGATGCCAAGACATTAGGCGTTGCACTGCAATCGCAAGCACGTGAACAAGCGGACGACGATGGCTTTATCGAAGATAACTTGTGGACCGGCATCGGCCGCGCCCGATCTGGCTGTGGCATGGCCATTGTTGGCGACCCAGACCAAGTGGTTGCTAAAATCAAAAATTACATCGACATGGGGATGCGCTCATTTATCTTCTCCGGTTACCCTCACCTAGAAGAAAGTCAGCTTTTCGCCAAATATGTGCTGCCACAGCTCGAAACCCTATCGATGCCTATCGCTCAAGGGCGAAAACCCGCAACCACACCAATGACCCCACTTGGGGCGGGTCAACGGGTCTAACACCCCCTGTAAACCGGTCGTATATAAATCGTGTGACACACAGACAGCCTACAAGTCCAATCGTGGTAAAATAACCGAGCGCCCGAGCAATAATCGGCCGCTAGGGAACGAGGATTGAACTAATTTCAATCAATAACATTCTCGTTCCAGCCCAACCGACGACAATATCCCCTCGGGGAAGCTAGAAATTGTGGATTCAAATCGTCGGCCTTTATTGGAGAAATCTGTGTCTCAGGCTGAACAATTACGACAACAAATACTCGATCTCGTTCAAGACTATCATCAGGCCGCTTTTGCGGAACGGCCGTTTGTGCCTGGTGAATCGGCCGTTCCGGTTTCAGGCCGTGTATTCGGTGCGCATGAAATCAGCCTGCTTGTTGATTCATCACTCGATTTTTGGCTAACCACCGGCCGGTATTCTGAAGAGTTTGAGAAAAAATTCGCCCAATACATGGGATTACGCCATGCATTGCTGTGTAACTCCGGATCCTCAGCCAACCTGCTTGCCCTATCCTGTCTCACATCACCAAAATTGGGGGACATTAGGCTAAAAAGCGGGGATGAGGTGATTACAGTCGCGGCCGGATTTCCCACCACAGTAAACCCCATCCTGCAAAATGGGCTTGTGCCGGTGTTTGTAGACATCGAAACCGAGACCCACAACATCGACACCACACTGCTTGAACTTGCCCTGTCAGAAAAGACGCGAGCGGTGATGATCGCCCACACACTCGGCAACCCCTTTAACTTAGATGCGGTCACAGCCTTTTGTAAAAAACATAATCTATTTTTAATTGAAGACAACTGCGACGCCCTTGGTGCACACTATAACGGCCAGCTAACCGGCACCTTTGGTGATGTAGCCACCGTCAGCTTTTATCCCGCCCACCATATCACCATGGGGGAAGGCGGGGTTGTCATGACCAACAAACCGGCCCTCAAAAAGCTCATCGAATCATTTCGGGATTGGGGGCGTGATTGCTGGTGCCCGCCCGGGGTAGACAACACCTGTGGCAAGCGGTTTGATTGGCAGCTGGGCAGCCTGCCTCACGGATATGATCACAAGTACACCTACTCCCACATCGGCTACAACTTAAAATTGACCGATATGCAGGCGGCCGTCGGCGTGGCTCAGCTTGATCGATTAGATGCGTTTATTAAAACCCGTCAAGACAACTGGTCCTACCTGCGGTCCGGTTTAAAGCCGTACGAAAAGTTCTTCCATTTACCCGTTCCCGCTGCCAACAGCGAACCAAGCTGGTTTGGCTTTTTAATGAGCGTGCGTGAGGATGCCCCCTTTGATCGCAATGAACTGATCGCTTGGCTAACCGAACGGAAAATAGGGACCCGTTTGCTCTTTGGTGGCAATTTGACCCGCCAGCCAGCCTACATCGACCAGCCTTGGCGTGTTGCTGGCAGCCTAGAACGTACCGACTTTGCGATGACAAATTCATTTTGGGTCGGCGTTTATCCGGGGCTGAGCACCGAAATGCTCGACTATATTGTCGATTCGATCGACCAATTTGTGAAAAACAGGTAAATGGGTCCTATGACTCCCTTGTCGAATTACGGTTCAACCTTATAATCAACCTTACACCTTGGCGACTCACCAGAGGCGCCACACCAAGGATTAGCTTTTAAAGCTAGTTAAGAGCAGGTTCACTTTTGTGGCCTGCTCTTTTTTGTTCCTACTCGAGAGACCTGACACAGACTTTTATCTTTTTAGAATTCGGCGCTTGGCATTTAGATTCACTAGCTGGGGAGCGGAATCCTAAGTCAGAATCCTAAAAACAAAAAAGGGCCGGCTCGAAATAAATCGAGCCGGCCCTTTTTGATGCTAATTTTTTAGTTGCCTATGTTTCACAGCTTATTGACAAAGAGATGAAAAGTCTAAAGCGAATAATTACAGTTCGTTTGTCTAGCTTTAGAGCTGAACGAACTAAACCAACGTCTGGGTCCGCTCTAAAATGTGCCAATCGGCCAGCGCGCGCCCTGCACCTAATGCTGTACAAGCAATCGGATTGTCAGCGATATAGGCGGGTACACCGGTAACCTGGGTCAACAGGGTATCAATATCGCGCAAAAGCGCTGTTCCGCCAGAGAGGGCCATGCCACGGTCGATAATGTCGGCCGCTAATTCAGGCGGTGTCTTGGCTAAAACAGCTTTAACCATGTTGGTAATCGCTGTTAATGGTTCAGTGATCGCTTCCCAAGTTTCGTACGAGCTAAACGTAATGGTGCGCGGCAGCCCGGTGACTTGGTCGCGTCCTTGCACCGCCATGTCTTCCCGCTCTTTCGGTTCGACCGCGCTCCCCATTTTAATTTTAATCGCTTCGGCCGTTGGTTCACCAATGACTAAGTTATATTTTTTACGAATGTATTGGATAATCGCTTCATCTAAATGCACCCCGGCTACCCGCACAGACTCTGCACAGACGATATCATTGACGGAGACGACGGCCGATTCTGTTGAACCGCCCCCCATATCGACGATCATATTACCCGTCGGGGTACCAATCGGCAGGCCGGCCCCAATGGCGGCCGCTTTTGGTTGGGCGATCAAACGCACTTCTCGTGCACCGGCATCTTTACCCGCCTGACGTACCGCACGCTGCTCGACCGATGTAACCCCAAAAGGAACGCTAATCATGACGATAGGTGCCCGCCGAAAACGCCCCTTTACCCGCTGGATAAAGTAGCGCAACATCGCTTCTGTTACAAAGTAGTCGGCGATAACGCCATCGCGCAATGGGCGCATCACTTCGAATTGCTCAGGTGCGCGGCCGTACATGTCTCTGGCCGCACGGCCGAACTCTACAATCGTCGTTTTATAACCATCCTCACGGATAGCCACCACGGCCGGTTCTTGCATGACAATACCGCGCCCCGAGTCATGCACCAATATATTTACTGTTCCAAGATCAATTGCGATCTCTGGTTGCAAAAATGCCATATTTTTAGCTTGTTAGCATCGCTGCGTAAACGCGGGTCAGCCTTATCCTTCTATTTTCCTAAATGCAGATGGCACGTTTTGCAGTGGGTATGACGTGCAAGTTACGATCTGCAACCTTCTGATTTTGTCAGAAAGATCGGTCAGAAGCAACCTCTATTAACTAACTTCCAGTGGCGTGTCAGTGGCCTGAAAGTGGCTCTTACTGTTTTAATCAAAAACGGGTCGGCGATTATTAAAATAAACGCCGACCCGTTTTATCAAAGGCCGATCAGGTTTTAAAAACCCGATCAGTCTAAAGTTCTGATTAGTTACGTGACGAAAGATCAGGCACGCTTGGGCGACCTGTGCGCCGTTTGCGGCTGATGTCCACACGTAATTGTTCACGACGCAGCTGTGCTTCCAACATGCGATAGGCTTCAGGATCTTCAGGGACCCCTTCTTCCATCGCTTTGGCGGCCGCTTGACGCGCCTCTTCCGCTTTCTGCTCGTCGATTTCTTCAGCGTGATCAGCAGAGTCAGCCAAGATAATTACCTTATCTGGGTTGATTTCAGCAATTCCACCACCGATAGCGAAGTATTCTTCGACACCGTTGCGGCGAATGATGACCTCACCAAAATCGAGAACCGTTAGCAGAGGTGCATGGTTAGGCAAAATACCCATCCGCCCCATTATGCCGGGCAGATTGACGGTATCAACCTGTTCGTTATACACCTTGCGTTCTTGAGTTACGATTTCCAATTCAATGGCCACGTTATTGTTCCTAAAGTAAAAAGTAAAAGGTAGAAAGTGTTAAGTATGAAGCGAGCGAGCCACTTCATACTTCTGACTTATTACTTTACACTTAAAACTTAATCTTCCGCTTTGCGCATTTCTTCCGCTTTAGCAAAAACGGTGTCGATATTACCAACCATGTAAAATGCTTGTTCTGGCAAACCGTCGCACTCACCATCGAGAATCTGGCGGAAGCCAGCAACCGTGTCTTTGGTGCTTACATATTGTCCGTTCAAGCCATGGAAGCGCTCAGCAACATACATCGGTTGACCCAAGAAACGCTCAACTTTACGGGCACGTGCCACAAGCTGTTTGTCATCTTCTGATAACTCATCGATACCAAGAATCGCGATGATGTCTTGCAGCTCTTTGTAGCGTTGCAAAATCTGTTTTACATCACGAGCGGTACGATAATGCTCTTCACCAACGATGTCTGGCTGCAACGCACGGCTTGAAGATGAAAGCGGGTCTACCGCTGGGAATACACCTTTAGCAAATACGTTACGTGACAGTGTCAAAATAGCGTCCAAGTGAGCAAATGTTGCTACTGGCGCAGGGTCAGAGTAGTCGTCCGCAGGTACATATACAGCCTGCATCGACGTAATCGATCCGTTCCGGGTTGAGGTAATGCGCTCTTGCAATTCACCCATCTCAGAAGCCAATGTAGGTTGATACCCTACAGCCGATGGCATACGTCCTAACAGAGCTGACATCTCAGACCCTGAAAGTACATAACGGAAGATGTTGTCGATAAAGATCAGTACGTCTTTACCTTGGTCGCGATAATACTCAGCCATTGAAAGACCGGTCAAAGCAACGCGCAAACGTACACCAGGAGGCTCATTCATCTGGCCAAATACCATGATTACTGAGTCACGTACACCGTACTCTTCTAGCTCGTAGTAGAAGTCAGTCCCTTCACGGGTACGTTCCCCTACACCAGCAAATACAGATACACCTTCATGCTCGGTTGCTACCGAACGGATCAGCTCAGCAATGGTTACTGTTTTACCTACACCAGCACCACCATAGATACCGGTCTTACCACCTTTGATAAACGGAGCCAAAAGGTCGATAACCTTCATGCCTGTTTCAAAGGTTTCAGTTGCGGTTGATTGGTCTTGGAATGGGGGTGGATCACGATGGATGGCGTAATAGGTGTCTGACTCTGGGGTTGGTTTACCGTCGATCGCCTCTCCAACAACGTTGAAAATACGGCCGAGGGTTGCATCACCCACAGGTACAGTAATCGGTGCACCGGTACCTTTTACAGCAACGCCACGGCGTAAACCGTCAGTCGCGTCCATCGCTACAGTACGAACCATGTTATCGCCAAGATGCTGCTGCACCTCTAGCACCAATCGTTTTCCGTTGAGATCACACTCAAGGGCTTCCAGCAATTCTGGCATGTTGCCATCTGGATATTCTACGTCTAGTACAACACCGCGGATTGCGGCGACTCTACCTTCACTCATAGTTTCTCACTTACAGTTATCAGTTTTGAGTTGTCAGTTATCAGTGTGCAAACGCATTTGCCTTAACCAATAACTAATGACTGAAAACTGTTTACTAATCTTCAAGGGCAGCCGCGCCACCCACGATGTCTAAAATTTCGGCAGTAATAGCGGTTTGACGCGCTTTGTTACGGGCCAGCGTTAAGTCGTCGATCAAAGCTTTTGCATTGTCCGTCGCATTGTTCATTGCCACATAACGGGCACTATGTTCACTAGCAAGCGATTCCAAATAAGATTGGTAAAGCTGCAAGTCAACAAAACGGGGAACAATGGCGTTGAGCAATTCTTCGGCCGGTGGTTCATACGAATAGTCTGCGCCTGGTCCGCTTCCAGTCGATTCAACGTCTTTTGCGGGGGCTTCAAACATATCAGCCAAGGGTCCACCGGTAAAATCGGTTGGGCTAAGCGGCAAAAGCTGCTTTAAGCGCGCATACCGGTTCACCATGTTGATAAAGTCTGTGTAAGCCACAAATACTTGATCAACTTTTTCATCTAGATAATCGTCTACAACCACTTGCGCAATTGGAGAGATATCGTTTGATGAAGGTGGGTCTGGCATATTAATGAAAGATGCGATCACATCGTATCCACGTCGGATAAAGAGGTCACGCCCTTTCTTACCTACAGCCACGATCTTGACGCTTTCTACGGTGTCACCAAGTTTGGCGATCAACCCTTCAACGATCCGAACGATGTCTGAGTTGTATGAACCTGCAAGACCACGGTCGCCGGTGAAGGCGATGATAGCCACGTTTTTAACTTCTTCGCGGCCGGTCAGCATAGGGTGTGTTACCGTTGCAGAACCACCTGCCAAGTTGTTCAAAATTTCGAACGCCTTGTCAGCATAATCCCGCGTGGCACCCACCCGCGCTTGTGCACGATTTGCTTTAGAAGCAGAAATCGCCGCCAGCGCGCTGGTGATCTTTGAGGTGTTCTTAACGCTGTTAATGCGTTGTTTGAGTTCTCTTTCTGTAGCCATGTTTAGCTCGTAGTCGTCAGTTGTTAGTTATCAGTTTTCAGTCTAACGCGAAGCGCAGTAACTGATGACTGATAACTGTCTACTGAAAACTGCTATTAGCTGAAAGTCGCTTTAAAATCAGTGATCGCTTGTTTGAGTTTGTCCTCAGTTGCGTCAACCATCCGTTTACGGCTTTCAATATCTTCACCAACTGCTGGATGCACTGTGTCCATGTAGCGGATAAATTCGTTCAAGAAACGACGTACATCCCCTGGGGCCACATCATTCAAATAACCACGTGTACCTGAATAGATCACGTAGATTTGATGAACCAATGAGTATGGTGAATTCTGTGGCTGTTTGAGGATCTCCATCAAACGCTCGCCAAGGTCAAGCTGACGACGGGTTGCTGCATCTAGGTCAGATGCGAACAGCGCGAACGCGGCTAGCTCTTGGTACTGGGCCAAGTCAGATTTTAGACCACCAGCAACCTGTTTCATCGCTTTAAACTGAGCGTCACCACCCACACGTGATACAGAGATACCAGATGAAATAGCTGGTAGCTGTCCGGCCGCAAACAAGTCAGTTTCCAAGAAGATCTGACCGTCAGTAATCGAAATTACGTTGGTAGGAATATAAGCAGAAACGTCACCCAATAGGGTTTCGATAACCGGCAGAGCTGTCAAAGAACCACCAGAGCCAGGAACTTTGATTAGTTCGTAGTCATCTTTGTTTTTGCCATCAGCTTCAAGCTGTTTCCAAGCGTTTTCGATTTTGTGCTCGTCGTCGTTACCAAACATGATTTCGGCCGCAACGTTCACGTCTGCCGCATTTTCTTTAGTAACTTCAGTTCCTTTTTTAACAATCACCCAGTCGTCGCGTAAACGTACAGAACGCTCTAGCAAACGGCTGTGAACCGAGAAGATGTCACCAGGATACGCTTCACGGCCAGGAGGACGACGAAGGATCAAAGACATTTCGCGATAAGCCCAAGCTTGTTTTGAAAGGTCGTCGTAAATTACAAGCGCGTCGCGCCCTTTTTCCATGAAGTACTCGCCAATAGCGGTACCAGAGAAAGGAGCGAAGTATTGCATTGGAGATGGGTCAGAAGAACCAGCAACAACGATGATGGTGTAATCCATCGCGCCGTTTTCTTCAAGCGTGCGCACAACTTGTGCTACCTGACCATTACGTTGACCAACAGCCACGTAAATACAGACAACCCCATTTCCTTTTTGGTTGATGATGGTGTCAAGCGCGATTGCGGTTTTACCCGTTTGGCGGTCACCAATGATCAATTCACGTTGTCCACGACCAACAGGTGTCATCGCGTCGATCGCTACGATACCGGTCATCATCGGCGTGTCTACACCTTTACGCTCAATTACGTAAGGGGCAACCCGCTCAATTTCATAAACGTCATCGGTTGCGATTGGCCCTTTACCGTCGATGGGTGCGCCCAACGCGTTTACAACACGGCCGAGAATCGCTTCACCAACAGGTACAGCCGCTACCTCACCGGTTGCGCGTACTTCGTCGCCAGCTTCAATATCGGTGTACTTACCCATAACAGCGATACCAACGCTGTCTGGTTCTAGGTTCAACGCGATACCTTGGGTACCGTTGCTGAACCGCACCAATTCACTCGCGCTAACATCGGCCAAACCATCGCAAATCGCGATACCGTCGTATACCGCTTGTACGGTACCAACACTTTTGACTTCTGTTTCGCTTTCATAAGCGTCAATTTGTTTAAGAAAGCTGTCTGCTAAATTTTCGAAACTTTGGGATGATCCCATGGATAAACCTCCTAACGGTTGCTGTTAGAAATTTTTTGCGGCCGATCACTCTGCTGTTGATCAACCACACTAATAACGTTTTTAAATATTTATTAAAGGGAGCTTGAAACGGTTTTTGTTCCAATTTTGTCAAAAGTATACTCTAGACTTGAAGGTCTAGACAAAACAGTCTAGACTACATGGTCTAAAGCGGTGATCAGTCCGCTTCGCTATTCGGTATTCGGTAAATCAGTAGATGGCATGCACGGAAATCACCGACCTGCTGACCCACCGGTTACTGATTCACCGAACTATGTCATTTGGAAAAAATTTCGAACACGAAGACAAATTATTCACTACAGCCCTGCATGAATTCAGCACACACGGGTATGATCAAGCATCTATCAACCGGATTCTTGGCGAAGCCGGAATGAGCAAAGGGCAGTTCTATTATCATTTCAAAAATAAAGAGGGGCTTTATTTAGCGCTAATTGGGGTGATGGTGGCCCAAAAGCGGGATTTTTTGCAGAACATCATGCAGGCGACCACGGCCCAAAACGACATCTATTCGATCTTTCAGGCGCGTATGACGTATGAGCTGGCCTTTGCACGTGAGCACCCGGCCGTGAATGGGTTTGGGGAGAGTTTTGAGCGGGAAAAAGGGAGCGGGATTTACAACAAGGCGGCCGAGCAGTTTAATCTTAACAACGATGATTTGCTCAATGCCCTGATTGAACTAGCTTATGAGAAAGGGGATTTTCGCTCAGACATCCCTCTAGAAATTATAAAACCCTTACTTGTCTATATTTTTAACCATGCGGCCGATATGGTTGATTTGAGTGAGCCAGCCACATTCGATGCAAACCTCACCCATTTGTTAACCGTCTTAAAATCTGGGTTGTCGAATTAGCTTGGCTATCAGTTAGCTAAAGCGCTATTCAACATCAAAATGAGCCTTAGCCCTGTTTCCAGCCTTCATATCAAATGCATCCGCCACCCGCTGCACATGCCCAACATACAGATCTACTGGCAGTTCGTCTCTTTTAAACCAGCCGACCTCAAGTGACTCATGCGCGTGCGATGCGACGCTATTTGGCTCACCGGTAGGCTGGCACAAAAATGTAAATTTGTATATTTGCTGCGGCTTGCCGATGTCCCAGACATTTGAGTCATACACACCGACCAGCGCGATCGGCCGACAATGAACGCCGGTCTCTTCTAGCGTTTCACGTACTGCGCCGTCTGCAGGAGATTCACCAACCTCCAACACGCCACCCGGCATATTCCACAACCCATTGTCAGAGCGACGCATCAGTAAAATTCGATCTTCTGCATCGATGACGGCCGCGGTCCCGGCCGCTGTGGGTGAAACCCGGGTCAAAACGGTTTCTCTGAGTGGTTCTAAAGCGTCAACGGTGTCCAATGTCGCCACCGCTAGCATTTCGACAACGATATTTTGGATCGCAACATACCGCTCTTGATCAT
>JAHDEB010000265.1 GCA_020629055.1 Chloroflexota bacterium
GCTTACGAATTTACCGTAAACTGGGCTGACATCGGTATCACACAAGGTTGTGGTGGATAAATCTAGTTGATCGGTATTCAGTACCCTGTAGGTCTGTAGACGATTTATAGGTTACTTAATTCGAACTTTACAGCCCCTGTCGTTTAACGACAGGGGCTGTTTTTTTATCTATTTGTTTTTCTGATTAGCCTTTTGGCGAGTCGCTAAGATTCAAGAATATTTTCGCTGTGCAAGAACTTAATGATTTCGGCCGAAGTGATGTCATGAAACTCTGCCCGTGTCTTTGTCTCTTCCGGCCAGCATAGCAATTCACCATCTCTTTCAACTACTTTTAGTAGATAGAAGCCGATCGGCTTACATTCTGGCAAGTAAGTAAAGTGATGAGCACCACTCATATTTATATAGCTATCGTTTAAGTTTGCTTGGGCTGCGAGAAAATCAACCTTCAAGTCGCCCACTTCATTTTCTGCGACTGGCGGGGCAATTAATAGGGTAGCTGCACGATTCTCTAAACTTTCGGGTTTAAATGACATCGCATAAGCAGGGTCGATAACGACCACGGCCGAAACACGGTCGTCTTTAAAGTCTTGTTCGAATTGACTGCGATCTACCTGCATGAAGTCGACATCTCCAGCGACATAAAACATACAGTCAGGAGCGGCCGAGAAATCTTGGCAATACTGAGCGAAGCGATCGACGCTGAGCTCGCCGCCACCGATAGCAAATGCGGTGTATCCACCTAACGAGTGACCGACGACCGCAATCCTGTCAGGGTCGATATGAGCGCTTAATTGAGGGTCCGCCAGAACAGAGTCGATCAAGAAAGAGATATCCTGCGGCCGATTCCACACCAAGATGTTTGTCTCAGGTGCAGAGTCCCTTGAAGTGCTGCCAGGATGATTAGCAGCAACGACAATCGCCCCCTGACGTGCCAATTCAGGCGCTAACCATCCCTGATTGCCCCTGTTGCCACCGCTGCCGTGCGACATAATGATCAGCGGGTACTTGTCTGATTTGATCGGTGCATTTTCAATTGCAGAGAATCCTTGGAAAACCGCATTGTCCATATGGACCGTTACATTTTCAGTTGCCTCAGTTGGGTACCAAATGTAGGTGCTTAACTCACGGTTTCGGCCGATATCTGCATAAACTGTATCAATCAACCCAACCGGATTGTTTAAATCAACAGGTGTCTCGGGGGAGCCAATTTCGAATGCTGCAAACAATGCAACGAGTAGCAAAAAAACGGTAGCTACAATGATTTTTACAAATTTGGGTAAGTTTCTGATCCAGTTCATCTGAGTTCTCCTTTGAAATAGTTATAGAAGAAGATTAGTTCAGATTAGGCATTCAGGAATCAGGAGATCGGTTACGGTTTAATGCGTGCCGGTTTATTTCTCGATCAACCAACTGGTTGAGTCACTGTTTGTGCAATGGCGCTCTGTTGCAACTCAATAAAGTGGGGTGGCCCGCTCAGAAAGGTCAAATAGCTTTGAGAAATGATCCCCGCTGATTGTGATTTTAACAGAGGGATTGGGGTAGCCGCCGGCTGGCTGTTTTCCGATTATTCACCCAATCAAATCGTTTGGGATTCAGCTTTTCACGCCCCCTTCATGCGCAAAAAAAGGGGGATTAATACCAGAGTACTATGTTGTATGACCATGGTCCTACTCGTCCGGTCCTAGCCGTAAGGTCCCAGGCAAGAGAGTAAAATGAAACTACTAATTATTGTTAATTGTTTTACTTTTTTCGTTTTATCTATTGGGTCCGATCAAGGCTGATGAGCGCTCCTAAAAAGAGGATTTAAATCATCGGCTGGATAGGAACAAGCATTTTTATTATTTTAGTCATTTAATGCTCGTACCTAAGCACCTTCGTTCCCATGCGAGGCCACATGTGCAGTATCATTTATAAATCAAGATTTTTTCTATTATTCGTTCTGTGTGTTTCAATTTTGGCCATTCCGGTCAATCATATCGAAGCAAGCCCGGCCGCAGTGACCGGTCTTGAATACCAAGTCTGTCAAGACTTCGATATTGTTTACGTCCTCGATTTATCTGGGAGCATGAATTGGGGATACGGTGGAGCTGGTTCGCGTTTAGACGCAGCCAAAGATGCGATTGTTCAAATGAACAACGTCTTAGAAGAAGATGGAGCCGGTGTAGAAGCGGCCCTTCTGACTTGGCAGGGATTGTCGACCAACCTAGCCGTTAATTTCACAAACGATTTTAATTCAATCAGTAATGTGGTTAATGGTCTTTCTGCTGGCGGCGGAACCCCTACGGCCCAGGCTTTGTATGGCACAAAAGATGTTTTGCTTGCCAATAGTGATCCCAATCGAATTCCAATTGTTTTATTTATTACAGACGGGATCCCAACTTATGACTTGGCCGGTAATGGATATTATGACTACTACGTCAATGGGGTCCCCATTGTGAACCCATATGGTGGGTTTTACTCATCAAATTGGGTGCGTAACCAGGGTGTTTATTACGACCAATACGGCCGACATGCTGGATATCCCCTAGCAGACGCAATGGTCGCAGTCGATGATTTGTCATCAAGCTTAAGCGACCTAACCATCCATTCAATCTCTATTTTAGGGACTGATTTCCGCCAAGACCTGTTGCAATATGCGGCACATCAAGGTGGCGGAGAATATTTTGGTGCGTCAAATGCCAATCAGCTGGCGGCGGCGATTCAACAAGCTGTTTATTCTGTGGAATGCCCATCGTCATTGCAGATCACGGCCGACCATTCCTCTACATTTACATTGGGCGGTGTTGCTCAAACAGTTGACCCAAATGTGACAGTCACAGGTGAAAATGAAGGTGTGAGCAGTGCGACTGTTCAATTGACAGATCATTTTGATGCCTCAAAAGATACCCTTTACATCGGCGATACGCCGGCTGATTCGGGCATCTTTAATGGCCTTTCTTGGTGGTATGAGCAAGCAACCGGAAATTTAGAAATTGTTGGCGTGGGTACACCCAGTGATTATCAGACGATATTGCGCCAAGTGCGTTATACCAACAGCGCGATGAGCGACAACGAGACTGATATGAGCACCCGACGTGTCAACTTCGCCATTCGCAGCGCCTCGTTGAACGTTTATGATCCAGGCACGTTGAACGACGATGCGTTTGTTAATTTAGCTTTCTTAACCGGAACAGATTTTGGGGACGCAGCCAGCAGCTTTGGTAGCGCCGGACAAGCGGCCGATATGTTCTTACGGTTGGGTGATACCGTTGACGTTGAGCCAGCAGCACAGTTTTCAAATGCGGCGAACGGGGACGACCTGAACCAATCTGACGACGAGGATGGAATCACCTTTGTGGGTGGCAACACAATTTATCGCGGTGGCATCGGCACAGTCGAAGTGCGTGTCAACAACCGCCGCCAAGATGGTGCCATTGTTGAAGGTTGGATCGACTTTAATTTAGATGGGCAATTTGATGAAACAACTGAAAGGTTGGCAGGGTTCGGTTTAACCTTTAACCAACAGGCCAATACCCAAACTCAAGTTGATGCTTTTGCTGTACCTGGAGACTCGGTTTGTGGTTTCACAACCGCTCGTTTCCGGCTGACCACCGCCTCGGGGGGCGCTTCGGCCGATAGCAATGGTATTGGAGAAACTGAAGACTATCCGATTGAAATTAGCTGCGACACAGTTGAACTGCCAGATGATTTTGATTACGGTGACGGCGCCGCTTCTTATGGCGACGCAATGCACCGCATTTTGCCAGGGATGGGTCTTGGCCAAAGTGTAGACGCTGAGCCACTCGCTCTAAGCTCTACCGATGCAAACGGTGACGACATTACCAATAGTGACGACGAAGATGGGATCATCTTTCCAAATGGTGCAACCGGAATTTTAGATCAAACGGTTGACATTCACATTTTGGCCCGTAACAGCGTCCATTTAGATGCATTTGTTAGCGGCTGGGTTGACTGGAATCAAGATGGCATTTTTGACGAAGCGACCGAGACGATTATCGATAACGAACTTGTCCCATTATCGGCCGATGATGTTCTTTTGAAAAAGCAGCTTATCGTACCAACGGATGCGGCTTGTGATAACACCACGATCCGTGTACGTATCGCTAGTGAACCGGTTGGGCCAAACGATTATGCCAATACGGGTGAAGCGGAAGACATTTTATTCTTTGTCGACTGTACGGTTGAACTCGGGGTAAAAGTCACTCCTTCATTAGGTGAAGTGGCGCTCGAGGAAACATTAGACCTGTTGGCTGAAGTTGATAATACCGGGCCAAACTTCGCTCGAGATGCGGTTGTGACATTAACGTTGCCGGTCGGACTTGATGTGAAATCACTGACACCTCATGGATCTTGGGCATGTCAGCTGCAAGATAACGACACAAAGGTTCGCTGTACAACACCGATCTTACCGATTACCGACTTTATAAGCGTCTTCACCGTTTCGGCTCGGGTACCCGGCATCTATCTACAAGATTCTGTTGCTGGTACCGCTGAAGTCAGCTCCGCCTTCCCAGAAAAAGTAGGCGAAGAGGCGGACAATACGGCCGATTATGATGTCCCTGTCGTGAAAGAATGGACCGGCGAAGGTGTGCCGATGTCAAACATGATCCCATTTAGCCATGTGGTCTTCGACAACGTGTTGCAGTTTAGCGATGAAACGGAAGCGGACTTCGAAATCGATGATCTCATCGTTAACCCTTTCCAAGTTCCGATGACGATTTTACCTGGTTTAGAACTCCCAACAGCACCCCAGTTGATCGCATTTTTCTGCGCTACCCATAACACCGCGGAATGTACTACGCCTGACGCGATTTTGACCGGAACCATCCGTTTGAACAGCTATACGGTAGATACCTTTATGGCACAAGAGATTGATGATTCAACCGGTGAACCGCTTGACGCTCCTTGGGCAACCAATCAGATTGACACCAACAAGACGATTCAGTTTGGCGCGACGGGTGCTGGACGTATCTTAGAAGCTGATCTAGATAAGTGTTTAGATTGGGTTGGTCAGCTAAACGGTGGCAATTGTATGACCCGCTATGATCAATACAAGACGTTTGACGACAATGCTCAATATGTCTGGTCTAGCGATGAATATATCGAGTTGATTTTGCAATCTCCTGGTGGTGACCCGATTGAATGTAGTGGCGCGGCCGGTGACTGTATCCAACTCTTATCTGCACGACCTGGTGTTTACCGTTTAGGCGGTACGATTCAGGGGGACATGGTTTTCAATGACCCTGAGTATGATCGTTTAGGTACCGGTGAACCGATCTTGATCGATTTTGAATATCCATTCAATATCTATATTCAGATCGTTGGTGCCTTTGCAGAACCTGACCGAAACGACTAATCATCATTTTAAATGATGACCATGTCGGGTAAAGCGTGAACCCAAAGCTGGTTCACCTACCTATCTCTCTTGGCTGTGGGCATTCGCCCACAGCTTTTTTGTTTTTTGGCAAAAAAGTAGCCATTCTCATTTATGAGATGAGGCAAAAAGAGAGGCAGATGCCTAAGCTCTAAGCTGGTAGATATTCGATTAAAATGATGAGGGGATTGAATTTAAAGCTCGTCGTCAGACTTGATGTAGTAGGCCATATGCTGCAATTGGACAACCGGGTCGCTGTATCCGACATTGACATGGTCAGGGACAACCAAGTTAATCGGCGCGTAATTTAAGATCCCTTGTATGCCAGCTTCAACCAGCCGATCTGTGACGGATTGTGCATGAATCGCAGGGACTGCAAGCAGGGCTATTTTAACTTTTTCTTCTTTGATGGTTTTTTCCAGCAGTTTCATTGATCGGATTTCAATATCGTTGATTATTTTTCCGATTTGCTCTGGGTTATTGTCGAACACCCATTGGATCTGGAAACCACGTTCTTGAAACCCGTTGTAGCTTGCCAATGCGTGGCCCAGAAAACCGGCCCCAATGACAGCCACAGGCCAAATGCGATTGAGCTTTAAAATTTCACGCAACTCTTTGACAAGGTGTTGAATATGATAGCCGGTTCCCTGTTTCCCAAACTCACCGAAGTGAGATAGATCTTTCCGAATCTGTGCTGAACTAATATCTAATCGGCGGCCTAAGTCACTGCTAGAGGTCGTACGCTTCCCTTCGATGTGCATGCGGTTTAGTGCACGTAAATAGACGGGAAGGCGGCCGATAACGATATCTGGGATTTCAGGAATATTTTCGGGTGCAATCAAGTTCATAAACTGTGCAAAGATGACAATCGCCATCATATGTGAAAATTTTCACCATTCTAACATGGCACATACCCCATAGCAATGCATCAAAACTGTTTTTTAGGAATGTTTTCAATAAATTAGAGAGTGATTCCATTCTGATTTCCTAGTGGGCATATTCATAGCAATCGATACAATCATGCTATAGAAATTCAGAAAAGTGTTTGGGGATCAGCGAAAGATTGTTTGGGGGGCACAATCATCAATCCAAAATCGTCAATCTGAAACTCTTTAAGTCTTATGTTTGATTTTGATGAAAAAACGCTGGAAGAAACCCCTTTTGTGGTGTTGGACACAGAAACAACGGGGCTCCATACCGCACTCGGCCACCGAGTGATTGAAATCGGGGCGGTCCGTTATGAAGCTGGGGAGCAGGTGGCCCAATTTCAGACCCTGTTAAACCCCGGCCGGCCAATTGAACCCCCAGCCTCAAAAGTAACCGGTTTGTTTGATGCCGATGTTGCCCATGCCCCTACGTTTGCAGATGTTGCACCCCAAGTGAATCAGATTTTAGATGGCGCTTTGATGATTGCACACAATGCGCAATTTGATGCAGATTTTATGGGGCATGAGTTCAACTTGATCAATCAAACGTTTGAGAACCCCTGGTTATGTACGCTTAAACTTGCTCGCGGGTATTTTTATTTTGGTCGAAACAGCCTTTCCCATATCGCTGGCAAACTAAATATACCCATGACTCGTGCCCATCGGGCGCTAAACGATGTTTTGGTTACGGCCGAAGTGTTTAAGCGGATGAGTCGAGAATTGGTCACGAAACATAAATTTAAGACGGTTGGGGATTTGCTACATGCACAAGGTGGGGCCATTTACTCTCCGGTGAGGGAAGAAGCCATTGAGCTGCCCCCCCTTTTGGCAGAGGCGTTAGAGGCGCGGCGAGATTTAAAGATTCGCTATATCTCGAAGGTTGGCACCATTAATTCGCGACAGGTCTCCCCTAGGTATGCGACGCGCCATGGCAGCACAACCTATTTCATCGCATATTGCCATCTGCGCAAGCAGCAACGCACATTTCGCATTGATCGAATTATGGGGGCAGAGTTTATAAGGTAAGGGGTGTGATACCTTGCAAAGACTGGCTGAAAGGTGAGCGT
>JAHDEB010000266.1 GCA_020629055.1 Chloroflexota bacterium
CTTGAGTCGCTCTTTTCCAAGCGAACAAGCGAGCCTGCATATCTTTTTTTAGCTGGGCGGATGCTGGACTAGAGATCAAATTTTGCATTTCATATGGGTCATTGTCTAAGTCGTATAGCTCGCTCATGTCCCCCTCGGTTTCGACATATTTGTACCGATCTGTGACGACCATCCGGCCGATGACCGGATCATAATGGCCGTTGGTTTCACACAGCAAATCCTCGCGCCAAGGCACATCATTACCTTGCATCAATGGGATTAGGCTCTCTCCATCTACCGGTTTAGAAAATACGGTGTTTGCGGCCGCCAACATGGTAGGGGCCAAGTCGATGTTGCTGACTAAATGGTCAAGCTGTTGTTCTGCCGGAACCACTCCCGGCCAACGAATGGCAAGGGGAACACGCATGACCTCTTCTGGTAAATAACAGCGTTTATTAAAATGCCCCCCGTGGCAGGCCAGTGCATCTCCATGATCGGCCGTCCAAACAATCAGTGTGTTTTCAGCCAGCCCCAACTCATCCAGCTTGGCCAAAATACGGCCGCCCGCCTCATCCACTAGCGTAATTTGAGCATAGCAAAGCGCCAGCATCTTTTGCCATTCTTCCCAAGCAAGTGGATTTGGATGAATGATCTTCCCATGTTCATCCCCCATCGGATTGTTTAACTCTCTTTGATAGCTGGATGGCTTGTTTGCGAGATCATCGGCAAAGCTAGGGTAGACCGGGATTTGCGTGGGGTCATACAGGTCTGCAAACCGCTGAGTCGGGAAGTAGGGCTGATGAGGTCCCCAAAAATCGACCCGCATACAAAACGGCCGGTCGTCCTTTTTTGCGGCGATGGCATCGAGCTGGTCACAGGCCAAGTTGGCCAAGAAAAACGCTTCATGACAATCATCAGGTGCATCCATGATACCGGTCATGTGCTCCCAGCAGCCGCCGACATCTTCCTGAACATATTTAGCACCCGGCCGTAGCTGATTTTCATGACTCAGATCACGCTCAATTTGGATGTTGGGATGGGGCAGATTTCGTTCACGCAAGTAACTTTTGTAGGTCTCTGTTAGATATGGATTGCCATATCCCGGCAGGCTAAACCCTTGCGCATTGTGATCAAGCGCCGTCCCTGACCCTGCATGCCATTTGCCTAAGGCGATGTTTTGATACCCTGCTTCGGCCAGCTTTTGTGGAACCATCTCATGGGTGTAGGGGGCATCTGAATCGTTTTGTAGGTGGCCGTGATTGTGCGGATACAGGCCGGTGAGGATGGTGCGACGAGCGGGGCCACACAGAGGGCAGGCGGTGTAGGCGCGAGAAAAATTCGCACCCCCGGCCGCCAATTGGTCGAAATACGGCCGTTGAATTTGTGGCCCACTATCCCACCCGTGCCGATAGTAAAGCTGGTGGTCGTTGACGAGAAAGAGGATGTTTGGTTGAGTGGACATATCCTCGATTTTACTTCTCACGTTTGCAGATGTGAAATTATGATTTTTCAACCATGCCATGGCCGTGCGGCCGATTGGCACAGAATTTGCTATTCGATAATAATTCACGCCTCGACTCGATAAGAAAGGCCAAAAAGAAAAACCATGACAATAAACGTAATTTTTGACACAGATGCGGGTGGTGATATTGATGATTTGTATGCGCTTGCCTTGATCCTTAAACACCCTCGGCTCAATTTGTTAGGAGCAACAACCGTTTCGGCCGATACTCAAGCGCGTGCTCGAGTGGTCGCTAAAATGTTAAGGCTTGCTGGCCGTTCAGATATTCCCGTTTTTGCCGGTATCCGAATTCCAGAAGCGATGAAGGAGCGTGGGGTTGACGCGTCTGAATACAAAAACTACTTAACACATTTAGACCTCGTCAAGGCTGACGATCCTGAGAGCGGGGAAGAGTATGGGGATGCGGTTGAGTTTATACTGAAGCAGTTGAGCCAGGCGGACAAGCCCATCACCCTGATCGGTACAGGCCCTTGGAGCAACATCGCCGAGGTGATTAAGCGGGCCGACGAGAGGCAGAAATCGATGATCGGTTCATTGGCTCTGATGGGAGGCGAAGTTCATCTCCTGCACACTGAGTCGAACGTTCACCATGATCCAGAAGCGGCTGATTTGATCCTCCAAAGTGGGCTACCTATTTTCTTAGCCACTTGGAGCATTAGCCAAAAGCTGTTTTTCACAATGGCTGAAGTTAAAGCGTTGACCGGTAACTCGCCATCACCGTTTAATCAGGCACTTTATGAAGCGACCCAATTGTGGTGGGATTATGGTGTGGAATACAAGCCTGGCCCCTTATGTTATGACTCGATCCCTGTTTTCTGGGCGGCAGGGGAGCGAGACAACATTTCATCTATTAAGATTGATTCACTGCCGGTTGAATTGAATGGGACACACACCCGTGGCATGACACTTATCCACCCTTGGGAACGAATGAACGCTGAGAAAACCGATGACACTTCTTCAGACTTTATAACGGCAACAGAATCGATTAATGCAGAGGCGTTGAAGCGATTTTACATTGATCTGGTTTTCTAGTAAGCTCCGGCCGAACTGTTAAGGGAGTTTTTCGACAGTTAAACAGGTTCTAGATCACATGATTTAGATGGAGCCGCAGGAGGAAAGTTGAAGGGACTAGAGGTTGCTAAGACATTTTATTTTGATTGGGGAAAGCCAAAACTTGAGACATCATTCCCAGAGCTTGCCAAGCGGGTCGCTGTCGGCCGGATATCCGGTTCGGACGTGCTTGGGGCAGATGATGAGATCTCTAAAGATCATAATTGGGGACCGCAATTGCCTTTGCTAAACGCACATTTGCAGTTGCAAGATAAGTCGCCTTGAGATCGCTTTGAGATTGAGAGGCGGTTGACACCAGTGAAAGGTTTGTTTAAGATCCTTGCCAGAACAGATGTGCTTAATCCGTAGGAGGACATGATGGTTTTATCAGCAGACGCGAACCAAATTATTTCAAAGCTTAGCGGCGAAAGTATAAAGATGGGTGATCTTAAAAAGATCGCCAAAGAAATTAAGCGAGATCATGCCTTGGCGATGGAGCTTTGGGAGTCAGGGAACTATTATCCCCGTATGCTGGGCGTCCTCATCATGGACAAAAAATTGATTACACAAGATCTAATTGATCAACTTGCGGCCGACATGCTTTTGCTTGACGATGACCAGCAAAATCGATTGTCTGAATGGTTGATGGCCAATCAGCTGATGAAAGACAAAAAGACGACCGCCCTGCTACCAACGTGGCAGAAAGCTTCCTCACCCGTTTTACGCCGCTTGTTTTGGTACCATCAAGCACGTCTGCGCTGGACGGGTAAAACTGAGCATGACAATACCCTTGCCTTACTCGAATCTCTGGAAAGAGACATGGAAAATGAAGAGCCAAATGTGCAGTGGGCGATGAATTTTTGTGCCGGCTGGATCGGGGTTTTTCAGCCAGAATTCCGGGAGCGGTGCGTTAAGTTGGGCGAAAAATTGGAACTCTACAAAGGGGACCCGGTTCCGCGTAACTGTACGCCCAATTACCTGCCTGAATTTATTAGCATTGAAGCAGCTAAGCGGGAAAATAGTTGACCGGTTTTTGGGAACCTAAATTCAGACATCAGTCATCTACAATGAAACCATTCCCAAATGGAGCCCAGATATAACTTGTAAAACGATGAAACTGTCACTGTTGATGATTGGCTGATGGCGAACTGTTTTAATCGATAAAATCGAACAAGATAAGCTGCATGAAAATAACGAAGTAGGTTGCAAGAAATAAAACAGTTGAAAGCAGCAGACTGTTTGTAAATGCCGCTGTCATTGCTTGTTTGTTTGCTCGTCCTTCTAAGCGTATGCGCAATCCGGTCGCTAAAAGTATCCCAATCATCAAAATAGGAAGACCCCATGCGGCCCAGTCAAATCGGCCGGAATACCCTCGTCTGTGAAGATGGTTTGTTGAAAAATCAGCCATTACTTGAGGAATGACTCTAGGAGCCAGCATGAAAGTAAGGAGTGCTAAACCTAATCCGATTAAGATCGTTTGGTGCCACCAGCGTTCAGAACGCTGTGACGAGAAATAGTTAAAGCCCATTCGAAATGTAAATAACGTATAGAGTATCGATAAAATCGCACCCAACTGACCATACTCAAACTCATACCAACCGTAGAAATTGCCTTGCCAATTACGCCAGCTTGGTTCTTGGGCGATCGCTTCATTTAACTCTGTTGAACCAGAAACAGATATCCCTCTTGGCCAATAGCTAGATGTGATATAAGCAGCTTCACAATTGAGTTGCTGATCACTAAACCAAGCTTCACAATCTATTGGACCTGCTGCAAAATCATAAAAGCGAAGCTTGGTTTGAACTTCCAAGATGTCCCCATTGATCGTCGTTTTACAAAGAGTGGATTCGGGGGATTCTGGGTTTTCAAGGCAGCGGATGTTCCATCCATGAATATATTCTCCCTCTTCAATTTTTATAGCATGGATTGGATGCTGAACGGCTTTAGGCGAAAGCAAAAAAATGAAAAAGCTAATCACCCCGATAGCAATGAATAGGGTTAATATCAATCGACTGTAACGAGATATTTTAAAATTGATGGTCATGTCGACCTCCTTGCATAACTTTGATAGGTATACAAGGATAACTTTTGAAATGACTTTTTTCAAGGCACCTTTTTGATGATTTCCCAACGGAAACCCTCTGTTTTACTTTTTTATTTGGCTTGTTGGTCTGTGGCCGAATCTGTTCAACCATTGATCAATCCTAGATTAATGCAGAGTTTTTTGATATCAATTTAAATTGAGGCTATCTAAGCAGGCTTTAAATAATAACCTGCATCAATAATCAATAGACAGAGGTTGCCGCAGACACTGATCTGAGCCTTCTTAATCTGCCAACAACCGGCCGAAGCCTTCAACTTTGTCTGTAATCCCAGATTCACGAAGAGCCTGCCAGTACAACGCTGCGTTACATGCCACGATCGGTTTGTTGAATTTTGACTCCAAATCAGCAACGAGATCAACCACCGGCAACGCTGTGCCTAACTGCAAAATCGCTTCAGCATCTGGATGATCTGCTATGGCAAAAACATTTAGAATCTCAGCATCAGATGCCCCTGCAATCGCTTCTAAAGATGGCGCGGCCGTGCCTGCAATCGATACCACCTCAAACCCCTGTGCTTCAACCTGTGGCTTGACTATGCTGTGATTTTTCTCGTCATCAAACGGAGTCACGACCGCAATTTTAGTTGCACCCAAACTGCGTAACGCCGCATAGCTGGCGTAAGAGCCGGTGAAAACGGGCAATCCTGATTTGCCAGCCAAATCATCTGCCAATGCTGCCAAGGAGTCCAGACCACCTTCGGCCGATTCTGTCGTTAAACCCAACAGCAATGCATCTGGACCACAGGTCATTAACAGCTCCATCACCTGCTCAATGCCGGGGGTTTTTAGCCCCGGTGCAATTACATGCCGAGCCGTCTGATTGGTCACACCGGGGACCTTCAACTGCGCCAGCTCTGGTTCCACCACACTATTCATGCCCGGAATCAGCACCCCAAATATTTTTTTGTATCCAAGTCTATCTGCCATTTTGTCCTCCTTAGGCTTTTGGCTATTAGCTGTTAGCTTTTGGTTTCAAAATACTCTTTTAATGCTTGTAATCCACCCGCACAGATTTGATTGCCAACAATATCTTGCATCGCTTTACGCTGGTCATCGGGGCAATCAAATTCGGCCGACCATGTAGCATATGTCTGATCGGTGGCTGTCACCGGATAAAGTCGCATCGTGGCCACATAATCGGTTACAGGGATGGGGCCCTCAACGATGTCGTATTTCAAAAACATCTCCTTGTCTGAATGGGCCACAAGTGTTTCAATAAAAACCGACCCATCGACGATATCGAGATGCCGAATCGCCCCAAGTTGATCGGCCGGTTTGCCGTTGGTGATGTGGGCACCTGTGACAGCGTTGCTCCACACCGTCAGCCCGACAAAATCTCGCATGACGGCCCAGACTTTATCGGCCGGAGCGTTGATCATTGTGCTTTCAAAAACTTTCATGATTTTTGTAGGGGTCTACGCCATCGGTGTGATCATTACTTTCTTCGATCCATTTGTGCTCCGATGGCGTAGACCCCTACCCGAATAATTCCATTAACCAAGAACCGAAAAACTACTATCCGGATTCACTTCACGATTGCGTGAGAAAAAGCCAGCATTGATCGTCAGGCCGATATTGGGGAGCTTGTACTGCAACGGCGTAACGTCATGGTCCTGCCCATTTTCACACATCGTGATAATTTCAGACAGCATGTGCCCGGCCCCGGCCGCATTTTTAAACTGGTTCCCGCTTGACCCAATCGCCATGTAAAAACCGTCTAGGCTCGACCGGTCATAAATCGGAATCCAATCGTCCGATACATCATACAGATCAACCACACCTTTCGGTTTTTCCGGGATGGGCAGGTCAGGGATCCGTTTGGCCAGCCGATACACCTGCGCCTTCCACTGAGACTCGGTTAACGCTTTATCAAACACATCCGGGTCATCGATCCATTCTTTGGTGTCACACTCAGGGTCTTCGCTACCGACTAAAATCGAAGCGCCAACTTCCGGCCGGAAATAGACCGATGAGTCACCGTCTGACACATGAATGCCATCGGTTTCAAAATTAAACCCGGCCGGGGACGGCACATGATGCACTTCATGGCGTAGAGGCTGTGTTTTAACCTTCATGCTCTTTTCAACACCAGCCATCCGGTTAATGACGGCCGAATGGGGGCCAGCCACATTGATCACAATCGGTGAGTCGACAACGGTGCCATCCGCCAGCGTAACCCCCTGTACTCGGTTATTTGCCTGCCGAATTTCAATTACTTCGCTGTTGAATAGAAACTCACCCCCTTTGGCCTCAGCCGCCCGCATCAAATTATGGGCCGATAGCTGTGGATCACTCACATAACCGGAGCCTGGGGTGAATATCGCCAAATCAACCGATTCGTCTGACTCATCCCAAAAGTCATCCATCTCCGGCCGTCGTGGAGGCCAGTTTGATTTGGTGCTGAACAGCGGCATTTTTTCTTTTAACTTGGCCCCGTCCCAAATTTCGTACTTGACCCCGACCTGTTCGTATAAATCTAAAATATGCTTGTGGCCGTGTACCTGATTGGGAATCCAGATCGTACCGGTGTCGTGATATTTGGCGTAGCCGAGTTCGTCGGCCGCATCTAAATATTCTTCCCAATTTTGCCAGTACCAAAAATTGTCATAGGCAAAAGCGGTTCCTTCAAAGGTTGAATAGTGTGCCCGAATAATGGCGCACGAATTGCTTGTTGGCCCAAATCCGGCCGTGGGCAA
>JAHDEB010000267.1 GCA_020629055.1 Chloroflexota bacterium
GAGGTCCCCATCCCTGACCCTTTTGATGATGCGCTCGTCGAGGTGCAAGAAGCGCTACGACGGGTGCAATTAGGCGAAAAGAGTGTTGATCTTAAACCGGCCACCAGCTTTGTGCGCAGGTATCAACATGATTTAGCCCGAGAAGCAAATTTGGTGTCTCACAGCTTAGGCCCCGAGCCAACCCGTTATGTACGTATCTATGGCCCTAATGCGTAAGGCAAACTTACTGTAATTACGCAGGCTAACTTTGTAAACAAGGCGATGAGAATTTGATTCTTATCGCCTTATTTTGTTTCTAGAGGGATCATAACTTCAAAGTGGGACCCTGCACCTTGTTCACTTTCAACTTTCAGTGAACCACCCATTATCTCTACAAAATTTTGAGTTAGAACCAACCCAAGACCAATTCCATCATGCGACCGGTCATAACTGGGCATTGGAGGTTTTGTTGGATGAAAAATCGTGTCAATCGACTCATTTGGAATACCGATACCGGTATCGTTAACATTAATGACTAGCTTCTGATTGTCAATTGTATTTTGCTTCGGTTTTTCATCGTCCCCTAACCAGACATCGAGTGAAATTGTGCCGCTATTTGTAAATTTGGCCGCATTGCTCAGCAGATGGGTCAAGATTTGGCGAATCTTCTTTTCATCCGAAAAAATTGATTTCTCTGGGCTATGGTTCCGAATTACCAGATTGTTTTTGTTTTTCTCCGCAAGGGGTTGAATCGAGCTGGCGACAGTTTCGACCAAATCATCCAATGGGAAGCTTGTTTTTGAAATACTGGCCTGGTCTGCCTGAATTTCTGAATAATCTAAAATATTGTTTATAATGCCGGCTAAATGGTGAGCGGCCTGCTTAATTCGGCAAATATCTGCGGCCGTATATTTGTCTCCATTCTCAAGCGCATTTTCTTCAACAAGCTCTGAATAACCGATAATTGCATTCAGTGGTGTACGGAGTTCATGGCTCATTCGAGCGCGTAGAAAATCATTTTCACCATTTAGAAAAGCGGTCCCATCGCTCCCACCTTCGTTTTTCTCAAACATACTGCTATAAGCCTGCAGCTCTTGTTCTAAAACCGAAATTTTCTGTTGAAGCACCTCTTCACGAACCTGATCCTGATTAGCAAGCTGCTCTTCCAACCCCTTAATCTGCTTGTCTTTTTCCAACTGGCTAATGCACAGTTGGTTTAACAGGTACCCAAGTTGATTTTGCTCATAAAAACGATAGTTGGGGCGACGTAAAATGTGGGCTTTATCCCGACGAATCGCATCGGCAATATCGGTCATACGCTGCATGACACCTACAAAACGAATGCGCCCAATGACTAACAGTGCCACATTAAATATAGATAGGCCGATGAGACACAAAGCAAAAGGGTTACTGGCATCCTGATTGAGAAGGTAAATACCTGCACCAAAGCCGGGCAGCAAGCAAAGAGCAAACGTGTAGAAATAGAGTTGAGTTCCCAGAAGTATCTTTTTATTTTCCATGTTGGAATACCTTGATTTTTCGTATTTGTTCAGCACATCCAGTTATTTTCGCCAGATTGGCCCAGTTTTTAGCTCATCTTTCCGCACAGCACAGATCCTTTTGTCAAACTGGACCAAACGGCTGAACAATTACGATTTTTCTATTCGTCGTCTCGTAAAAACAAAAAAACTTAGATTAGGAAACCGCGTCCTGAATGTGTTTAAACTGAATATAAAATATTCCCAAGGGGATTGAATTCGCGTTTCTTAGATTTTGGTCAATTATGGGTCTGAAAACTTCTCTTATGCGACCTTGTTTTCATCATAGGTTAGTGGATACCCTATTTGTATAGTACGTCAGGTTTAGAGTACTAGCCGCTTGATACACTTTTGTACTGGTTCGTATAAAACGGCATGAATTCAGCAAATACACATTGGCTTTGGTTTTCATGGTGAACAGACTAAAATCGTGCGATCTATAATCTTTTCAGGACAAGCTATGACAAATTTTTCAGGTAAATCAGCGGTGATTACAGGTGGTGCATCGGGGATGGGTGCGGCCACAGTACGGCTTTTTACAGCGGCCGGTGGTCGTGCGATTTTAGTCGACAAGAATCGTGATCTGGCCCAAACAGTGGCGGAAGAAACCGGAGCAATCGCGATGATTGGTGACGTTAGCGACTCAAGTTTTTGCAACGATGTGATTGCTGCGGCGGTTACCAACTTTGGCAAGCTAGATATCGTCATCAATGCGGCCGGTATTATCGTGCGTTCAAACGGGGTTGGGACCACGGACGAACAGTGGCACCGTATTATGAATGTGAACGTTAGCGGCACCTTTTTTATGTGTCGGGCGGCCATCAAACAGATGTTGAAACAGGGAGCCGAAGACAGCGCGATGCGTGGCAGCATCGTCAACTTTGGCTCCATTTGGGGGGATTTAGGTGCGGCCGGAGTCGCCGCCTATTGCGCATCGAAAGGGGCGGTTCACAATCTGACACGCGCGTTGGCCCTCGACCACGCACAAGACAACATCCGTATCAATGCGGTCTGCCCAGGTGAGGTAAATACGCCGATGATTCAGTCTGAGCGGAATGAGCAGGTCACCCCAGAACTGATGGCAAGACTCGCCAGCACCGTGCCGATGGGGCGTCTGGCGGACCCGGCTGAGGTTGCCAGAGTGGCACTTTTTATCGCTTCGGATGAAGCGAGCTACATGACCGGTTCGCTTGTGAATGTCGATGCGGGATTTACAGCCAGATAAAGGATAAAGTATGCAATACAGAACACTCGGCCGATCCGGCATCAAAATATCAAGTCTGGCATTAGGTACAGATAACTTTGCTAACCCAACCCCTGAAAAGGAGTCTATCGAAATTATCGATGCCGCCTTAGACGCTGGCATCAACCTGATTGATACGAGCAATAGCTATGCTAAGGGTGACGCTGAGCGGATCATCGGCCGGGCATTAAAGCAAAACGGCAAACGGCACGACGTGGTGCTGGCGACCAAAGCGTACTTTCCGCAAGGCCCTGGCCCAAATCATAAAGGGGGCAGCCGAATGCACCTGATCAAGGCGTGTGATGACTCGCTGAAACGGCTCGGCACTGATCATATCGATTTATACCAGCTGCACCGGCCGGACTTTGACGTGCCCATTGAAGAGACTTTGGGGGCTTTAACCGACTTGGTAAGGGCAGGAAAAATCCGTTACATAGGCAGCTCGACCGCCCCAGCGTGGCGCATCATGGAAGCGTTGATGACCAGCGAGTTAAAAGGGTATGTCCGCTTTGTATCGGAACAACCCCCTTATAATTTGCTGGACCGCCGTATCGAAAATGAGCTGGTGCCGATGTGTCAAAAACATGACATCGGCATTTTGCCTTGGTCCCCGCTGGCGATGGGCATTCTGGCCGGCCGGTATGCAGGGTTTGAGAAAGATGGGAAATATCCGGCCGGATCGCGTGCTGAGCTACGTGGCGGCATCTATGCGGAACGCATCACAAAAGAAGGGGTGATTATCGGCAACCGGTTTGTCGAATTGGCACACAAGCTGGGAATATCTCCCCTTCAGCTGGCGATCTTGTGGGTTAAAGATCAGCCAGGGGTTACCGCCCCGCTGATCGGGCCGCGAACCTTAAAACAGCTGACTGATGATTATTTGCCGGTGGCCGAAATGAGTTTAAGTGATGAAGCTCGTGCAGCATGCGATGCGATGGTTCCTCCGGGGTCGGTTGTGGCTAATTTCCATAATTCAGCCCCGTGGATGAAAATGAAGGTGCTTTAAATTAAATTGATTGTAAATGGTTGAATTTAGGGGTGCTTTTTGCAGATGGAGAAATTATGAATAACCCACAAGCAGAAATGATCGACAAATATTTTGAATACAACCTATGGGCCAACACCGAAATGGTCAAAATCTGTAGCCAACTGACTGATGAGCAACTGCAAACCACGATAGAAGGCACGGCCGGAAATATTAGGCAAACGCTAGAACATCTTATTGGGGCAGAAATTTATTATCTCAATCATATTTCTGGGGAGTTACTTCGAGATCCAGATGAAGAGGACTGGTCCCAGATGACAATGGACAACTTTCTGCAAATGGCTGAACAAAGTGGTGAAAAACTGATTCAATCTGTCAGTAAAGCGGATCCAAATCAGCGTCATGATCGGATCTTAGATGATGGCCCCTACCATTTCTTTAGTTGGACGTCAGCCTTGCAGGCGATCTATCATGGCATTGAGCATCGGACCCAGATCAAAATGATGCTGACAAAATTAGGCATAGAGCACCCCGAATTGGCCGCTTGGGATTTCCGTTTGGAAAAGTATCCTTAATACTATCCGGCCAGTCTGCCGCCAAACACCGTTGCAGGGACCAAGAAAAGCAAGAACAGGATGTTGTACCAGAGCGGGAAGGCTGACCAAAACGAAATCTGGACCAATAATCCGACAGCCAGCAGCGCCAACGCTAGGGCCCAAACGGGCCAGGTTGAGCCATCATTGACGATTTTTTCGGCCGTATAGCCTGAAATCACCGAGAAAACCACACTTAAGATCAAGATAATCAACATCAGTAATGCACTATCGGTCGATCCGTCTTCATTGTATGAACCTGGTGTGATGATGGTCAGCAACGAATTCGTTCCCAGCCATAAGACTGTCCAAAGCACAAATCCCCCGATTACAGCACCAATTGAGCGTAACATGTCTACCTCCGGTTACATCGTCTTTATCAACCCAGTCAATCTCTGGGCCGATCAGAAAATAGCACACATGTTCTAATTTTGCAAGCTTACCAACTCCGCAAGAATCAGATGGTTCGTAAAATTACCACCGATATAATCAGCTGAACTAACTTTGGAGGATATGAGTGACTGAAATTAAACAAACGATGGGGTGGAAAGAATGGGGATTGTTGATCATATTATCAATCGTCTGGGGTGGCTCATTCTTCTTTGTAGGGGTAGCAGTGAAAGTATTACCACCTTTTACGATTGTCGCCTTGCGGGTGACCATTGCTGCGGTGGCTTTAAATCTGCTCGTGCCAGCCATGGGTCACCGTATGCCAACATCTGGCAAAACGTGGCTCGCATTTTTAGGGATGGGGCTCCTCAATAATGCGGTCCCTTTTAGCCTAATCGTCTGGGGGCAAATTTATATCGCTAGCGGCTTGGCCTCGATCTTAAACGCCACAACCCCGTTTTTCACAGTCGTGGTGGCACACTTCTTCTTGTCAGACGAAAAACTAAGCGGCCGTCGCTTGATCGGGGTGATTATTGGCATTGCTGGGGTTGCGATTATGATCGGGTTACAGGCGCTTGACGGCTTGGGAGGTGGGAATTATGCGCTGCTGGCCCAACTGGCCATTATCGGCGCCACGGTGTCATATGCATTTAGCGGGGTTTACGGCCGTCGCTTTAGCGGAATGGGGTTGGCACCAATTGTCGTGGCGACCGGACAACTTACGGCCGCATCTGCACTGCTTATCCCAATTGCACTTATCGTTGACCAGCCGTGGAACTTGGCTATGCCCAGCTTAAACGTATGGGGATCGATTATCGGCTTGGCACTGGTTTCAACCTCCCTTGCTTACATCATCTATTTTCGCATTTTGGCGGTGGCTGGGGCGACAAATTTGTTACTGGTCACGCTACTCGTGCCGGTTAGTGCCATCTTGCTAGGTACAACGGTGTTGGGCGAACGGCTAGAGCCGCGACATTTTGTGGGGATGGGATTGCTTGCCATCGGCTTGGTTATTATCGACGGCCGATTATTGACTCTATTTAAATCTGAGGAATCGATAAGTTAGGCTTCCCCATGAAAATGGACGGTTGAGAATTTTCTTGTTTCGGGATCATACGATGTCCCAAAATAACACGTTCCCCCATCACTAATTTCATTGGCAAACTCTTGTTCTAATTCCTCAATGCTTCGGCGAACGGTGCAGAGTGCAAAAAGATGAATCTTTCGCTCTGGGTCAAATGAGCCTTGGTACTGAAAAGTAAAACCTTCCCAATCACGCGCGATAACGCCTTGGCGACGTGCTTCAGCTTCGACATGAGCTTGCAAGCCTCTTTTCATCGCGACTAGATCTAAATTAGTTGGCTCCCAATCCCCATCTTGGACCAATAACCAGTGCCAATCTACATCTGGGGTTCCTATTTGCGCAATTATTTCGTCAACTTCAACTGACAACAGTTCTGCTCGCGAGCTAAATTGTTCGATATCAGTTGACAGTGATTTTATTTGGGTCGCTGTGTACTCTATGGGAATCGGTGGTGTGCACGAAAATAAAATTACGAGCAGCAAAATAAATGGGGAGAGTCTTTTAGTCATCATCATTCAGATCACCTCAGGTTATAGTATCGGTTTACATCTTCTAATAAAACGTCAGGAGTCTGTGATTGGTTCCAACTCATCGATAGAGGGCTAAACCGGCTGAATAAAATTTGGAACTTGCTATGGGACACTGTCGTCTATTATCTTAAGGTTGACGGTTAAAAACCCTCAATCGGTAGACTGTAGCTGTTTGAATTGAATTATCTACTAGACAGTCACCTCTATTTATCCACTATATTCGCAAAATTTTTCAGTTATGACACACCCTAGAATTCTCAAAATCCTCTTTTTATCCATCATCACCTTATTCGCCTTCAGTTGCACCCCGAGCACAGACACTGGCGATCTGATTGACAGCATAGAATTTGACGCAAACGGCTCGGGAGAGACTGATTGGGAAACGGCCGTGGCCATCTTAAACAGCGGAGAAGTGGAGATCGCCTCTCAATCTCATAGTTTAGATGTAGAGCTGTTTCTAAAAGACGGCCGGATAATCAACACAGTCGAACCAGGCATCGACGACATCTTTGACGAAATCGATGCTTGTGGGGAACCGTGCGCAGAAATCATACTGATGACTGAGTAGTCGGTTTTATTGATTGATGAGATCCCCAACCACTCTTACCCGAACCCGGCGGGCATCCCCCGGCAAATAGGCGATGGGGGTGTCTTCAACATCAACGACAGAAATTGAAGATTCTTTTGCTCCGGCCGAAATCGCCCGCCCCACCGCGATATTTTCGGCCGCTGCCAACGCCCCTTCACGCCCCAAATCTTGAAAGACTTGGTCAACTTCGCCGCTGATTTGAGCGATGGCGGCCCCAACCGCATTAGCGACATCTCCGTTGGGCACCTGCACCACCTGATCGACACCGGGTAGATCGTTGGGGACCAAAAATGCCCCACCACCCACAGCGAGCAGGGTCACCAGGCCGGCCTCTAGCTTCATGCTGTCGATCGCTTCGACCAGCAGTCGCTTGATTTCCATTTGGGTGGCGGTGATCAAATCTGAATCAAGGT
>JAHDEB010000268.1 GCA_020629055.1 Chloroflexota bacterium
AAAAAAAAAGGTGGCCGGGAAGCGGGCGCTTCACCAACCACCTCAGAGGGAGCCTACAAGAGAAAGTATGCCATATTCATCAGGATACGCAAGCAAAAACTGGAAAAGTTCCCAATATTTTAAGATTTAAAGTTGAAAGAGTTTGAAAAATACAAAATGGTGAATAATCTTGAATTTCAGACTCCAAAAATTTGTACATTACCCTGCCCTTTCCAGTTGAAACGAAAGATAAACGGACAGATTTCTATTAAAGAGTTCTACCAATTTGTAAAAATATGGAGAGTCTTGCCAAATTCATCGTAACCAAAGTAATTGCTCGTGTTTTATATAAGCGGAGTTGGTTGATGAGATATTTTTCAGATCAACCAGATTTTCAAAAAAAACAGGGCGTGTGTTTATGGGCATTATTGGACTGTTTTTATAGAAATAGCCTATGCCCCGATGAACCAGACGATACAAGGGGATTGAATCAAATTGGTCAACCCTTACAGCTTGTTTTTCGTCTCACACCCTCACCTTAATTAACACCGCTGTTCCATTAAAAATGCTCGAAGGAAAAGCTTTTCTGGGCATGATCAAAATGGAAAAGCCTACAGCTAACTTTCTAACGCAATAGACTTTTAATCTTTAAAGAAGAGGCATGACTAAATATGAGTAATCCGAAAGCGGAAAAATTAGCAGAAATGCGAGCCTTGTCCCAAATGGGCGGTGGCGAAGCTCGAATTGAAAAGCAGCGTAAGCAGGGCAAGATGACGGCCCGCGAGCGTATCGATGTACTGGTCGATCGTGGTTCTTTTCATGAAATCGACTCATTTGTAGAACATCGAGAAACCAATTTCGGCATGGCTGAAAAGAAGTTTTTGGGAGACAGTGTTGTCACCGGCTGGGGGACGATCGACGGCCGGCTGGTGTATGTTTACAGCCAAGACTTTACCGTATTTGGCGGTAGCCTGAGCGAAGTGCATGCTCAAAAGATTTGTAAAATCATGGACATGGCGGTTAAGAATGGAGCCCCTATTGTCGGGATCAATGATTCGGGCGGGGCACGTATTCAAGAAGGGGTGGTTAGTTTAGGCGGCTTTGCCGATATCTTCCTACGCAACACATTGGCTTCGGGCGTTGTTCCACAAATTAGCGCAATTATGGGACCCTGTGCCGGTGGTGCCGTGTATTCACCCGCGTTAACCGACTTCATTTTTATGGTCAAGAAAACCAGCCATATGTTTATCACTGGTCCAGATGTTGTAAAAACAGTGACCGGCGAAGAGGTAACATTTGAAGAACTGGGTGGCGCAATGACCCACAACCAAGTTAGTGGTGTGGCTCATATGGCGACAGAATCAGAAGACGATTGCCTCTATCTGATTCGTGAAATGATGAGCTATCTGCCGTCAAATAACATGGAAGATGCCCCATTTGAAGCCACAGCCGATGACCCCCTGCGTGCAGACAAAGAGCTCGATTCAATCGTGCCCGATAACCCGAACAAACCGTATGATATTCGGGAAGTCATCAACCATATCTTTGATGATGGGAAGTTTTACGAGACACAAGAGCATTTTGCATCCAACATCGTAGTAGGCTTTGCTCGTTTGGGCGGCCGGAGCGTTGGTATTGTCGCCAATCAGCCGATGGTATTGGCCGGTGTGCTTGATATCGATGCCAGTGAAAAAGCGGCTCGTTTTGTCCGTTTCTGCGACTGCTTCAATATTCCGCTAATCGTCTTT
This sequence comes from Chloroflexota bacterium, assembly GCA_020629055.1. Lineage (GTDB taxonomy): Bacteria > Chloroflexota > Anaerolineae > Promineifilales > Promineifilaceae > WTJY01. The sequence continues at coordinate 1,728 of JAHDEB010000268.1, forward strand.
GAAGATGTTCCTGGCTTCTTACCTGGAGTCAATCAAGAGCACGGTGGGATTATTCGGAAAGGGGCAAAATTGCTTTACGCATTCTGTGAAGCCACTGTGCCAAAGATGACCGTCATCACCCGTAAAGCATACGGCGGGGCATATTGCGTGATGAATTCAAAACATATTCGATCAGATTTAAATTTTGCATGGCCAACGTCTGAAATTGCGGTGATGGGGCCCGATGGCGCGGTCAATATCGTCTTTAGACGCGATTTGGCGGAATCAGATGACCCGGTTGCCAAAAAAGATGAATTGGTGAACGATTATCGTGATCGTTTTGCGAACCCATATGTCGCTGCACGAATGGGATTTGTAGACGACGTGATTATGCCGCACGAGACGCGTGCTCGTTTAATCAACGGTCTAAATATGTTGCAGAACAAGCGTGATACCAATCCGCCCAAGAAGCACGGGAATATACCTTTATAAGAGTGGTTAGCCGTTAGTGACTAGTGATTAGAAACTAATCACCACCCACTAACCACTAATCACCCAAATAAAACTATGGTTGAAAATTTACACACACGACGTTTTGACAAATTGCTCGTTGCGAACCGTGGCGAAATCGCCGTACGCATTATGCGAGCGTGTCAAGAGCTAGGTATTAAAACGGTCGCCGTTTATTCGGATGCGGATCGAAACGCACCGCACGTCCGCACGGCCGACGAGGCATACCACATCGGCCCCTCGGCCGCCCGCGAAAGCTATTTGGTGATGGAAAAAATCATCGATGTTGCGAAAAAATCAGGCGCTGGTGCTATACACCCTGGATATGGGTTTTTGGCAGAACGGGCTGATTTCGCCCAAGCTTGTTACGACAATGAGATCGTTTTTGTAGGGCCAGCCCCATACGCGATCACAACAATGGGTGACAAACTAAGTGCCCGCGAGGCGGTAAAAGCGGCCGGTGTGCCGTTGGTGCCCGGTACCTCACCTGGGTTGACCGACGACGAACTGGTCACCGCCGCGGCCGAAATCGGATATCCGGTATTGGTCAAAGCGTCAGCCGGGGGTGGTGGTAAAGGGATGCGTCCCGTGCATGACCCGGCCGATCTGCTCGAAGCGCTAGCCAGTGCTCGCCGCGAAGCTGAGTCCGCTTTTGGGGATGGCACCGTCTATCTTGAAAAACTAATCACCAGCGGCCGTCATATCGAGATTCAGGTATTGGCTGATGCACATGGCAATGTGATCCATTTGGGCGAGCGGGAATGTTCGTTACAGCGGCGTCATCAGAAATTGATTGAGGAATGTCCATCTATTTTTGTGGACGATGAAATGCGGGCAAAAATGGGGGCGGTTGCAGTTGCGGCCGCCAAGTCGGTGAATTATGTTTCGGCCGGCACCATCGAATTTTTAGCAGACCGCGACAAGAACTTCTACTTTTTAGAGATGAACACCCGTTTGCAAGTTGAACATCCTGTTACAGAGTTGGTAACCGGCGTAGACATTGTACAAGAGATGCTGCGGGTCGCCCGTGGACGTGAGCTACGCAGCCGTCAAGAAGATATAACAATGGAAGGATGGGCGATTGAATGCCGGATTAACGCCGAAGATCCCTATATGGGATTTTTACCGGCGACCGGCGAGTTAACCAGCGTTACCACCCCGAAGGGACCCGGTGTGCGGGTTGATACCGGTGTCGATGCGGGTGCGGAAATTACCCCGTACTATGACTCGATGATTGCAAAATTAATCTGCTACGGAAAAAATCGTGGCGAAGCGATTTTGCGCATGCGCCGCGCCTTGCAGGAGTACCATATTTTGGGTGTTACCACGAGCATTCCGTTTCATCTGCACATGATGGAAAATGTTCCATTTATGGGTGGCAACTTTGATACCAACTTTGTAGAAAACGAATTTAATATGAAGGATCGCGAAGCCCCTGATAAGTTAGAGGCGGCCGTTGTCGCGACAATCTTGGCCCATCGCGAAGGCCAAGTACTCGCCCAGTATGTAGCACCTGGTGCCCGCGATACGTCTAACTGGAAATGGTTAAGCCGATGGGAGCGGTTAAAACGATAGATGAAGTACATAACAACGATAGATGGGACAGAATTTATGATTGAGTGGAACGAAGCTGGGCAGGTCATTGTTGACGGTGAACCCTATAACGTTTCGCTTAACAGTTTGGGTGGCGGCGACCTTGTTTCGATGATCTTTAACAATCGTTCATTTGAAGCGGTTGTTAACTCGGCCGAACGAGATCGCTGGGAAATTCTGCTCAACGGTGAAAACTATGATGTGCGCGTACAAGATGAACGTGCCTATCGCTTGGCTCGGGCTCGTGGTGAATTAGAAGGGGATAGCGGTCTTGTTTCTACTAAATCTCCGATGCCTGGGGTAATTGTCAATGTTTTGGTCGAAGCAGGCCAAACAGTCACGAAAGGGGAAACGCTTGTCATTCTTGAATCGATGAAGATGGAGAATGAGCTGAAAGCAACGATGGACGGCACCGTTTTAGACGTTCATGTAGCGGCTGGCGCGACAGTTGAAAAAGGAGCTGTTTTGGTTACGGTGGGTGACGAAGATTCAGCCGAATAGTTCTAGCGAACTTCGCTCTCGAACCTCTATCCTAGTAGCTGTGCTATTTTTGGTGCTGCTGCTAGGTTGCGGTCCGATTTATGCGCCTCCGGCCCCCACCCCGACCCCAACCCTGCCGCCATTAACTCCGTTGCGTTATGAATCGGTCGCTTACGGTGTGGGTTTAATAACCGCGATGCAGTTTTTGCCCGACGGCCGCTTATTGGCGGCCGAACAAGATGGCGCGGTTAAGATTATTGGGAAGTTCGACCAGCATACATTGGTGCATCAATTTGATGTGAGTCGAGCCGGGTTTGAGGATGGGCTACTGGGGCTGTTATTAGACCCTGATTTTGCTCAAAATCGCACCGTCTACACCTATCGGACGGTACCAGACGGGGACGGCAATCCGTCTTATGGGGAAGTGGCGCGCCATAGGTTCGAGGATGATCTTTTTAAGAACAGCGAGACGATTCTAGAGCTACCCGCCTACGCTGAGCAGCTGTGGCACTTTGGTGGTGGGCTTACATTTGGTCCAGACGGCTATTTGTACATGATTTTGGGTGACACCAACCGTGTGGACCTGGCCCGTGATCCACAAACGCCAATCAGTGCGGTATTGCGCTTTACAAAAGATGGAGAAGTCCCGGCCGACAATCCATTTGGAGACTCATTGACCTATGCCTATGGGGTTCGCAATGGGTTTGGGCTGGCTTGGCACCCTGAAACGGGGCTGCTTTATGCGGGTGAAAATGGGGACACGTGTGATGATGAACTTAATTTAATTGAGGCTGGGAAGGATTATGGCTGGGGGTTGCACCCGTTTGATCAGTGTCCTTACCCAGATGATAAGGAACTGCCGCTGCTACAATGGACACCAACAATCGCCCCTGCTGGCCTGATGTTTTATACAGCCGACGTGATGCCTGAGTTTCGGAATCGATTGTTGTTGTGCGGAAGCAACAGCAACCATGTGCATGTGATTGAGATATCTTTCGATGGGGGGCAAGTGGTGTCTGACGACGTGATTGAGATCGACGGCCGAGACTTTTTCTGCCAAGCTGCCTTGTTAACCGGACCGGACGGCTGGTTGTACACAGCGACGGCGGGTGAAATATTTAAAATCGGCCGATAGCACATCAATTAAGAGCCATTTAGAGAGTTTAGGGGGCTGATCTGTCACAGAGAAACCTTAGCTTATTCTGCCTATCATTAGGCAGAGGTGTAATTTTTGTCGCTCCTATGTTGCAATAGCTTTTGCGACTTTCAGGCAATTTTTCACAATTAAGCATAGGATAGTATTCAATATCATTTCGATGTTTTCGCCACGAGGGTGCGGTCAAAAGTTTTGGTGGAGATTTTTGCACATTGCCCATTTCCGGCACATCCTCACTTAGCAAAAGAATAACTCGACTTGCCAAGCCAACATGCCGCCGCTCAAACTGCCGCATGTCCTCACCAAATGGCTTTTAATCGGTAATGTGCAACACACAATTGGCAATAGACAATAATAGATTTGCCAAATCCAACTTTGCCCACGCTTTTTGACCACACCCGCCACGATTTCACCCCCTTTTCTCTTTCCCCTTTATCCTTTATCCTTCCTGCATGATGAACCTTGAGGTAGAAGCAAAATTTCAGATTGATGATTTAGCCGCAGTCAAAGCCCGACTATTGGCTTTGGGTGGAAAGATTACGAAAGCACGTATCTATGAAAAGAACACCGTTTACGATGATCCGGCCGAATCCTTAAAAAACAGCCAGCGGTTAATTCGGCTGCGCCAAGATGAAAAGATTAAGCTGACGTTTAAAGGGCCAGCCCCGGCCGAGGTTGAACGGTTGACTGAGGCAAAGGTGCGCGAAGAGATTGAGCTAGAGGTGGCTGATTTTGACAAGATGGAGCAGATTATCGGCCGATTGGGGTATTCGCCGGCCGTCGTTTACGAAAAATACCGAGAGACGATCCAAGTAGGTGAAGTTGAAGCGGTACTTGATGAGTTGCCCTATGGCAATTTCGTAGAACTAGAAGGAAGCGAGTCGGCGATTAAAGCATTGGCGGCTACTTGTGAGATCGCTTGGGAAACAAGGCTAAACACCAACTATCTTTCTCTATTGCGTCAGGTTATCACAACCTATCAATTTGAATTCTCTGACTTAACCTTTGAAAATTTTGAGGGAAGACCGGTAGATTGGGGGGAAGTCTTGCAAGCGTGATGTTTAGGGTGTCTAAAAAATATCCAAAACAATCGCGGTAAAACTCATAAAGTTTGTGCAATGTAGATCGGTTTATCCAACATATAATCATATAATTGCTCGCTGGAGCATAAATAGACCCTTCTGGGGTCATTTTGGTTTTTAGAGAAGTAAGATTTCATTCTAGTTGAGGAGAACATGAAGAAACAATATTTACTTACAAGTTTAATGGCACTGTTGCTGTTGGCCCTTGTGGCTTGTGGCGGTAGTGAAACCGCAAATGTAGTCGAAGAAGCTGCAGATGCTGTGACCGATGCTGTCGAAGAAGCGGCAGAGGTTGTTGAAGAAGCTGTCGAAGAAGCCGCTGATGAAGTAGAAGAAGCGATGGAAATGGATGGCTTGGGCGGCAAAGATGTCGTCATCGCTATTGAAAACGCTTATCCACCATTCAGCATGATCGATGAAAGCGGCGATGCGGTCGGATACGACTATGACATATTCCGCGAAATTTGCGGTCGCTTAAACTGTAACCCGGTCTTTCAAGAAACAAGCTGGGACGCGATTGTGGCCATTATGGGTGGCGACAGCGACTTTGCTGGTTTTGATATCGGCGCTGATGGAATCACCATCACCGCAGAACGTGCCGAGCATGTAGACTTTACCCGCCCATACATCGCCTTAAGCCAACAGCTTTTAGTCCGTGTAGGTGAAGATCGTTTCGACAGCGCCGATGCGTTGGCCGCCGATGCTGACCTTTTGGTTGGATCACAACCTGGTACCACCAACTACGACCTTTCTGTTGAAATCGTAGGTGAAGATCGTATCGT
>JAHDEB010000269.1 GCA_020629055.1 Chloroflexota bacterium
AACCTTTTAATTTTAGGGCACAGATAGGATGGAACACAGGTTTTGTCTGGAAAAATATCGGAGAGAGCCCATATCTGTGAGAAAACAAACTCCTGATTACTTATGTTACAGTGTGTTAAATGGGTTGCCGCAAGGTGTGATTGGGAGGCAGGCAGGTCGGCCGATAAGCGACTTGCACAGGGAAAAGATTACCATGTTTTGTCTTAACTTTGTAACAGAAGACTCTTGACGTCTTTTTTCAGCGTTGCTACTATTCCGCTTAATAGACTGACCAGTCGGTTTTGACGGAGGCGTGTTCTCAATTAGGTCCATGTTTCCTCATTTACCCATTCAACCAAGACTGAAGAATATCTCCCTCAAGAGGACTTAAATTATGTCACGAGACAAAGAAGCAACACGCAATAAGATTTTAGACGCAGCGCTAGATGTTTTTGCAAACAAAGGGTATCACGATACAAAGTTAGACGAAATCGCGAATGAATCTGCAACTTCGAAAGGATCAATCTATTTCCACTTTCCAAACAAAGAACGGCTATTTTTATCTTTGGTTGATCAATTTTCTGATCTGTTGGAAAAGCAGACGCGCAAAGCGATTGAATCGGAGCCGGAAGGAATCGGCCGAGTTAAGATCGCTCTGACGACGGTCTTGGAAACATTTGCCCGATACCGTCGGCCGGCCAAAGTTCTGTTGGTCCAAGCGATGGGGTTGGGGCAACCTTTCGAGCAAAAAAGATTAGAAGTCAACGAGCGTTTTGCCCGAATGATCGCTGAATACCTAGAAGAGGCGATTGAAGCGGGTGAGATACCCATTGAAGATATCGACGTTGAATTTACTTCTCACGCATGGATCGGTGCCATCTATCATCTGGTCATTCGCTGGGTATATACCGGGGAGCCGAGCAGCGAGAAAATCGTCCACGAATTGGTACCGATGCTATTGCGGACCGTCGGGCATCAGACAGAACCAAGTGACTCAAAGCCAGCAGATTCTGCTTAGGAGAAGCTGATGGGAAATGAACAAGACGATGCCTTTAAACAGGTTTTACTTTCGGTAACCATCCCGGCCGATGGTTTGGACGTTTACGACTTTTTGCGTCACGGGCGTGGTGAGGCGCGCTTTTTGTGGCGTGATAAACGGGTGACCTTGGCGGGAACGGGAAAAGCATATGAACTCTTCGGCTGGGGAGAACGGCGCTATAACGAGATCCAAACTCAGGCGGCCCAACTTTTTGACACCGCGCATCTGAACGGCCCTGAAGAAGTATCGCCCCACTTGTTTGGCGGGTTTTCGTTTATGGCCAATTTCATCCCCGATGTGGCATGGTCTTCATTTTATCCGGCCCATTTCATCTTGCCCCACTACCAGCTTATGCAACAAGGGGATCGAAGCTGGTTGACCATCAATGTGTTAACGGCCGACCGTGCAGAAGCTGCGGAGCTGGCCCCGATTATGCCCCAAATCTTAGGGGTACGGCTGGCCGAATTGCGTCAGCCGGTTGCTCAGCTAGACCATCAGCCGAACCCGACTGAAATTACCTATCCCATGAACAAGGCCAAATGGCATCAGATGCTTGACTCGGCTATTGAAATCATGCGTGCGGGCAAGATGGACAAAGTGGTCCTTTCCCGTCTGTGCGAAATCCGCTTAGATGGCCCCATCGGCATTACGCCGCTCCTGAATTGGCTAGATAAACATTATGGGGAATGCAACCGCTTTTTATTCGAACCGCAACCGTTTCATGCTTTTTATGGGGCGACGCCAGAAACTTTAATCGAAACTGATGGGCGAACAATCGGCACGATGGGGGTGGCTGGCTCTGCGCCCCGTGGTGCAACGGCCGAAGCTGATGCAACCTTTGGCAATAGTTTGTTAAATGACCCCAAAAACCAACATGAGCATCAACTGGTTGTCGACTCGATTCGGCATCGGCTACAACCGATCACCACAACACTAAACATTAGCGACCAGCCTGAACTGATGAAGCTGGGGAATATTCAACATTTATATACTCCGATCACGGGGGAGACGGCCGAAGCGAACGGCGTCATCCCTTTGATTGAGCATTTGCACCCAACCCCGGCGTTGGGCGGGGCACCGCGCGATAAGGCGATGGCGTTTATCGCCAGCGACGAACCCCTTACACGCGGTTGGTACGGTGCTCCGGTCGGTTATCTCAATCGAAAGTTGGACGGGAAATTTGGGGTGGCGATTCGGTCTGCGGTCGCTCAGCGAGATCGCGTTTGGGCCTATGCCGGGGCTGGTATTGTGGCCGATTCAGATCCTGCGAGTGAATGGGATGAGACGGCGATCAAGTTCCAGCCGATGTTGAATGCCTTGAAAGTCACAAAACACTAGAACGCAGTTCTACGCGTAAGCGAAGCGACATGAACCCAAATATCTTAGTTTCTCAAATCTTTGTAGACCAGCTGGCCAACTCAGGCCTGACCGATGTTGTGATCTGCCCTGGCTCACGCTCTACCCCGCTTACTTTAATGTTTGAAGCGGATGATCGGATCGAAGCCCATCTGTCTTTGGATGAGCGGAGTGGGTCGTTTTTTGCGCTCGGTATGGCACAGGCGACCGGTCGGCCGGTTGCGATGGTGTGTACCAGTGGAACAGCGGCCGCCAACTTTTACCCGGCGATCATTGAAGCCAACATGTCACATGTGCCATTGCTGGTGTTGACGGCCGATCGGCCGCCAGAGCTGCGTCACAGCGGGGCGAATCAAACAATCGATCAAGTGAAGATGTTCGGAGATCATGTGCTATGGGCCGTTGATATGATGTTGCCCGAAGAAAATATGCCACCTGTGGCCTTACGAAACGTCGCAACCACGGCCGGCCGTGCGTATGCTACGGCGAATGGATTACGAAAAGGGGTGGTACATTGCAATTTCCCATTTCGTAAACCGCTAGAAAGCCAGGAGGCCAGTGATCAGCTGCCAGTAACAAGTCGCCCTGCGACGAACGTTCATCTTGCAACGAGCACCTTGCAACCCGCTGAAGCCCATCAATTAACAGATTGGTTTAGCCGGTACGAGAAGGGGATGATCGTTTGTGGCCCAAACTGCCCGGCCGGGGCATTTCAAGCTGAGCTAGAACAGTTTTCAATTCGGTCCGGCTACCCGATTTTTGCAGATCCTTTGTCTGGGGTACGTTTTGGCTCCGATACCCCCGGTATCATTGTGGGGGGATACGAAACCTGGCTGGCTGGCGGTCAACGGCCTGATTGGGATGCGCCTGATTTTGTGATTCGGTTTGGCGCTGTTCCGACATCTAAATGGTTGAACCAATATCTAGGCGACATCGATCCGGCCGTGCGTTTGCACGTGCGCGCAAGCGGCGTGTGGGCCGATGATGGCCATCTGACAACGGACTTTTGGCAATGTGACGAAATCGAATTTTGTAAACAGGCGGCCGAGCTATCCGCCAGTTTTGGTTGGGAGAGACGCAAAACCCCACCTTATCTTTCTTGGCAAAAGCAGGTTCTAGCCTGGGAGAAAAAAGGATGGGATGCGGTTACGGCCGCAATGGGCCAGCATGATTTTGACGCAGCTTACCTGTTTGATCTTGTTGCTCAACTGCCCGACTGTAACCTGATGATCGGCAATAGCCTGCCGGTTCGACATTTAGATGCATTTGGTAAGCCATCCTCTAAAAAAGTTCGTGTCTTTGGCAATCGGGGGGCCAGTGGTATCGACGGAGTGGTTTCAACCGCCTGTGGCATCGCAGCGGCCGAGCCGGATAAGCCAACCTTGCTCATCATTGGCGATGTTTCGTTTTATCATGACATGAACGGATTGCTTGCAGCACGTGAATTGCCAAATTTAACAATTGTCTTGTTCAACAACAACAGCGGCAGCATTTTTAGGCGATTGCCTATTTCGAAGTTTGGTGCCCCTTTTGAAAAGCATTTTTTAACCGCGCACGATCTGGATTTCAGCCACACGGCCGCGCTTTACAGTCTTGCACATCATCGATTTGACGAGCGCAGTGCGTTTTTAGATCAGCTTTTTGTCGCGATTGAATCTGATCAGCCCCACTTGCTTGAAATCATGACCGATGGTGCCGCTGATGAAACGGTGCGCCGACGGCTGGTGAAACAGGTTCAAGAAAGCTTATGATAGGGATTGAACAATCGGCCGACTGGCTCTATTGGCGCGCTCAAGCGACCCCCAATCGGTGCGCCCTGCTGTTTGGGGATCAGGCGTGGACTTTTGCAGAATTAGACACATTAACCGACTCGATGTGCGATTGGCTGAGCCAGCAAAAACTCCCATCGAATCGTCGGGTTGGGGTTTTAATGCAAAACCGGCCGGAGTACGTGCTGTTGATTTATGCTGCCAGCCGGATGGGGCTTACACTCGTTACATTTAATACGCGCCTATCTGCGGCCGAGGTGGATTGGCAAGTGGCCTTCACAAAATGTGAATGGGTGGTTTTGGATGAAGCCAACAGCAACCGATTGAACTGGGCGCAAAAAGAGGCGGTCACTTTGGCCCCTGAAATCGATGCACTGTTGCCATTAGCAAAATATGGGGAATGGGGAACAGACGAAGGACAATCGGCCGAGAGTGAGGCTGTACAGGCGATCGTGTTTACCAGCGGTACCACCGGCCGTCCCAAAGCGGTCCCCATCACATATACACAACACTTTTATAGTTCAATGGCGTCTAGCTATCGTCTAGGGGTTGAAAACCACGACATTTGGCTCTCTGTTTTGCCCTTGTACCACGTGGGGGGGATGGCCGTGGTCTTTCGCAGCTTGCTATACGGCACCTGTTTCGACCTGCACCCTAGATTTGATCTGCAAGAGATAAATGATTCACTTGATCAAAAATCGATCACAATGATTTCAGTGGTCCCCACAATGCTCTATCGGCTCATCGACAGTCGGCAGGCTTGGCCCGGCTCGCTTCGTTTGATCTTAGTCGGCGGTGCGGCCGCATCCCCGGAACTGGTTTCTGCTGCCGGAGAATTGGCCAAAGAAGGTGAACCATTGATTTCAACCAGCTATGGTATGACTGAGGTTGCTTCTCAGTTTGCCACCCAAACCCCGGCCGACACCGTCAAAAAACCGGCCAGCGTCGGCCGCCCGTTTTTGCTCAATCAGCTCCGTATCATGGGGGATGACGGCGTTCCGGCCCTAGTGGGTAACTACGGTGAAATTCAAATCAAGGGGCCTGTTGTGATGTCCGGCTATCTCGATAATCAAGAAGCGAACCTTGAACGGTTTCAAGACGGTTGGTTCTGCACCGGGGATATCGGGTATTTAGATGAAGATGGTGATTTGTTTGTGGTGCAACGGCGCAGCGACCTGATTATCTCTGGTGGAGAAAATGTGTATCCGGCCGAAGTTGAGGCGGCCCTGCGGCTGCACCCGGCCGTCAAAGAAGCCTGCGTCGTGGGTGTGCCAGACATCGAATGGGGCGAAACTGTAACGGCGATGGTGGAGCTTTTGCCTGGGCAACGATTAGATGATATCGCTTTGATTTCGTTTGCACGTCAACATCTGGCCGGTTACAAGCAGCCGCGCCGAATCGAATTTGTCACACAACTGCCTCAGACGGCATCTGGAAAAATTGAGCGGAAGCGAGTGGTTGAGCTATTGAGTGGAGAAAATCAGCAAAAATAATCGCCCGTACTTAAACCCTACTGATCGGCTGTGCAAAGTTTGCAGATTGTTTTAATTTTATTAGCCGACTTGCAACATTTTCCCTTGACCCTCAAAATGGCGAAAGATCAAAATAGTTAAAGGGTGATTTTATGAGCACGATTCAATCCAATAAAAATTCAGGGACTTTTACTGGCAATCAGGCGATGTGGGCCGGTGTTTTATTTAGCCTCGTTTTTTCGGCCGTTATTTATATCGCCCGACCATACATGCCCCAGATTGACTTTGCCCCCGATACGGGCGCTTCTCACTATTATTGGAAACTGCCAAATCCGACCGTGGTGACCCGTGTTGCTGTTTGGACCAGCTATATCGCTCATCAAGCCTTTATGTGGTATCTGATCTGGAAAGCCCAAAAAGATGAGCTTAAATATACGAACGGGTTGCATCGAATCAATGTGATCGCCCTTGTTGGGAATGCTCTGTTTGTCGTTTGGCATTTGATTCAAACCGCCATTTGGTACGACGGATTAGCGCAAGATGTTTCGATTTGGTCTTCTCAAGCGTCGGTTGTGATTATGTTGGTTTTCGTGTTGATTATGGAAAATCAGCGGCGCGGCATTTTCTTTGGCAAAAAGGTTAATTTCCTAACTGAAACAGGCAAATTCGCTCGGAAATATCATGGATATCTGTTCGCTTGGGGAATTATTTACACATTCTGGTATCACCCGATGGAAAGCACCAGTGGCCATCTAATCGGTTTCTTTTATACCTTTGTGCTTATGGTTCAAGGCTGCTTATTTTTTACCCGAATCCATGTCAATAAATATTGGACCTTTTTCCTTGAAATCTTGGTGTTGTTTCATGGCACCTTGGTCGCTATTAATCAAGGAAATGGGATTTGGCCGATGTTTTTCTTCGGCTTTGGTGGGATCTTTATCATTACGCAGATGTATGGTTTGGGGCTAAAAGCGTGGCAACGCTGGGCGTTTCTCGTCGCCTATGTGGCGGGGGTGTTGGGCTGGTATGGCTCGACCGACATTGTTAATATCAATGAAGTGGTACGCATCCCGATCATCGATTATTTGTTGGTCTTTATTTTTGCCGGGCTTATTTGGGTCATTATGAAACTGACCGGCTGGCAAAGTGGCAACCGGCCAAAAGCGGTATCCGGGGACTAATGCTCTCTTTTGTGCTCCAACTGTTTTTCGCCTTCATCTTTTTTGGCTCAGGCGTGTATCACTTTATCAAGCCGGATTTCTTCATGCCGTTAATGCCTCCGGTTTTGCCAGCACCCAAGATGCTCATTTACTTGTCTGGCCTGGTAGAGATTGTTGTTGCGGTCGGCCTGTTTGTTGCTCCTTTTCGACAGGTTGCGGTTTGGGGCGTCATCGCTCTATTGATTGTGTTTACACCCATTCATATTTTTGACTATTTTCAGGATGTTCCGGCCGTGGGTAGCAAGTCGATTGCGGCCGGTCGGCTTGTCATTCAATTGATATTGATCGCCGCTGCATTTTATTTGTAACTGGTGTTAGGCGCTTTCTAGTCAAAGACAAGAGAAGTCATAGAAAATTAAGTACATCCCCTCCCTGGAGTTATGCAACCTTTTAATTTTAGGACACAGATAGGATGGAACACAGTTTTTCTCTGGAACAATATCGAAGACAGCC
>JAHDEB010000270.1 GCA_020629055.1 Chloroflexota bacterium
TGCTCATCAAACGACGACGCTGAAAGTTTGGCGGTGCTAAAAAACGCAAGCTCGATCCGCTTATACTTTAGTTTTAGCCCCTCTAGCAAGCTTTCCAACTCTAAATTGCCGGCCGCCTGAATAAATACGCGATGAAATTCAGTCTCAGCCTCCACGATTCCCTGCGGATCATTGTCTTCAATTCGCTGTTTAAACGTTTGATTGGCCTCGCGCATCTGTTGCAAATGGTCGGCCGTTAACAAGGGAAACGCCGTTTTCAGCGCCAGTGACTCTAGGCTTAGAATAATCGGGTAGATGTGCTCCATATCTTCGATTGAAACGGTAGAAACGCGGGTCCAACGATTGGCTGACGTTTCGATCAAACCTTCGTCCTCTAGCTTGCGCAAGGCCTCTCGAATCGGTGTCCGGCTAACCCCTAGCTTGGCGGCAAGCTCTTTGTCTTTTAGCTTCTCCTCCGGTGCCAGATCTCCGTTAATGATCCACTGTTTCAATAATTGATAAACATCGTCTCGCGCAAACGTCCGGTTGATGGGTGTTGTTGTTGGTATCGGCATAACTGATATGTAATATATCGAGTATGGGCTGGGGTGACAACCGGTTCGGCCGCCGATTTCACTGTTTAAAATTGACAGATCTAATCTTTGCTATAAAGTCTGCACCATTTCCAATCGAATCTACCCATGAGGGCCCCCAAGATGACCGACCCCCAAACATCCCCGATTAAGACGATGAAGCTCTATATTCAGGTAGAGCGTGTGTTTAATGAGTTACGCGAGCTAGGCTTTGCAGAGGGAGACGCCGTCCCTGTCGATACCCTCACCCGTTTTGATCAATATCACTATGAAGGGACAGATGCGGTTGAAGAGGCGATTCACAAATGCAAGATCAACGCGGGGCATCACGTGCTTGAAGTGGGTTCTGGTATTGGTGGACCGGCCCGCTACATGGCCCACAAGGCGGGCTGCCAAGTCACCGCCCTAGAGCTACAGCCTGATTTAAACAATATCGGCCGATATTTAACGGAGCGGAGCGGGCTAACAGATTTGGTTACCCATCAAGTCGGTGATTTTTTAGAAGCCAACCCTGCTCAGCAACAATACGATGCCTTAGCCAGCTGGCTCGCGTTTCTGCATATTCCTGATCGGGAAAGTTTATTCAAAAGCTGTTTTGATCACTTAAAACCTGGGGCATCCCTTTACATCGAAGACTTTTCTAAACTCGCCCCATTTACCCCTCAAGAACAGCAAGATTTAGAATCGAAAATTTACTGTCACTATGTACCAACCCCGGCCGAATACGTGGCCCAGGTAGAAGCGGCCGGATTTGAAGACGTCCAATTTGATGATATGTCTGATCAATGGACCCGCTTTGTGCGCGGCCGGTTTGATGCGTTTCAAGCGGATCGGGAACGTCAGCTACGGGTACATGGGGAAACCGTTGTTGAGGGGCTTGATGATTTTTATGGGACGATGACTTCGCTCTACGAGGGAGGGAATTTAGGCGGTATTCGATTAACGGCGCGCAAACCCTAAAGCTGTTCGATGCCTAAGCAGTCATACATGGCTGACCGCAAGGCCTGCTCACGCGGATCAAATAAGAGGTGAAACCCCATCCTGTTCATTGTGTAGGCGTAGCCGATGCCAGCGTCTGGATCGGCGAACCCTAATGAGCCCCCGGCCCCAGGGGTGCCAAACGAGTGATTGCTGCTGCCGAACTTAATGTCGGCCGAAGGTTTTAGATACCCTAACGAAAAAGAGGAGTTGATGTGCAAAACCTCGTCCATTGAGCCCCCAGTTGGCAAATCAGATGGCTCGATTAAAGCGGTCAGCGTCTCGGCCGTAAGCCCCAAATTCTTCCCCCCAGTTGCAAATTCACCATACGCCTTAGCGATTCCGCGCGCCTGCCCGATACCGTTCGAAGCTGGCAGCTCGATCGATTGCATATCCACATCGTTATAACGGCGTGGTAGCCCTAAAACCCTCGGGTTCGAGAAGGACCGTGAGGTAATCGACTTGGGATTCAGAAAATTTTTGACGAACTGCCAGGGCAGCTTATTCAAATGGAAAAGCATTTGCCAAGGGGCGTAGGCGTCTAAAACTGCGACTCGATCTCTGGGAAAATCTTCAGGCAGGCCGATGTAAAATTCTATGTCTAGCGGTTTGGCGATCTCATCCTGAAAATATCGGCCGATCGTTCTTTTCTGTGGGTCAACCCTGCGCAACAGCTCACTTTCGTACCAGCCTAAAGTAATGCCATGATATCCCTGTCTCTGCCCTGGCTCCCAGGCCGGCTTTTGCATCCCGATCGCCCGTGCAACCTGATCAGGGTCGCTTAGTTTTGCGAAATCTAACGGCTCATCAATCGCGCATAAACCGGCTTTGTGGCTAAACAGCTGGCGAATCGTAATCTCACCTTTCCCATTTTCGGCAAATTCGGGCCAATGCTGGGCGACGGTGTCATCGTAATCAAACAGACCCTTAGAATGCGCATGGGCAACCGCCATCGATGAAACCCCTTTCGTGGTTGAAAACACCAAAACACAGGTGTCTTCTTCCCAAGGCTCTCCCGTCTGCATATTGCGCTGACCGCCCCACAAATCGACCACCTTTTTCCCTTGGTGATAGATTGAAACCGCAGCCCCCAATTCATTTCGCTCAGAAAAATTGCGAGCAAACTCATCCCTTACTTTTTCAAAACCCGGTTCGACCGATCCATCAATTTTTGCCACTTTTTCCTCTTGGGTATGCTATTTGACTGTTAACTTTCAAGAAAAGTATAGCGAGTAAGCCTATTACAGCAATTTGGCTATACGAATTATCATTCGCTATCATTTAGCCCAACAGGCAATGTAACGCAAAAGCGGCTACCAGATCCCACCCCATCGCTATAGGCAACAATTGTCCCGCCGTGCGCCTCTACCAACGCTTTCGTAATCGCCAAACCTAACCCGCTTCCCCCACGGTCTCGGCTACGAGACTGGTCGACACGATAAAAGCGGTCGAACAGATGGGGAAGATAAGAGCCATCGATTCCCTCCCCGTTGTCTTGGATCGTCACTTCAACGTTCCCATCAAGCGCTTTGGTGCTTAATCTAATCTCACCACCTTCAGGCGTATGGCGCAACGCATTACTCAGCAGATTAGAAAAAACTTGTCGAAGCCGCATTGAATCCCCTTCGATAAGCGGTGCCGGGCCGATCGCTTTCCCATCCAAGTGAATTCGTTTGTCTTGGGCTAGCACTTCAAAACCGGCAATCAAATCTTTCAAGAGCACAGTTAAATCGAGCGAAACCGTCTCTAGTTTTAAGCGATGCGCCTCTGCTCGTGCCAAAAGGTGCAAATCATCAACCAGTTGGGTCAAATGCTGTGTTTGAGAGTATAGGTTGCCTACATGCTCGTCGTTGAGTTCAAACACCCCGTCTAAAGTCGCTCTCAGTGTCCCTTCTAATCCAGCAAGGGGGGTACGCAACTCATGCGACACATCGGCCAGCATATTTTGGCGCACCTCTTCAGAGCGCTCTAGGCGATCTGCCATCTGATTAAAAGAGGTGGCTAATGCATTGACTTCGATGCCACCTTCCACGCTTACTCGTTGGGTCAAATCATTTTGGCGTAGCGCATCGGTAGCCATCGTCAGTTCGGCCAGCGGCCGGGTTAATTGCCGGGCCACAAAAATGCTGGCAGCGATTCCGATCAAGGTTCCGATAAGAATGATGATAAAAGTCTCGGGTGAAGTCAGCTCGACAAAGTAGTCAGCAGCGATACGGCCGAAGCTGAGGTCTTCTACTGACCCTGGCCCATATCCTTCACCCCGTATATCGTCAATAATCGATTGAACCCGCGCATCCCCCCCTAAAATCGAAACGATCTCTTCATCACTTTTCCCTTCAATAATGTACTGGAACACATATTGATCGGTGAGATGCTGATATTCATGATCAAATGATTCAGCAGAAAAGTCTTCTTCGCCCAGCCAGCTGGCAGCGAAAATTATGCTAAAAATAGTGATGACGGTTAGGGCGATCACTCCGAAAAAGGCAAAGCTGAGTCGAATCCAAAGTTTATTCATGATTGCAATGGCTACGCTGTAAAACGATAGCCAATCCCATACACCGTTTCGATATAACTAGGGTCGCCGATTTTTTGACGCAGATTTTTTATGTGGGTGTCCAACGCTCGCCCCATCCCTTCATACCCATATCCCATCCCTTTTTCCAGAAGTTCTTCTCGCGTAAAGGTGTAATTGGCGTTTTCCATCAGGGCAAGCAAAATCTTGTACTCTGTCGGGGTTATGTCGATTTGATCACCCGCCACTTTGAGGGTCTGAGCAGTTGTATCGAGCGATATTTGGTCCACATCAATAACAACCCTTTGGGGCTGGTCCAGCTGCTGGCGGCGCAGCAAAGCCCGCACCCGGGCGACAACTTCCCGGCCGTTGAACGGCTTCGTGATGTAATCATCAGCCCCCAACTCTAGGCCGATAATTTTGTCTGTATCGTCTACGCGGGCCGTTAGCATAATGATGGGCAAGGCGGATAGGGAGCGATCGGCTCGAACCCATCGGGTGATTTCCCAACCATCTTTGTCGGGTAAGTTTAGATCAAGAACCAACAAATTAGGGTTCTCGCGCCGGAGCATGTGCATGGCGGTGTTGCCGTCGGCCGCGCTGAACACCGTGTAGCCCGCCTGCTCTAAATACCCTTTTACGACGTTTAAAATGGTTGGGTCATCATCGACGACCAAGATTTTTGTATTCATAACTCAGCTTATTCGGTTGTCATTTGATATGTTTCAATTTCCTCGGCCGTCATCCAATGGATACTTTCAGCTGGGGCAGCGTTTAAAGTAAACCAATAAAAATCGGCCGATGTCCCCATCTCAGCATAATAATCGAGATAAAGTTTATGCTGTGCATCGTCTTTAGGCACATCAGCCCCGGTTGTGCCATCACCGGCCGCCCAAGAATGGACACCTAAATTTGCCCCGGTCTCAACCGTTCGCTGCACGCCGGCTAAGAAAAAGTCAACACCACCAGATGCAATTCCCTCTTCATCAATTGCCGGAACATGGGTGTGAAAACCATGCTCACGAATCAATCGCGCCGCTTTGAGGTTGGATTCATCATCAACTGAACCCGGAACATGTTGCATGACGATCGTTTTAACTTCTGGGTGATCTTCAATTAAAGCTTCAACTCGTTCTGGCGTCGTGCCATCAATCACGCCGCGCATAATCGCTTTGTCCCCCTCAATCGTAAAAGCTGCCGCTTCATAATCAGGGCCAAACGCGCTGCATCCGGCAAAGATCAGCAAAATAAGAGGTAAGAAAAAAGTGTGTTTTACGTTCATATTAATCCTTAAAAAACTACTCTGTTGGAACCGGTAAAGGAGACCATCTTGGCTCATAGGCCGGTCTATCGATCAACATTGTATATGGGTTGTTAGAGATGTTTGAGTCATCTTGAAATGCAAGTTTAGCGATACCTGCTTGCCGATTCCGGTCATCTGTCTCGAAGAGAACATATTGATTATCCGGTGAAATCGATGCCGAGCCCGCATCACGCGCTAATCCATCAATTTTTAACTTTCGAACGGTGCCGGTAGAAACATCTACAATTTGGAACTGGTGAGTCGCGATCAACCGGCCATCGGCCGACCAGCGGGGCATCGAATCACCGGATAAAAGAAGTTGATTTTCAGTGCCATCGGCCCGCATCAACCAAATTTCGTCTTTCATAATCGGGTCGTTATCATAATTTTCAGTTCGGGCATATGCCAGCCATGGATTTGCATCTCCAGCTTGCTTGCCCCAATCTGGCTGTTCGTGCCAAATATGCTGCTCTTGTGGCTCGGACAAAACAAGGTCTAAGTCAGCAAGGGTGATAAGTCGCCCCTCAGCCAAAGCCTCATCTAAAATCTCTCGCCGCAAAAAGTAGAGGTCTGCGCTATAAGGCTTCAGATCCTCGCCAAGCGCCACGTTTGAACTCATGATGCCCAATGCGATACGTTGATTGTCGGCCGATACAGAAAGTGATCGAACCTCCCGATCAAATAAACTAATCTGCTGCGGATTCGGCTCACCCACCGTGTTCACCCTATAAAGTTCTAGCGTGCCGCCGTGCTTATTGCTGGTGTAATAGATAAATTCACCCTTTGGCCCCCACTCAGGATAAATGTCTTGCCCATCTTGGCTACCGGTCAAATTTCGTTCCCCACTACCATCTGCATTGACAATCCAAATATCTTGATTGCCGAGTTTGCGGGGGGATGCGAATGTGATCTGGTATCCGGGCAATGCTTGGCCAACTTCTTCTAACAGATCTGTGTCAACCGGCCCATTTGAGCTTAAGCCGCATGCTGAAAAAAGCCCTGTTAATATGCCTAACAGGAGGGAAGGGAACCTGTTCAGTTTC
Source organism: Chloroflexota bacterium (assembly GCA_020629055.1). Taxonomy (GTDB): domain Bacteria; phylum Chloroflexota; class Anaerolineae; order Promineifilales; family Promineifilaceae; genus WTJY01. The sequence continues at coordinate 6,412 of JAHDEB010000270.1, forward strand.
ATCAGTTTAAATTTCGGTTTAGCGTGAGGTTGAAAGTTTGAAACCTTCCAACCTCCTAAGTTGGGTGTCATTAGCTTAAGTCAAGCGCAACATGAAACTCAGTTGAATACCCTTGCTCAGTTTCAGATACATTGAGCATCATCTGCCCGTTGCTTTCCTCAAAAATCCCGTCATCATCATTCCGCAAAAAGCGTTCGCCTCGGCCGTTATAAGGCGCTTGTGCAAAAACCTTATCGGTAAATGCATCATCAAAGAACAGCTGAGAGGTAAAGTCATGACCATCTTTGGTACGGATTTTGAAGTGAATATGAACGGCTCGCCCTTCATACCAGCCTGGGTAAATGGTTGTAAATTTAACCAGTCCGTCAGCACCGGTCGTTTGATACCCCCGCAGGAATTTTTGCCCTACAGTTTGAAACCCTAACTCAGATGTGTCTGAATAAACCCCGTCCACATCACATTGCCAAATATCGACCTGAGCCCCTTCCAACGGCGTACAGGCGTTGTCTGACAAAGTTGACACTCGGATCGACAGAGCCAGCAAAGCACCCGCGCTCATAACGCCGTTCGAGGTATCTTCCCGAATGTCAGAGCGTGCCAATTCCTGCTCAACAAAAACGGGGCCCAAAGCTAATTCGGGGCGGACGACGCAGTCGGCCGGGCCGTACACTGTCCCATCAGCGGCTGGGTTAGGTTGATTTCCAAAACAGGCGGACAGGAACAAAGCGCCGCCCGTTGCGCCAAGCATTTTTATCGCTTCGCGCCTCGTCAAAATTTGGCCGATTGTTTTATCATCCTCATCGATGATGCAAACCGGTTTGGGGGGATTTTTATGATTCATAATAAATACTCCTTTTCTCTTTTTATA
>JAHDEB010000271.1 GCA_020629055.1 Chloroflexota bacterium
ATTTCGTGTTTGTTTTTCGGCCGCACACCCTCATCTGAGGAGATGGTTTATATTCGCATTCATAACAAAAGTGACTAGGAAATTGAGAGGATTCATTTAGGCTCTGGACGACAGAATGGGGAAACAAATAGGCCAGATTGGCGCTGAGGAGTGGAGTCAAAAAGCTATAGCAGCTCCAAAGATTCAGATATCCCCCTCTCAAACTATGACTATGCTGAGATTATTTATTCTGACAAGGGAAGAAAACTAGGTAAAGCCATTGAGCCAGAAACTTATTTAGGGATACCGGAACTTGAAGCGGGTCACTATGACGCGTTTGAATTTGAACTCAACGGGGATCAAGTTGTTTTTAACATGGTTGAAGACCCAGCACCAACAGATTAATGATTAGATCCGAACAACCGATAGCAGATGCGTATTGTTTGATTCGGGAATCTAATCCTGAGTTGTTAAAAATCATATCAAAATGAAGTGAAAATTATCAGGTTGAGCGGAAACTTTCTCGAGGCATTGACAGGTCATGGGTCCTATCATAGACTAACGCTCAACATAAGCCTTTTGCGATGCACCAGAGCCAAGAGCCAAGCGATCACAACTACCGATGGAGTAAACAGCAAATGTCGGCCGATGCCATACGCGCCAAATATGACGAACTAAATGACGTTGCCAACGCCCTTGAAGCTTTGGCAGAGCGAGCTGAACAAGTCGAGAAAAATATCTCACAAGCTCGCCAAGACTTATCAGGGGAATGGGTCGGCTTTGGCGCTGACCGATTTTTTGATGAGATGGACAATGAAATCATCCCCTCTTTAGGTAAGTTGGGTGCAGCCTTACACTCCGCATCCGCAACAACAACACTGATTTCAAACCAGTTTCTTGAAACAGAAACGGCCGATGCGGCCGCCATAAAAGGGTCAACCGGAGCGCAGCCGGGACCAACACCAAACTCACCTTGGGGAGACGCCGGGACACCCGCAAGTGCAATGCCACCCCCAAATAGTGACTCGACCCAACCTATGGATACAGATGAAATCTTCACAGAAGAATATTATGATGAACTATTCGATGGCCCAGATTCAGATATCAAAGGTGCAGGGGACGAGCAATTAAAGGATGCGATGACCACTTTAGCCGGAGACCCAACACCTGAAGAAGTGGATCAAGCTCTTGATCAAATTGCCGAAGCTCGGGGTGTTCCACGCGAGCAAATTGAGCAAGATTATGAGCAGTTCAAACAACTAAAAACGGAGGCGGAGTCTACAGCTCTTGAAAATAATAAACCGCCTTCCCCTCCTCTGGATCTAGGACAACACTCAGAGTTTATGGGAAGTGAAGAGCAACTCCAAACAGGCAAAATTATAGGCGATGCGTTGGGAATTGACCCTGTTTTTGGTTCCCTATTAAATCCAACAGGCGGCATTATAGGCCGAGATAATGATCAAGTTTCAGATGCCGGGAACGAAACCGGCTTAGGTCGACATGGAATCGTGCATGACGCTGGTGGATATTTGTTAAAGTACCATGATATTGGACCCGGATATGACTATTTAAATCTAGAAGAAGGACGAGGGAGAAGACACCCTATGACGGGCCAAGAATCAGGTATCAAATACTGGCAGGGCAAAATGGGTGAGACAGGATTTTGGGCAACAATGAATGAGCTTGGTGGTCAATATATGGGAGGAGTCGTTGATTACCAAGAATACTTAGAGAACGAGCATGATTACACTACCATTTATGGTACTGGCCACAATTCTTCCGACAGTAGTTACGATGAATATGGCAATAATTAAAAGCCGAAAAATCTTATGAGAGGCATTATGAACAATAAATGGATCATCTTAATGATATTAATCATGGCACTTGTCGCAACCTTTGCCTGCGGCTTGGCTTCCCCTTCAGGTCTTGGAAGTGAAATTTTAGTTCATATCAGAATTAAAAATGAAACAGGACAATATATCGATAAATATTGGCTCGGCTCAGACAGTCAACATGGGTTTGGAGATATAGAAGTTGGGGAACTAACTGATTATAAAAGCACAGGCACTCATCCATCAGGCTATAGAGTCAGTTCCATAGTATCTAATGGCGAGTCGTATGCAAGCATACTTCTCCCATTTATTTATGAGGAGCTTGAGTCAGGGGAGCTAAATATTGTCTATCAGCTAGATTTGGATAATTCTGGTGAACCTACTTTGCTTGAAGAGCTTGAGCCGGGGAAATATACCTTTACACTCCGCTTAGACAGTATGGGCGAGCCGGTGCTGTCTGTTTTTAGAGATGAATGATTAAGTTAATGGAAACAACTAAACACAAAATAATTGATGGAAAACTGGAGCTAACTTCAACCCAGTTGGAGCTTATCCTAACACTTCTTGAAGTAGAGCGACTACCAGGGGCAACTCAAAACCGATTCTTAAACAACCGGGAAGATGGTAAACATAGTGAATGGGAGTCTTCTATCGAAGAATTAAGCCATGATGGTTGGCTTTTTACTGACACAGAAGGCAAACGCTCTATCAATCCCGGTCTGATTCGGGTTGTTTTAAACATGGCAAGTGCCCCCCATGTCATTATCCTAAACATTACCCAAAAGGAGAGTTCACAGGGTATTGTCCAATATTTTGGCAAGGAGATGATCGTTGAAATGGCGAATGGCCCATCTAGCCATCATATTACCCTCTTGGAGTCTCAAGAGATTGCATTAAACCGACTGTGTCACTATGCTGAAATACCCTCAGATGGATCAGCTGATGACGAGCAGATTGTCCTGAGCCCGGCCGAAGTGGAGCAACTTGAAATGGGAAACTTAACCGAAAAAACACCCCCTGCGCCCCTTTTCCAAGAGCTACAAACCTCTTGGAAGAATCCAACTATTAGGGGAGATTTAGCCTTACTCACAAACAAGTGGGAGGGGGGATACTCAGGCTTGGTTTACGGTATTGTTGTGGGCACAAATTCAGCTTGGGGAACCACATCAAATAAATCCGGCCATGCCACCTATAAGAAAATTGGAAAACGTAATCTTCTAGCAAATCTAACCTCCTTTTTAGATGAGTAGCTTCCCCCCGAATTTTTAGGCTCAATACAAAATTTGCAATACAGCAAAGTAGTGGGTGAAATTTTAGGCATCGACCCCGTGTTTGGGGCGTTGCTCAACCCGACCGGCGGTTTGGTGGGGCCGGGTAGCGATTCATTTGAGCCGGGGGATAATACCGCCATCGGCTATCATGGGATTTTCCATGATGCGTCCGGATACATTTATAATCATTTTGATGATGCCGGAGAAGGATATCTCTACTTGGGCAAAGAAGAGTTGAATCTCCTAACTAGTAATCCGGTTGCCGGTCAGGTAACTGGCCCATGGCACTGGCACAATCAGCCTCACCTCGGGCTTGAAGGTGGCATGTCTCCTTCAGATGGGGTAATCATTCTCGATTCAACAAAAAACATGACGATCAATGGGGTGGTTCAGGGAGCAATAGATAGCACAATCGACTGGGGGCAACAGCAGGTAGATGGGGCGATTGACTGGGTGCAATCCCAAGGGAACCAGGCGATTGACATTGTGCAAAGCAATGAGACCACCTTCATCGGAAAAACTGCGATCGAATTGGGACAAGGTTGGATAAACGTTCAAGTTGACTCTGCCCAAGAGGCATTATCTGGGGCGATTGATCAAGAACAAGCTAACGTTCAAGCAGGTATCGATGCTTGGCAAAAAGAATCATCTGACATTATTCATCAATCGGGTGACGTCATTGACTTTTCGATTGCCTCAGCCCGCAACCCTCTTCACCCAATCATTGAAATAGTCAAATGGTTTAACAACTAAATGAATAAAAAAATAATCATATCCATCATACTCATTGTGTGCTTCCCTTTGCTTTTTTCCTGCCTATTTTTCGGCCGGTCATCGTCTGAAGAGGTGGCTTATATTCGCATTTACAACAAAAGCGATCGAGAGATAGAGCGGATTCATTTAGGGTCCGGTCGGCAGAATGGGGAAACCAATGGCCCAGACTGGCGCCGAGGTATGGAGCCAAAAAATTACAGTAGTTACAAAGATTCAGATTTACCCATTTCAAATTATGATTTTGCTGAGATTATTTATTCTGGTGGGGAAAGAAAATTAGCAAAATGGCTCTATCCAGAAACCTACTTAGGAATTCCTGAGCTCGAAGTGGGCCATTATTACACCTTTGAATTTGACCTTGAAGGGGATGAAATTATATTCAACATGGTTGAAGACCCTGCTCCGTAAAGCTTATGACAAATCAAACTGAAACACTTTTATTGCAATACAAACTTTCTGTGGCTGAGTTGCACACCTTATTTACCTTTGTTTCCGCACCTGACATTTGACTTTGATTTCGAGCCAAATGAAAGACGTTCCGAAGACTATTTGGATGTTATTTACTTCAACGTAATTGAAGACCCATCGACAGCCCAAGAATAAATTTCAGAAAACCACCCGGTTACCGAGCAAATTTAAGAGGGTAGATTAAATCGTTGGCCTTCCTAACGATTTGTTGTGCCCGACCACCGAGAATGTAATTGAACGATCGATTGTTGTATTCCCACTCTCCCTAGGTTTTTACTTGCTGGCACCAGTTTGGGTGCTATATGGTTTAGCCCCTTTTTACCTGCATTCACTTGTAGCTAAAAGCGCTAATAAAAATTCCCCCTTGAATCTCCCCTTAGGGGAGATTGTATACTCCGTTTCAAGTGATAAACAATGTCTCGTTTTGTTAAAGGTAAAGTGATGATGCTCAAGATCGGAATGTTTGCCAAAGTCGGCCAAGTGTCAGTCAAGACACTCCATTTTTATGAAAAGAAAAGGTTATTGCTGCCCAAGCATATCGACACCTTTTCCGGTTTTCGGTATTACTCAATCAGCCAGATCCCACGTTTAAACCGCATTTTGGCACTCAAGGATCTCGGCCTATCTTTAGAGCAAATCTACCAAATTTTGCAGGATGATCTTTCGGCCGAAGAGATTCGAGGCATGTTGCGTCTACGTCAAGCGGAACTAGAAAAGCAAATGCTTGATGTACAGGCGCAATTGGAACGTGTAGCAGTTCGAATCAATCAAATTGAACTGGAGGGTAAAATGTCAGATTATGATGTAATTTTTAAGACAGTTGAGCCGATCCTCGTAGCAGGGCGGCGAATCATTGTAACCGAAAATAATGAGGTTCCGGTCGGCTTGCCGGAAGCATTTAAAGAAACTAAGGAATATGTGGAGACCCACGGGAAGCAGATTGGCCCAAGCATTGCGGTTTGGTATACACCGGTTGATGCTGAACATGAAGAAGATGTGGAGGCGGTGTGTCCAATTGATCAGCCAATCGCTGAATCAGAACGGATAAAAGTACATGAACTGCCACGCGAACAAGTCGCTTCTGTCTTGTTTAAAGGGAAAATGGACGATTTTATGCAAGGGTACGACGCTGTCTTAAACTGGATTGAAGCCAACCGCTACACAATTGTGGCCCCTTTTCGTGAGGTCTACCATGACTGTGACCAGATTGGTGAAGTGGCAATTGAGATTCAGTTTCCAGTAGAGAAAAAGTAAAACAGGTAGAATTTATTCAGGCTCGTATTGAAGAGGCTGTGGCGGCCGGAGAGTTGAAAATTCCCGGCCGTTTTTTGTTACCGAGGAAAAACAATGATGAACGATTTAAATTTTATACGTAGAGCGATTGCCCTAGCCGACCAAGCCAAGCGAAATGGCAACCATCCGTTTGGTGCACTGCTGGTCGATGGCCAAGGCAACGTATTGTTAGAAGCTGAAAACACCGTAGTCACGGGCAGAGATTGTACCGGCCATGCAGAAGCAAATTTGATGCGGCTTGCCTCTAAAAAATATGATGGGGATTTTCTGGCAAAATGCACCCTGTACACCAGTACAGAGCCGTGCCCGATGTGCTCAGGGGCGATTTTCTGGGGGAACGTACGTCGAGTCGTTTATGGTCTCAGCGAGGAAGGACTTTATGGCTTAATAGATCAAAATTCTGAAGAGATATTTTATCTCCCTTGTCGAGACGTTTTTAAGCATGGGAAAAAGTCAATTGAAGTGGTTGGTCCGTTGTTAGAAGATGAGGCGATCAAAGTGCATGAGGGGTTTTGGGATGAGGGCTAATCAGCTCTGGCAACTTGCATTCAAGAAATTCGGATACCCTATCTTAGTTTTCAGGATGAATTTTTATCCGCTCAAAAATGTCGGTTAAGGAATCTTGCTCGAACACTGTTTTTTCTAGGGAATTGCTTGACCATTTAATCAAGCTTATCGTTCCATTGTTGATTTCGATTCCGGTTATATCGCCGTCATCAAATCGACAGCAGCCGGTGTTGAAATAGACAGGTGAAGTTTTCACCACATCGTCGCAGGGGGGGTATTTCTTTTCGCGCCGTTTAATTGCGGCTTCCTTCTCTTGAATCTGTTCAAGTTTTCCGGAGATGTCTGGACCCGACTGTAGAGCCTCTAATTCGAGCTGAAGTTTCTGCAAGTGGGTACGAGAGCTCCAAACCGGCCGGTGGGTGTGCCCTGCGATTAAGATCAGGTCCAACTCACATTGTCTATGGGCCCAATCATACATTTCGTTGTCATGGTCGCTCCGCAGACAAACATCTTCAGCCGGTGTTGTCTTACCTATGCCGGTCCAGCGTTGAATATAGCGGTAGATTCGGACAAAAAACCGAGAAATTAAACGGAATTTGTCTGAAGCAAATGTCCCTTGGTGTCCGTGTACGAGCAATATCGTTCCTAAAGACTCATCATTGTTTTCGACTTCAAATCGAATCCCCTCAAAAACCGCCCCTGTTGGCATATATCTAGCAAGATGCCTATTCACCGCTCTAGGGTGCATCCACTCGTCATCATGGTTGCCCCAAATGCGATAATAACGGCCGGGTGGAAAACTTCCTTCTAGCTCGAGAATATCTTGATGTGCCTCTTCAACTGCCCTAAATCGTTGCTCCCAAAGTTCTTCGACATCACCTAGCAAGATTAAAGTGAAACCAGCCTCGCGGTAATGGTTTAACGCGGCCGCATAGGCCGCTTTGCACTTGCGGAACTCATCCGCTTTATCACCGGCTCCTTTGTGTTGGTCCGAAAAAAGAATGAATTTATGGTTTGCATTCAAATCTAAAACTAGCGGTAGTGTGAATTGCCCATTTAAGGCACGAGTCAGTCCGTCTGAAATTGATGACATCGATTTCTCCGAAAATTATTTGTGTAATTAGCTGATTTTCATGCTAAA
>JAHDEB010000037.1 GCA_020629055.1 Chloroflexota bacterium
AAAATAGTTGGGGTGCTGAATAATTATAAACAAAGATTGCCGATCGGATGACGAACGAGCCTTTATCCTCGAATTTTTTCGAGTAAGCTGAGTGCAGGACTGGGTCGATGCCAAGTCTGGTAGGGTACCGCGACGGCTCCGAAGCGGCGCTTAAAGTCTTCTAGCCCCTGTTTGCCGGTGTTGGGGCCAAAGTGGAACAGCTTGTGATTATTTTCGAACGCATATTTAATGATTTCAGTGATGATAAAGACGGTCGGCCGTAGTTTGAAAAACTCTGGACGTGATGCCATCACCCAGCCGTCAAACCGGCCGTTCCATTGAAACGCTGTTGCCACAGAAACCGCTTTCCCCTCTAGCTCTGCAAACCACATAAAAAAGTTTTCCGGATATTTGGCCATAATCGCTTCGAACCGGTGCAGAAAGTCGCGATCTAACACATCCCCTTCCACATTTTCTCCCCAGCGCTTGTCTAACGTTTCTAAATAGATGTCGTAGAACAGGTCAAAATCGGCCGCCAGATTAGCGGGGTCTGCACGCCTAAAAATGAGCCCGCTTTTTACCCCTTTTCGGTAGTTTGTCCGGTGGGTGCGGGTGTATTTGGCAAAGACCTCATCAAACGTTGTATCAGTTAAATCGATCTCTGACCCGGTGAAGGTTTCAGTGTGGTAATCGGGCAGCGCCGTGCCATGTTGAATGCCGGGTGTTTGGGTTAAATCAAAGCTGGCAAATGGGGAAAGGGGGATCGCGTTGAGGATCGCCTGATGCTCGGCCGCAGTTACCGGGCCATCTGCGATTAGCCCACCATAACATTGATCATACACGCTGTAGATGCGTTTGATCGGCCATATTCTGCTGTAGGAACACAGGGGAAGAACAAAATTGGTTCCGGTTGACAGCTGCCCCATTAGGCTTGCATCGGCGTAGTTGGCAGACTTGGCTTTTGCCACTTCGAACCATGCTGGCGTTTGATAAAAACCGGCCTGTGGGTCTGCCTGTGCAATGCGCCACCATTCTTCTTGATTATTGATTGCCGTTTTGCTGAGTTTTTTGATGAGAGACATAGAAGTGGTAGGGGCTTATGACCTAAGTTTGTCGATTAAATTTAAGATCGGACTGGGCTTTTCCCAAGTTTCGTAATAGGTGGTTTCTGCCCCAAATCGGCGTTTAAAGTCTTCTAGCCCCTGCTTGCCTAAGTTGGGACCAAAATCGAATGTGGTAACACCTATTTCTAGCGCATGTTGAATAATGCCGGAAAGCAGGGCGATGGTCGGTTTGATCTTGAAATGTGCCGGTTTAGATACGGTCGCCCAACTGTCTAGCCGATTGTTCCAGACGAAATCAATCTCGGCCGAAATCGCTTCTCCCTCTAACTCTGCAAACCACAAATAGATGTGTTCGGGATATTTTTTCATCACCTGCGCGAAATTTTTGAAGAACTCACGCGACCAAATGTTTCCGATTTGCCCATCGGTCCAACGATTTTCGTAGGTGTCTAGATACAGCTCGTAGAAGATGTCGAAGTCGTTGTCTAAGTCATCGAGATTTGCCTTGCGCACTTTAATCCCATGTTTAATCCCTTTTCGGTAATTTGAACGATGGGTGCGTGAGTAGTTGGCGACAACCTCTTCGAATGTTTTATTTTCAAGACTTAGTAGGGAGCTTGTAAAGGTGCCTGTTTCGAAGCTGGATAGTGGCTGCTTTGGCGGCACGCTAGGCGGTTCGGTTAAGTAAAAGCTAGTGAAAGGGGTAATCGGCAGTCGTTTTAAAATCGCCTGATAATCAGCGGCCGAGATCGGGCCGTTTGCAACAACCCCACCGTAACCATGATCAAATACTGAATAGAGCCGATTGAACGGCCATTGCCGCGCATAGGAGGTGAGGGGAAAAACATAGTCGGTCCCATTTTCGAGCGTGCCAAACAGACTTTTGTCTTCATATTTTGCATCGAAACATTGCGCCACTTCGAACCATGCAGGTGTTTGATAAAATGTCGCTGACTGGTCCTGTTTAGCAAGGGTCCACCATGTGTCGATATTGGTTAAATTTTCTTTCTGATTAAACATGTCAAATGGACAAGGTCTGAACTAAATTGGAACTGCTTTTTCGTTCGTTTGTGTGTGAAGTAAGTGGCGTGCCCTGCTGCCTCAAGTATGGTGTTGGGATTGCTAAGCTGTCAATAACTCTCTGATTCTATTGTTGCCTTTGTTTGCACTTGCCGTCTGTTTAAGCCATATTCTACGGTGCTGGCTGGCTTGGCCTGAGTGAGACCTGAAATTTAGAGAGGAAAAATTATGTTTGGTTCTGCAACTTTAGAAATCGCCTTAGGTATGATTTTCGTGTTTTTGTTATTAAGCGTTGTGTGCTCGACCATCAATGAATGGATCGCATCTGTCCTTAACCTTAGAGGGAAAACCTTGCAATCTGGCATTCGACGCCTGTTAGAAGACCCAGATGGTCAGCTGCTTGCACGAAAATTTTACGAACATCCTTTGGTTAAGGGGTTGGGTCGGGGAGACGCGAAAATTTTGCCATCTTATATACCGGCCGAGACCTTTACAACAGTTTTGATGGATATTTTGGTCCCTACCGAATTGGGGAATCCCAAACCCTTGAGAGAAGTGTACCTCGAGATCCAAGAAAAAATAAAACTAATGCCGGCCGAAAATAGCGAATTTGGCCGAATGATAATGATTTTGATGGATGAGACTGGGCTATCAAAAGCACAGTTGGATGAGCTCAAAGAAGGATGGGAGCAAATCGATCATTTACGTGGGGAGCTAAAAAAATTACAGTCGGCCGAATCTGAATTATTAAATGTGCCCCAAATTCAAGAATTGCTCGGCACGATTACCGCGATGGAGGCGAAGCTTTTGGTAGCAGAAAAGGCGGCTGACACAGCGATTTTGCAAGCGCGGAAAAAAGTGGGTGACCATTTTGATAATGCGATGGATCGTGTGTCAGGCTGGTATAAACGACAGGCGGCTGTCGGTATTTTCGGTTTGGCCCTTGTTGTGACCGTCTTTTTAAACGTCGATAGCATCACACTGGCAAATAGCCTGGCGAATAATCCATCTTTGAGAAGTGCGGTTGTGGCCGCAGCTGATCAAGGGGCGGACGAATTGCGCGAAACGGTGAGTGCGGTTACAGAATCAGCCGGCACGGCCGATGTGCTGGATGAATTAGACCAGCTAGGATTGCCGATCGGTTGGAATGAACATACGATTCCAAAAACGGTGCCGGACCTGATTAACCGACTATTGGGCTGGTTTATTACCACGATCGCTGTCTCAATGGGAGCCCCATTTTGGTTTGACCTTTTAAGTAAAGTTTCTAATTTGCGAATGGTGGGCAAAAAGCCAGACCGCATGGCTGAGGTCGCGATGCCACAAATTATTGTTCAAGCCCCTGGGGTATTGCCACAGCCTATGGTCACGGTCAGGAATCGTGAGGGTTAACGGGGCAAACTTTTCTCTGTAGAACCAACTTTATATAATTGATCACTATGAATCACGCACAACTTATCGCTACCGAACTTAGCATCCAACCGGCCCAAGTTGCCGCAACCATTGCCTTATTAGACGAGGGGAATACGCTCCCATTTATTGCACGCTATCGCAAAGAAAAAACGGGCGAGCTGGACGAGAAACAGCTGAGGGCGATCGTTGACCGGTTGGACAAGTTGCGCGCGATTGATGAGCGGCGCCAAACGATTGTGAAAGCGATTGATGAGCAAGGGAAGCTATCAGACACTTTGCTTAGGAGCCTTCAGGCGGCCGATAGCCTGACCTTGTTAGAAGACCTTTATCAGCCTTATAAAATTAAGAAGCAGTCACGGGCTGAAAAGGCGCGTCAGCTGGGGCTACAGCCATTGGCTGATCTAATTATCGCGCAACCGAAAAATGCTGAGTCTTTGCAAAAGCTGTCTCAGCCGTTTGTGGGGGAAGATTTAGATGATAGCGATGCGGTCTGGCAAGGGGCGCGTGACATTGTGGCTGAAGCGATTAGCGATCATCCGAAAATTCGGGGTGAGGTGCGAGAAAAGGCGTTGCAATATGCGATAGTGCAGGTGCAAAAGATTAAATCGGCCGAAGACCCGAAAGAAACATATAAACTCTACTACGATTTTGAACAGCGGTTGGATCGTTTACGGCCGCATCAAATTATGGCGCTAAATCGGGGAGAGAGTGAAAAGATTTTACGCATTAAGACGGTGATCGACCGGCGAGATTGGCTGCGGGCGATTGCCAAACGTTTCTTGCCTCGCAATCATTCGCCGTTTACCAAGCAGCTAGAAGTAGCTATCGAAGATGCGGCCGCACGGTTGTTATTGCCTGCGATTGAGCGGGACGTGCGCCGAACCCTCTCAGATGCTTCGGAAGGGCATGCGATCGATGTGTTTGCTGAAAACCTGCGTGGTTTATTGGGGCAACCGCCGATTGCGGATCAGGTTGTGTTGGGATTAGACCCTGCATATCGGACCGGCTGTAAGCTGGCGGTAATCGACCCGACCGGCCGTGTGTTAGACCACAACACGATTTATCCGCATGCACCCCAAAAGCAGTGGGATAAATCGCTCAAGACGTTGGCGATGCTGGTCGAAAAATATGACGTGGCCTTAATTTCGATCGGGAATGGCACCGCCTCACGGGAGTCTGAAAAATTAGTTGCCGAGCTGATTGGCAAAGTCAAGAAAGCGAACTTAGCCTATTTGGTGACCAATGAGGCGGGCGCCAGCGTTTATTCGGCTAGTGAATTGGCCGGTGATGAATTGCCTGATCTCGATGTTTCGATACGTGGAGCTGTGTCGATTGCGCGTCGGGTGCAGGACCCGTTGGCCGAGTTGGTCAAAATCGACCCGAAAGCGATCGGCGTTGGGCTATATCAGCATGATGTCAATCAAAAACGGCTGGCCCAAACGCTAGAGGGGGTGGTCGAGTCGGTCGTCAATGAGGTAGGGGTTGATGTTAATTCAGCTTCGCCCGCATTGTTAGAACATGTTGCCGGCATCGGCCCGCGTGTGGCCCAGAACATTGTGGCTTATCGAGATGAAAATGGTGAATTCTCTGATCGGGCCGGAATAAAAAAGGTTGTGGGGCTAGGCCCCAAGGCGTTTGAGCAAGCGGCCGGATTTTTGCGCGTGCGTAACGGAAAAAGCTGGCTAGATAATAGCGCCATCCACCCGGAAAGTTATGACTTGGCCAAGAAGGTGATGATTAAGGCGGGGATTGATTTGAAAGGGAGTATGCGGATTGAAGAACGGGAGGATCGGTTAAAGCCACTCGATGCAGCCGAAGTGGCGGCCGAACTGAATGCGGGCGTTCCAACCCTAACTGACATTATGGAGCAGCTTATTCGGCCGGGGCGGGACCCACGTGCCGATATGCCAACGCCGATTTTACGCAGTGATGTGATGTCGATGGAAGATCTAAAAGTGGGGATGAGCCTAAATGGAACGGTGCAAAACGTAGTCGATTTCGGCTGTTTTGTCGATATCGGTGTTAAGCAATCCGGCTTGTTGCACCGGTCACAAATTCGCGGTAGCTGGCCGAGTGTGGGTGACGTCATCGAGTTAAAGATTTTGACGATTGATCAGGAACGCGGCCGCATCGGACTAGGATTATAAAACCTGGCGGCGGGTTTGATTTAGCTTTTTCATTTTTATGAGGGAATTACGCTACAAAAAGGGGCCGGCTCCCTATTTGCGGGCAGGCTAAGATCTGCATTTCAACACTGGCTTGAGCAAAGCGCTTATACGATGCCCTTAAAGGTTTTTCACCTAAAAAAGCTTGCTACCATGTGGTTATCGTGACCAAGGTTTAAACTAAATAGGACTTTCGCTTACAATCGAGTATTGAGTTTGTCGAAGTGCGGTTTATTCCCTTCGACAGGATGAGGGAGCGAAAGTCCTTCTAAAAACAAAAAAAAAGCGACTTGAATAATATTTTCAAGCCGCTTTTTTTATTTTCTTTGAATTTATCGCGTGATAAATCCTAAAAAAGGAGAGGATTTATTTGCGAGCAAAAAGGTTGATGACCGAGGCCATAATCCCTTTGTTGTTTTTGTTAGCAGGTGTATTTTTGATCAACCGAGCTTTCGGAGACTCAGTTAGGAATTCGCGACGAACGGTCCCTGCTTGATAATCGAATGTAAATTGTTGTTTTAATTCCATGACTTTAACCTCCAGTTGGTTAGTTGTTTTATTTGATGTATGTATTAAACACCTAAGCGTAATCGGTTTGGTACCCTTCGCAGGTACGCTAAGGGGTACACAAGGGGTACAATAGATGCATGCATGAAATTCCAGTGTCATTGGGCGAATGGGTACAACAACTTCGGGGGCGATTGGGGCTAACGCGCAAAGAACTTGCGTTGAAGGTTGGTTGCTCTCCGGTGACGATTAAAAAAATAGAAAGGGATGAGCGTAATCCGTCTCATCAAATTGCGGAGCTGCTAGCGGTGCATCTGCAATTGGGGCCGGGGCAGTACGATGCGTTTATGAGGAAAGCGCGTGGGGAATATGTGGAAGGGGAGATCGCTGCGGATGCTGAGCGCGATGACGAAGCTTATCGGCCGTTGGTTTATTTACCAGAAAAGAGCGGCCTGTTAATCGGCCGAGAGCCGGAGTTAGAACGCTTGACTGTGATTCTTAGTGACCCGGCCCAGATGCTTGTGACCCTCGTTGGTAGTGGGGGGATTGGCAAATCTCAGCTGGCATTATGGCTGGCCCATCTTTTAAGAGAAGAACAACCGGCTTTATTTACCGATGGGGTGGTGTGGGTTGACTTTACAGCCCACAAAGAAGGGAGCCACATTGTGCCTGCGATCGCCAAAGCGTTAAAGCTGCCGATTGAAAAGGAAGCTCGATTGCCGGAAAAGCAGCTGCTTGACTGGCTGCGTTTAAAAAATATGCTTCTGATTTTCGATAACTTTGATCATTTGATCGATGAATCGGGCTTTGTCTCAAACTTGCTGGGGGTAGCACCGGCTGTGAAAGTTCTAGTGACTTCACGCCAGCGGTTGAATTTGCAAGAGGAGCAGGTTTTTCCGGTGGAAGGATTGGGATACCCTCAATCTGTTGATGCCTTGCACGATGGCAGTTATGCTGCGATCGATCTGTTTGTAGAGACGGCCCGCAAGGTTGAACCGAATTTTCAGCTGACGGTTGAAAACGCCGAGGGGGTGGTGAAGCTGTGCCAATTGGTTGCTGGAATGCCACTTAGCATTCAGATGGCGGCCGCGTGGGTTGATATGTTATCGACGGCCGAAATCGCTGATGAAATTAAGAACAGCCTTGATTTTCTAGAGACAAATTTGCGCAATTTCCCTGAGCGACACAAGAGTATTCGGGCTGTGTTTGATGCGTCTTGGGAGAAGTTAAGCGCACGAGAAAAGAAGATTTTCGGCCGCTTGTCTATTTTCCAAGGGGGCTTTAGCCGACAGGCTGCAGGGGCTGTCTCTGGAGCTTCGTTGACTGTTTTGGCGAGGCTCGTCGATCGCTCGCTGATCCATTATGACAGCCAGCAAGAGCAATACCATCTCAATGAACTGCTGCGCCAATATGGAGAAGGGCAATTTACTGAACATGAATCGGTTGAGGCGCAAAATGATTTGCACGAGCGGCATAGCATCTATTATTTAGAGCTTTTAGCCGAGTTCAATGATCAAATTAAAGGGAAAGGACAGCAGACGGCGATTAGCCAAATCGGCCGAGATTTAAAAAATGTGCGCATGGCTTGGCGCTGGGCCATTGACCATGCGAAGACCGATCTCATTAAAATCGGAATGGAGCCCTTGGCGAACTTTTTAGAGTTCAAGGGGCGTTATCGTGAGGGTGAAGCGACCTTTTTAACGATGGCCAAAGCGTTGGGGAAGCAGAGCAATCCGATTTTGCACCTGAAAGCGTTAGCGTTTTTGAGCGTGTTTGAATTTTCTTTGGACAAAATCGAAAAAGGTGAGCGATCTTTGGCGGCAGCGATCGAAATCATTGATGAGCTGGTGGCTGATGGCAAAAATGTAGATCGGGAACGGGCTTTTGTTTATGCATTAATGGGGCATTCGAAGATGTCGCAAGATGTGATCGAAGCTGAAAATTGCTTTTTAAAGGCATTGGACCTTTATCGATCATTGGGGATGGCTTGGGAACAAGCCTCGATGATGACGATGATCGGGTCGGCCGTTCGTTTGCAGGCTAACTTTTCAGAGGCGCATGATTGGTTGTCGAAAAGTTTAGCCATTCGGCAAAGTGAAGGGGATTTGATCGGTGCGGCTGAAACGCTGGCAACCCTGAGCGAGCTGTCACGAAATCAAGGTAAATTTTACGAGGCGATATTGCTGGCGCAGAACAGCGTTGATTTAGCGCGCCAAATTCAGAATGACAACGTTCTTGCGCTGGGGTTGGCCGAGCTGGCGATGGCGGCCTACTATGAAGGCTCGTTTGCCAAGCAGCACCAATATTTATTAGAGTCTTTGGCCTTATTTCAGGACCAGAAAAACGTCAGTATGCTGCCCTTGACCTATTTTCGCCTTTGCCTAGGGAATGCGGCTTTAGGGCAATTTGAGTCTGCGACGATTAATGCGCAACGTGGGTTAAATTTGGCTAGGGAAACGGGCAACCAATTTCAAACGGCCCTTTTATTGAAAGGGGAGGCGATTGTCGCTTTGGCGACCGGCTACTATGATTCTGGGAAGCAGATTCTTGAAGAAAGTTTGACCAATTTTGCGGATGGCATCCATCAAGCGGATCGAAACTCGGCCGTGGCACTGTTGGGATTTGCAGAGTACCACATCGGTAATCCGACCCCGGCGAAGCGGTGTTTTTGTGAGGCATTAAAGACGGCGATCGCTTTAAATGACCCGATTTCGTTGATTCTAACCTACAGCATTTCGGCCGTTGTGCTTTCGGATGAGGGAGAGCTTGAAAAGGCGATTATTTTGTGGGAGATGGTCAAACGGCTAAGTTGGCCTTTTCAAAAGTCCGCATGGAACCGCAATCTTTTTGGGGATCGGTTGAACGCTGTGCAAGAGTCGCTGACGGCCGAGCAGATTGAGACAATCGAGGCGCATGTACAGCGTAACAGCTTGTGGGATGAAGCGGCTAATTTGTTGGCTCATATCGAAGCCAAAGAGTGGAACCGGCCTCCTCGGGCATAGCTGAATTCAGGTTACTGAATGAAAGGTAAATAGATTTTGTTTGCGCCAATCGGGGCCTTGGGGGTTAGCTCGATCTGATCGATATAAAACGGCGTCGCACTTGAAGCATTGCGGAATACAAACGCCTGAAGCTCCCATTCAGTTTCAAGCTGATTGAGTGGCATTTCAACCCGCATCCACTCGTTGGTGGGTAGGCTGATGGTTTGACTTTCTAGGGTGATCGATACGCTATCCCAGGCCTCAAAATCAACCGTTTGGCCCATTTCTGTCCCATAAATGTAAAAACTGATCGATTGATATGCGTTCGGGTCTAGATTTTCAGATGCTAGGATGCGTAGCGCTGTTAGTCGTGGATCATCTAGTCGAATTTGAAGCGCATGCTGGCCACTAAAGACCGGGTTTCTAGCGGAGTCATCGATAAATCCATCTCCCCACATCGAAGTTGACCAGTTTGTGCCAAATTGATCGTCATAAATGGTGATGGTGTTGTTTGCCACGGTAGGGGGCTGTTGGGCGGCCGATGCTAAATATGCGTTCAGGAATAGAAAAAACAATAAAGCTATCGTTAAGTATGCTGCGGTGTGTTTTAAACGTTGTTGGGTTGTTCTTACGGTCATAATTGATTTCCTTGAATGAGTGGGTGTTGAAAAAAATTGTGTCTTAAATGATGAGTCTTCTAGTCCATTTGGCCCATCCGAATCGTCATTTTTTAGCCATCCAGTAACCTGCCCGATTACCCAATGACAGGGCAATACTATTTCCATTACGCTAGAGGCAATTGGTTATTCGTGATAATGCGTTGATGCATTCTCCCCCTTAGGATGAAAAAAAGGAAAGGAGATTTTACACATGAACAGCAAAAATGAGTTAGACAAGCTGAACGTATGGGACTGCGACAATGAACATATGTGGTTGAGTTATCCTGGCCCCCACCCAGAAACTTGGCATATGGAGCAGCTTCATGCGTCAAAGACGGCGACCAATATGAAGCTGGATAAAAAATCAGCTTGGTTAGTCGCTGGACCAGACGCCTCGGTTTGCCCGATTTGCGCCATGCGGATGCGGATTAACGAGCGGATACAGGTGAAGGCGCAAGAACGGCCGTTGATCAATCGTCACCGGAAGTCACGCCAGATAATGGCTTAATTTAGTCAGAAAATTCCGCTTTGATTCTGTCCGTATGTTCACCCAAAGTAGGTGCCGGGTGGAATTCATCGCTGTCAAAATCGGTGATAACCGGCGGTGCAACCATGTGGGCAATCTGGTCGTTGACCCTCATCGGCCAGCGGCGTAGCGCGGGATGGGTCGATAAATCAACGACCGAATTCACAGATCCGAAGGCGATTTTAGACGCCTGTAATTTTTCAATTAATTGTTTTTTATCATAACGCCCAAACGCTGCGCAAATCGCCGCATCTACATCTTTGCGGTTTTCGACCCTTGCGTTGTTTGTGGCAAACCGGAGGTCATCAATCATCTCTGGAAGTTCAACCACCTCGGTGCATAGCCTTGCCCACTCTCGATTGTTTTGAATCGATATAACCACAGTCTCTCCATCTTTTGATTGATAACCACCATATGGAGAGATTGTGGGATGGTTCAGCCCTACTCTTTTGGGTGCCTTACCCCCATAATCTGATTGCATTAGCGGAACGGTCATCCAATCGGCCGTTGTGCCAAATAAAGAGGTTTTGACCGCACTCCCTTTGCCCGTACGCTCGCGCATAAAAAGTGCTTCCATGATGCCACTGTAGGCGTTCATACCGGTGCCGATGTCACAGATCGAAACCCCGATGCGTCCATAGGCTTCGGGCGATCCGCTAATGCTGACCAATCCACTTTCACATTGGACCAGTAAATCGTACGCCTTCATCTCCTTGTAATCCCCATCCCCATAGCCGGAAATATCGCAGGTAACCAGCCGTCGATTGGCTTGACGTAACGTTTCTGAGCTGAGCCCCAGCCTTTCGGTGGCACCAGGGGCGATATTTTGAATCCAAACATCCGCTTTGCTTAAAATCTTGCGTAAAAGGGCGATATCTTCGGCCGTTTTTAAGTCCAGGACCAGCGACTCTTTGCCACGGTTGGCCCATACAAAATATGACGCTTCACCATGAATGGCTGAATCATAGCCACGGGCGAAGTCACCTCCCGGCCGCTCGATTTTGATCACCCGGGCACCCGCATCGGCCAAGCGGCAAGATGCGATGGGGGCGGCGACCGCCTGCTCTAAAGAGACAACTAACATGCCTTCAAGTGGTTTTTTGATGTTCATAGGTTAGGGCTTTCTGTGCGAATGGGTGATTTAATAGCCAACTTGGGCCGACATCGCCAGGCCGTTTGCTGAGTTCGCCGCCCAAGCTTTGCCGTGGATGCCTTTGCGGGTGCCATGAATCGTAAAGGGGTCTGGATTAAATAATGGAGAGACCCCTCTATATTCAAACGTTTTAATCGGCTCTGCTGGGTATTGATGATAAAAAAGATCTAACAACAATGTTGCGGTTAGCGGCCCGTGGAAGACCAAGTTTGGGTAGCCTTCATGGGTTTGGCAAAAATCTAAATCATAATGAATTCGATGGCCGTTGAAGGTCAAGGCAGAATAGCGAAACAGCATAATCGGGTCCGGCCGGATTTCGGCCGAAAATGTCCGACTGTCTGTTTCAGGAGCGGGTGGCGGATCGGCTAAAGTTTTTGTGGGGTCGGCCGGCTCACGATAGACAATGATCTGTTTTTCGTGTAGGCATCTGGATGTGTTTTGAAAAACTTCATGTTCAACAGTTACAAAATAAAGTTGCCCAGACTTACCCGTTTTCGCCGCGATATTGGCGATGGTTGACCGTTTGATTGCAGGCTGGCCGATGATAATCGGTTGGTCGAAGATTAGGCTGCCACCCGCCCACATGCGCCGGGGTAGGGGAACCGGGGGCATAAAACCACCTAATTTAGGATGCCCCTCTATACCTAAGCCGGAGAGCTGAACCGCTTCGTGAAAATAGAGCCAGTGCCAAGCCGGGGGCAGCCGGTCACCTTTTTTAAATGTGGGCTCACGATCTAACGTGGCGTTCATTCGATTGGCTTGCCCCGCAGTTACGGTATCTTCAACTTCAATCGATTTACCGATCCATTCATTGAGTTCTGTCATAGGGTCACTTTTTATCTTACTGTTTTAAAAACGCTTAACGGACTTCAATGCCGCATGGTACCTATTTTAGCGACTTTTTTTTGAATTTGCCTTAATTTATTGGTAACCGAAAATTTCTCCGTTACCATTGCCCCGTGACACATTGGCTGCCAAATCGATTTATTTATCTCATGCTTTTCGGGGCATCTCTTGCCGGTTGTTCCGATGCTCCTTCATCTACAATTACAACGGATGAGTCAGGGCCATTGCCGACTGTTGCGCAGGCGATCGTTTTGCCGACCGTGACCCCAACTTCGACTGCGACCCCAATACCTACTGATACCCCTACGCCGATCCCAGCAACTAAAACAGCTTTGCCGCCGCCGCCAAATACTCCCACGCCGCTGCCGACGGGAGAAGCGATCCGGCCGATTTCGGTGCTGGCCACATCAACCCCGGAGCAGTTGGCCGTAACGATTGACCCGGCTTTGGAGTTGGAAAAGATCGATTGGCGACCACCTCAAATGCCGGTCCCAATCGCTATTCATCCAGATGATCACTATTGGCTCGCACGGCCGATACCGTCAGGCAAGCGGAATTATGATTTGCCTTGGTTTCCGTATGGGAACGATGTATTGATTGAATCGTTCGCTCCTTATCGGGTCCATCACGGGGTCGATTTCCCTAATGAGCCAGGGACGACGGTATTGGCGGCCGGAGATGGTGAAGTCATTTGGGCCGGTCCACTACCCAGCCCGCGTAATGGGGTCAACTATTATGGAAATACGATCGTGATTCAACACGCATGGCAATGGCAAGGACAGGATGTTTTTACCCTGTATGCGCATACGCTTGAAATGTTTGTTTCAGTCGGGGATAAGGTTCAAACGGGGCAACTATTGGCGGGGGTGGGGCAGTCGGGGCAAGTTAGCGGCTCACATTTACATTTCGAGGTGCGGGTGGGGGAAAATAACTATTGGGACTCGCGGAACCCGAGTTTGTGGCTGGCACCTTATGAAGGATGGGGGACATTGGCCGGCCGCTTTGTTGATCGTACCGGCCGTATGATTCCCAATGCGCGCATTTCTGTTTTTCCGATCGAAACATCATTTGAAACGAGTGTACGGCGTCAACGAACTTATATGGATGAACGCTTGAAGCCAGATGTGGTTTGGAATGAAAATTTTGTCGTCAATGATCTGCCGGCCGGCACCTACGAAGTGGTTATATTGGGGGAATCCGGTCCCGACCTGACGCAGAAATATACTGATCGGATCGAAGTTCTGCCCGGCCGGACAAACTTTCTGGTTGTGCAGGCTGATTATGTTTACGTAGAGCCTGTCCCTACACCGGAAACAAGTGAGATTACCGGAACGTTGGGTATCACAGGCACTGTGCCGATAACCGATACGATTGACGAGTCAGATTCAGATAATGTAGAAGAGTAGTTGAACGTAACGCCTTTCAGGGGATAGCGGTCTGCCTAAAGATTTGAGCTACACTTACGCTTATGAGAGATTCAGACAATCGGGGAAAATTTGGGCAAAACTTTTTAAAGAACCCCAAAACCGTTCGTAAGCTGGTCAATACGGCCGGTTATAGCAAAAAGGACCATGTATTTGAAATCGGACCGGGTGACGGAGCGATTACAAGAGAGCTGGCAGAGGTCGCTGGGCAGGTGACCGCCCTTGAGATCGATCGCAAATTGATCGTCAATTTGAACCAAAGCCTATCGAAATTTGAGAATGTTTCGATTGTTGAAGGGGATTTTCTAAGATCAAACATGCCTTCAGGCATCACAAGTGTGTTTGCCAATATCCCTTTTAACCAGACGGCACCGATCATGCAAAAACTGCTTTGGAATGCTGATTGTCCTGACGATGTCTACTTTATTATGCAGAAAGAAGCGGTCGATAAGTTTGTCGGCCGGCCGGCATCTACTGAATCCTCAATTCACTTCCAACCTTGGTTTAATTTTAAAAATGTGGCCCACATCAATAAGTTTGAATTTCGGCCGGTCCCTTCTGTCGATGCAGCCCTGATCCACATGCATAAGCGAGATAAGCCGCTTTTAGACCCAAAACATAAAAAGTCATATACCCAATTTGTCTCTTTTGGATTTCGCAGTTGGAAAAAGAATCTAAAAGTCGGCTTCAAAAACATCTTTTCCTATCCTCAGTGGAAAAGACTCGCTAAAGACAATCGATTTAGCGTCGATTCGATGCCGAGCCAATTAAGTTTAGATCAATGGGTCGCTGTTTTTAACTATTATTTGGTCGGGGTGCCACCAGAAAAAAAACGGTTGGTTGAGTAGTTAGAAACGGGATGAGGGGGGCAAAAGGGTGATTTGAGCCGGTTGCCTTTCGTCTATTAGTATTCTAAATGAACCGGAGTCTATCGCCGTCAAATCCGGCTCGTTATGTTGTTCCAAATAAAAAAATTGTGATATGATTTTTCCAATAGTATCCTAGTCCTAGGATGTGTTTTGATGTGATTTAATTAGGAAAAAGGAAGAGGAAGCCTAATTAATTATTAGAGAAAGTGCATCTAAGCGCGCATCGCTCCCATTTCAAAGTGTCAAAGTGCCTACTCGCATCACACATATCCATTGAGGATGAATATGTTGTTATTGAACCTCACGGGCTTTAGTTTTATTAAAAAAGCTCGTGCTACAAAATGGAGGAATTTTGAAAAAAGGTTTATTCAAACGCAGTTCCCTTTTGGTTGTTATGATAACAGCCATCAGCCTGTTGTTAATGGCTGTTACAGGGGTTATTGCAACACCCGCCCGTTCTAAATCTGCCCCTCAAAGTGGTGCCGATTTAGCAGCGAACGCACCGGTGACATCACACCGGTTAATTGTAGAGCTTGCTTCCCCAGCTCTCGTGGAGTCTAGTGCATCAAGAAGATCTGAAGTTACAGGAAAATTGGATGTAAGCTCAGCTACGGCTCAAGCTTATATTCAGCAACTGCAACAAGAGCAAGCTCAATTTGTTAAATCGATGACAAAAGCTTTGCCAGACGTTACGGTTGCGAGCTTTAAAACGGCCGATGGTCAATCTGTTAGCGCAGACTACCAAGTGCTGTTTAATGGTGTCGCTGTTGATGCGGGCCCATCAGCTGATCCCGGCCAAGTGCGCGCGGATCTGCTAGAGCTAGCCAATGTTAAAGCGGTTTATTTTGATTACGCATATCAACCAGACACCTATGTCAGCTTAGACCTAATCAATGCGCCGGCCGCATGGAATAGCGAAGCGATTGGTGGAATGGAAAACGCAGGTGCTGGCATCATGGTCGCGTCTGTTGATGGTGGTTTACATCATGATTCTGCTATGTTCAACGGTGAAGGCTGGAGCTATCCAGAAGATTACCCTGAAGGTGGTTTGGGAGATAGTGACAATAACAACGGTAAAATTATCGCCTCACGCGCTTATTTCCGGGATTGGGATCCACCAGTTGCTGGTGATGAAAACTCTTGGCCTGGTGAAACAGGAACCAGCCACGGTGTGCATACCGGTTCAACCGCAGTCGGTAATGTGGTCCAGACTGAATATCTAGGCTCGGGTATCACCGAAACCTTGAGTGGTGTTGCACCCGCAGCTTGGGCGATGAGCTATAAAGTATTCTATCCATCTAACGGACCAAGCAGTGGATCTGCATTCTCTGTCGAGCTTATGGCTGCGATTGAAGATGCTGTCGCTGACGGTGCCCATGTGATCAATAACTCATGGGGCGGTGGCCCAAGCTCATTTGGTGGCGAATTCGACGCCCTAGATACCGCTTTGGTTAACGCTGTAAAAGCTGGCGTATTTGTTTCAATGTCGGCCGGTAACGCCGGTTCTGGCTTGGGAACGGGTGACCATCCATCTGATGAGTACATCAGCGTGGCTGCGAGCACCACAAGCGGCACATACGCGGCCGGAACGTTCAACATTATCGCTCCTGAACCGCTAACCGGCAGTGTTCAGGCTGCAGGATTTGGAATTGGTAATTTCGGTGCTCAGCTTGACCTTGGGGTGGTATACACCTACTCATATGCAACCGCTGCTGCCCTTGAACCAGCTAACTTCGAAGGTTGTAATCCATTTACAACGGCCGACTTTACCGGTAAAGCTGCTGTGATCAGCCGTGGTGCCTGTGAGTTTAGCGCCAAGGTTTATAATGCTCAGGAAGCTGGTGCTGAATTTGTTGTGATTCATAACAACAGAGATGGCGAGTCGATTCTGAACATGGCCCCGGGTGCAAATGCTGCATTAATCAACATTCCTTCAGTTTTCATCGGCGAAAACAACGGAAACAATGTTGTCGCATGGTATGAAACCCATGGCGATGCGGCTGTTCTATCTGTGGATACACGCGGCTTCCAAGCGGGCAATACGCCTGACATGATCGCTGGCTTTAGTAGCCGTGGTCCTTCGGCCGGTCAAATGCTTAAACCCGATATTGCTGCTCCTGGTGTCAACATTTTGGCCCAAGGGTATGGCAATGCGACAGGTGAAGCACGTCACACCGGTTACGGTCAAGTTTCTGGTACCTCGATGGCAGCTCCGCACATTGCAGGTGCTGCAGCACTGATCCGTCAAATGCACCCAACATGGGGCATGGCAGAAATCAAAGCTGCAATGATGGGTAGTGCCAAGTACATGGACATCTACAATGGGGATGGCTCACCGGCCCAACCGTTGGATATGGGTGCTGGACGACTAGATTTCACTCAAATCGTTTCCCCAGGAATCGGTGTGATTCTGAATCCGCCAAGTGTGAGCTTGGGCTACGTACCAACCGGTACAACCAAGTCGATGCAAATCCAAGTAACCAGCGTTTCTGCTATGACAGAAACCTATAGTCTCTCGACCTTATACACGGGTGAAAGCTTCACCGCGACGACCAGTTTGCCAGGCTTTACCGTTACCCCGATGACATTGACATTGGCGGCCGGAGAGAGCGCAATGGTTACCGTCGAGTTTGACTCTTCAATGGGACAAGGTTTAGGCGATAATCAAGGTTACCTGATTCTAGACGGTGCAACCTACGACTCACATGCAGCGATGTGGGGCCGGGTAACGCCACAAGCGTTTGCAGATGTCTTGATTATTGACGCTGACTTCAGCTCTGAACTTGGCTTCCCGAACTACGTTTCGTACTACACTGAAGCATTAGATGATTTGGGCATGTCCTACATCGTCTATGACACGCTCAACGGTGCTGGTTCACCAGCTACGATCCCATCAGCGACATCCATGGCCGGTTTCAAAGCGGTCATTATCGCCACTGGTGACAATTTCTATCCAAATGGTACGTTCGGTGTTACAACCGCGTTTACCCAGTTTGACCTTGATCGCTTAACAGAATACGCCAATGCTGGTGGGATTGTGATTGCGATGGGGCAAGACTTAGCGGCCGTTGTTGATTCGGCTGAAACGGATGGTGGCAACTTCTTCTACAGCTCATTGCTTGGTGCAGATTTCCTCAAGGACTCTGTCTCTGGCGGTGGATTGCCAACCTTACCGGTTATTCCAGCACCAGAAGCCCCAGCGGCTCTTGATGGTGCTTGGGTTGACCTGTCAGCAGGTACACAAAGCACTAGCCTATCAGGTGATGATTCTGAAAACGTAGGTGCTGCAACTGTTTCATATAACCTGTCAACCAACGAGTTGTCGTATATCGTTTCAGTTTCTGCTATTTCATCAACGATGCCGGTTTCTGTAACCGCAGCCCATATCCATACCGGCACAGTCGGCATGACGGGCGGTGTCGCGATCAACTTGAACGTTGAGCCGGTCCTCATCACGGAAACGGCCGTTATCGCGAGTGGCACCATGACGCTAACCCAGGCGCAAGAAGCGACGATGTTAGCGGATGGCTACTACATTAACGTCCATACGGCCGATTATCCGGCCGGTGAGATGCGAGCGCAGGTCCCAGCCTCCACTGGTGACGGTGCAAGCAATCTTGCATATGTCGATGAGATCCGCATTCCGCCAAGCGTGGGATTAGACGGTGGATCTGGATTTGTTCCATTGATGATGTACCCAAGCCCAGCCAATACTGAAGATGGCATTATTGCGATGCTGCATCGTGATCAACCGTCTCTAGAACGGCCAGGTATTTCAACCAATGCGCGTACCATCTACACCACCTTTGGTCTAGAGGGTGTGAACAACGGTACTGGCACCGACCGGGCAGACCTGCTTGGCTTGTTCATGAACATGCTCATGGATAACCCGGTGGCCTCGATTGTGAGTGACGGCAACACGTTTGACGATACTTCGCAAGAGATTCTGTTTACGGCCGTGCTTGACTCGAATATTACCGACACCGTCGGCTCAACATATCGTTGGGACTTTGGTGATGGAACCGGTATTTTAGACAGCGGGGCAGTATCTACCGTCAGCCATGAGTTTGAAGGTAGTGGTTGTGACTCGTTTATTGTGAAGGTTGAAATCACCGACTCATTAGGCAACGTTGCAATTGGCCAGACCGAAACAGGCGTCTGTGAAGGTCAATTCTTAGACACGCACTATTACTTCCCATTCATTGGCAACACCAATAATTAGGATTTACTAGGCTTAGTTTAAGCAGTTAGAAAGTGTTTAAAAAGTGATTATTCCCCCTCATCCGCCCCTTACGGGGCACCTTCTCCCCAGGGGGAGAAGGGAGTCAGCTCCCTCTCCCTTGAGGGAGAGGGCTGGGGTGAGGGTGTTTTTAAACACACTCTTAGTCTTTATTAAGGGGCTGAATGCCGGTTTTAAATCGGTGTTCAGCCCTTTTTTTGTTGGTCGGAGGTCTGAGCACATTGTCCCAGAAGAAACTAAACTTTCGTGTTACTGCGATCACGACTTCGACAAGCTCAGCGCTCGATTGTAAGCGAAAGTCCTAATCAATATAAAAAACCTAGGTTTCGCTTCAGTCAAATCGCAACAGATTACATAGACCTTCGCGGAGAAATAATGCAAAATCTGGGAAAACCGATGTCACCTGTTGCTTAAAATGATTGAAATCATTTGTCCAAGATTGAGATAAAAAAAAACGGTGATCAGCTTTCGCCGATCACCGCTCACAAACCTACACATCACAAACTAAGGTCTGATTTCTCCTGCAAACCAAGTGCCTGATGACACCCATCCATCACCAGAACCACCCCATCCTTGATTGACATAGAACGAACGGTTGTACTGCGTCTCGTTCCAGCAAACGATGAAGCACTTCCTGACTGTACGGCTGCGCCATGCATACCCGTAGGCCAAAGGATAGTGGTTGAGCCAGCCGGTACCGATGATGGCCGGTGTGTCACGATCGACAATCGAGTTCCGGGCGTAATTGCGCAAACGACTTTCGTGGATGCCCACTGAATTGTAGTGGGTGCTTAACTTGGTGCCTGTGCGGCCGTTCAAATAATCGGTCGCTTGGTCCATGTCCCACGGGAAGGTCGGTCCGCTGTTGCCCGCACACCATGTGCCGATATCGTTCCGGATTTCCCAGGTCATATTCTTGACACCAGGCTGCATGTCGCTGGGTGCCACTGCATTGGAACCCTTGCCACCGTTTTGACGGTACAAGCCCCAGCGTGGTGCCCAGTACCCATTGCCTTCGGCCGCCTGATTGTCAGCCCAGCCGAAAAGCATCGCCCATGCCGTACCACCACAGCCGCTGTAACAGCTAGAAGTGTTTACGGAATCGCTCTTGTGCATTTGTGTATATGCACGCTGATCACCATGGTTGCCGGCCCAGAAAAAGTTCCAGGCACCCCATCCACCATTTATCGCACGGTTCTGTGGCACCATGCTGGCGTTGCTTTGTGGCGAGCTGTTGTTCGACACCATCGGCAAAAAGACGGTTGTATTTGAGGCGGGAGTAGAAGGTAACGATTGCGGATCAAGCAAAACAAACTTGAGTGTTTCTTGCGTGGCACGAACCGTTGAAACCTGTCGTGAAGCCATCTGCTGACTGTAGTCAAGGGTAACGTTTAGCGGCAACTCTTGGCCTGGCACAGCATCTTTCACCACAATACGCAACACAGTTGGCATGCCTTCTTTGGCGATGATTTCTGTATCCACATATTTATCAGATGCCCCAGCGCCCGAGTAACCAACTTCCGGTTTACCTTCCATGAGCAAGGTGAAGTCATAGGTTTCGCCTTTAAACAGACCTTCACCTATTGTTTCCGCCAGCACATCAATTTCCCAATCATTGGCCGCTTCTTGCTTCAACCCTTCGGCCAAAACACCGTAAGACTCAGCATACCCTTCTTTCAACTCTTTCCAAGAGTCCCAGCCGGTGATCACAAGATCTTTGTTTGGTTCACCTGTTTCTTTTTTGGTACCTTCAAATTCACTGTCAGCGTTATCGTTTTCAGTTTCTTCATTAGGAACCCATTCAGAGGAACCGGCAAACTCTTCAACATCTTCGATCATACCCATCTCAAGCCCACTGATTTTGACCATTTGGGTGCCGGGCATGGCGGCCAGATCTCCGTTTTCATCGTCACCTGCATAAGTCAGGGTGTCTAGCTTGTAGAACTTGACCACTTTCTTTCCATCTTTGGCTGCGACTCGCTCAACATTTTCTGTTGGGGTCTCACCTTCATAGTTCCAGTGGGCGATGGGGAAATCGTGGTCACCCGTAGACAGGACAATGAAACCTTTGTCCGAGCCATCGGGGTTTACCACTTTAAACTCGTAGTACGCGACCCCTTTAACATCGGGTCGACACAACTCACGGACACGGTCGTCCAACATCGCTTCTTCCCAGCCAGGTGCCATCGGGCTGCCGCGCATCTCTTCGATTAACTGAGCTGCACGACGATGGAATTCGATAGGAATATCGAGAACGTCTACGTTACCGTTGGTGCCGTCTGGTTTAGGCACATATTTGATCACATCGGTTGAGATGGTTGATTCATTGCCCGCCCCATCCTGGAACATGGCGTACACTTTGGCAAAGCTACCGGGGATTGTGTCCTCAGCCAGTTGCCACTGGTAGTTTTGTTCAAATTTGATCCACTTCGCATCTTCCATAAGTGGACTATTGCTGATTTTCATTGCGATGATGTCATCAAATACATCCGGCTCATCATCACCATGTTCATGGGTGTCTTCCTCAAAATCGAGATTGACAATTAAGCTATCAGTTTCGACAGCCCCATCGTTGATGACCACATAGGCCTCTGGAGCAAATGGGTCTTCGCTGGGTTTGACCATTTCTGAGCCGATCACGGCCGAAACGTGCTGGCTTTTATTTACCGCCAGATAGCGATAGTAATAGGTCTGTCCATTTTCAGCTTTGTCCCGGTAACGGCCGTCTTCTGGTAGCTCAGAATTACGGAGCAGCCATGGGCCATCCGGGCTAATCGCCCGGAAGAGAATCATCCGTACATAATCCTCCCGTACGTCATATAGAATCTGATTAAAGCCGACGTTTGGTGTTACTTTCAAGAATGCTGGTGCTTCGATTTTGTCATCTTTAGGGTCAAGTGGGTCGAGCCCCATCTCCCATTCAGAGCCATCGTTTTCACCACCACCATCGGTGTCGCTGTTGTTGGGGTCGGTTCCTAACTGATATTCACTGGCCGCATCAAGACCATCAAGGTCTTTGTCTTGCCCGGCCGAATCAATCCCGTTTTCCCGCTCATAAGGGTCAGGAATCCCATTTTGATTTTCATCTGGTGCTTCTGCCACTGAGAATGAGCCCAAGGCTTCACGCATGATGTCGTTGAGTTTGACCAACAATCGCACTTGATACGAGCCTTCGTCTGGGGTGCGTTTGGTCGGTTTGCCACCATCTTCACCTTGTGGACCAACCACTTCGGCTTGATTCACACGTGTGTAAAGTCCAGCATAGAAACCATCGTCCGCTTCACCATCACCGTGTTGACCATCATCGTATAAAACGACGGGAGTCAGCTGACCATCTGGCCCGGTTACTTCAGCGATGACGCTTGCCCCGGCCAGCGGTTTGTTGGATGAGACAAATGCGTGGATCGGTACTTGGTCGCCGGTGAAATAGCGGATGCCGGTTTGATCCGCCAGCAGCAGTTCGGCCGTCAAGTAAGATGGGCCGCTCACAATGACTTGGTACGGAATTTCATACCAAACATAGAATGAGTCCGCATTAACAATCAGGGTCCATTCACCCTCCATCGGTTTTTCGATGCGCCAGCCCACATGACCGCTCACAACGTCTGCAAACGTATATGGAATGTCACTTGAGGTGATGATTTTGCCATCAGGCTGAACCAGCTTCAATTGAAGGTCTTTGCCAAAACAGCCATTTGAAACCTGTGAATTGTCACAGTCTGGTTCATTGATTGAATACCAATCAAGCGAGAAGACCACTTCACCCACCGTGTCATCGACATAAACTTTATGGATTTGGTCGGGAGGTAGTTCAAATTCGCTTTGTAAAATCGGCACTTCGCCCCGCTCTTGCAGCAGGCGCACCCGTCCTTCGCTTTCAGCTTGGGCATATTCGTAGGTATTGCCTAGACCCAAGTTTGTGTCGGCGATTGAGGTTGCCGCGCCGGGGGCACGGGTGCTCACAAACACATCATTGAAGTAAAACGCCCCGCCGGTTGCGGTGGCGATATCTTGCATCAGCGTTTCATCGGCCGCACTCCCAAACGCAATTGTTGTGACCGGACAGCCGGTAGCGATCACGTCTGTATCGACCTCGGTCCAATATTTATTGGCGGTTTCAATCCCGTCTGACATGAGAACAAATGAGCAGAGCGGATTGCTGGTTGGGGTGGTGTTCCGTTGCGTAACCGCTTCATCTAACCCATCACCGATGCTGGTTAAATTGCCAATGTTCAAGCTATCGACATAGTTTTCAGCATTATGGCGCACGTTTGGCACCGTGGTGACTTCTGTCAAATTAAATGCAGCTGGTGTTTGGTTATCTGAAAAAGGAATGACGGCCAAGCCATCGTTGTTGCGGGTAATGTCTATGTAGAAATTGGCCGCGTTTTTGGCCGCTACAAACTTGCCATCGCTGTTCATTGAGCCTGAGCGGTCAACAATCAGCAGATGGTCAACGTTGTCAGGGGTGTAGTTCACACTCGCATCGTTGGTGTCTGTGGCGATCACATTGGTGGTGCCAGATTCTTCTAAACGGATTTCAAGCGGGTAAAGGCCATCAGCCGCTTGTGTGGGGGCTTGGATCACGAGCCAATATTGCTCTTGTACAAAGCCACTGCCGGTAACAAGTGCTTCAATCCCACCCACGGCCGCTTTAAAGTCATTGATGGTCAAGCCATCAATCACAGGGCCTTTAGCTGAGCCATCGGTTACCAAAACTTGAGCCAAGAATTTACCAGGGCCACCTGACGGGCCTACGTTGGCCACGGCACCGTTGTTGGGCAGCTTAATATCAATCACCGGATCAGCACAATCGACACTGATGTCTACGGTTGATCCATTATTGGTTGAACCAGCAATGACTGTCACAAAATCGATCGAGCCGTCGTTGAAGAAGCTCCGGTTCCAACTGGTGGCGGTATTTGAGTCAAAGAAGCCAAGCTGATTGTTTCCAGGTTGACTCTCTTCTGTGATGATGTGGTAGAAAGCGGGGCCGCTATCCGTATTTACATCTACGCTGACAAGAGAGCAACTGTTTCCGATTTGGGTGCGGTAATAGCGTGATCCATAGCGGCTAATTGCCTGATTGTTCCAGGTTGCCGGGCTGCTACCATTATTGATTGGTCCGGCCGACGCAGGGATGATTGGGCCGTAAGGGGCTGGGTTTCCGACTTCGTCCTCATCCTGATAGTTATACGCAGATGAGGCGCCGTCTAAATCTTTTAACCAGTTTGCGGCCGTAAATTTGCGGAAAGAGCTATTAAAGTTCTCGCCTGCACCCAAGTTGCCAAGTGCGATATTCAAGGCTGCGATATCGCTGTTTGAAGCGGTCGCATCCCACAGCGTCTCTACCGCATCGATACCCATTTCAGGTTGGTCTGGATCGGTCCCGTATTGCTCCATAAAATAGGTCCAATACATGGCTGATTCATACCGCATTCCATTGCTGGTCAGGTCTGAATTGGTATTGGCCAAATAGTCGTTTAGCTCTTGATTAAACGAAAAAGCGGCCGACATCGCCTGTGCCCATGAGTCGATCGTAGCAAAGGTTTTGTCTTCGGTAGCCCGGGCGGTCCCTTCAAAGAACCATAAATGATCTCCGGCGTTTGTCTCCCAATCGGTGTCATAAGACATTTGAATCCGATGGAATACCTCATGTCCGACAACAACATCCATCGAATTAGTAATGGAAAAACATCCGTTGTTGACCTTGATATGATTGTCCCAAGCCGAGCCGTTACAAGAAGCATCATTGATGTGTACTTCTAGTTTGTCACCGGTTTTGATATGGGGTTCTAAAAATCCCAGCGCCACGTACCTGTCCCAGTAGCTCTGGGTCAGGTCTGCAACCTGGGTGGCTTGAGCATCAGTTGTGTCTGAGTCATCGTAGAAAACACAGAAATCTGTCCGCTCAATAGTGTCTGGCAATCCGGTCGGATTGCTAGGACAAGCATGTGGGGCCCTATCCTCTTGTTGCGCCACTTCTTGTTGCGCCACTTCACCTAGTGTGACGACTTGCCCCTCCTCCACTGCGGTTAGCCTCGATAAATTTGATTCGGCCTCGGCCGCGAATGCCGCCAATACCGCACCAAAGAGTCCGATGAATAAAATTAATCGGACAACTACCTTCTTATGTGATTTCAATGGATAATTTTGCATATTTAAGAACCCTCCAGTTGTTCTTCAATGGCTCTCTCGAAAAAAATAAAAGCTGGCAGACACCAGAAACCGGGAACCAATGGCTGGAAACCAATGGAATGATGCTGGTGTTGACTTCTGATGCCTGAGCGATGGACACTGAATTACGCCTCCATTTTTGTTAAACTTAGAATCGTGGTGTCGTCTCCCCATAGAACGGTGAAGTTATATCCGTCTGGATGTTCGTAAGTGACAAAGGGTAGGAAGTTCTCGGCTGATGGGTCCGGTACTTCTTTTTCTGTGTCAAACATATCCAAATAGACAAATCCAGCTGTAACCAATTCAGCATGTAGCTCTGCAAAAAATAGTTCGGCCGATGTGTCAACCACGTCAAAAGTAGCTGTGATCAATTCCCCATCGCCTTCAACCGTCATCTGTTGCACATAGCCACTGCTCAACCCGCTTGGCACCGCAATGACAAATCCCATCCCTTCAATCGCGTCGATATCAGTCTCTACTTCAGACGAGACACTAAACTGATTGCCGTCCTCATCTTCAACTGTATAAGAGACAGCCTCACCGTCTGTGTCAATCTCGATTTCAGCTCCGGTTGCTTGTTCAATGATCGTTTCTGTGACAGCTTCGGCCGCCCGCTCTTGTAAATTTCTGCGAATGCCGCCACAGCCCGATAAAACAGATGCAAGCAAAATAAATAAAATAAATGTTGAGTACCTCATGGTTAATCTCCTCTGTTGATTCGTAAATTCGTGTTTTAGGAGAATAAAAGAGGTTGTGTAGGGAAATTCTGACAGTCGGTCAGAATTTTTTAAAATCATATTGAGAGGTTTTGTACAATGTTGCATAGTCTAAACTGCGATATTGTGATTAAATCAGTTGGTGAATTGAGCCTAGACAAAGCAGAACAGGAATCGTTGGCTGGCTGAAAGTTTTGACCCAAACTCTGAATTTTTTTGAAACGGCCAATTGAGGGGAAAATAGGATGACATTAAATTTCGGAGACTTGCTCTCGAATGCCCTACATGACATCAAGCTTCACACGCGTAAAAAAATCGGCATTGTTCAAGATGAGATCGGTTACACGTTTGACCCCCATTTAACAGGTGATACGGTTGAGAGCTGGCGCTATCGCAAGGGGCCATCTACGCTTGAATTGCTCGAACAGTTGGCGGCCGCCATCATGGGTTATGGCTGCAAGGAACATGATCGTGAGTGGCTAGAAAAATTTCTAAAAGAGGGGCAGCACCCCTACGTTGGCGTGGTTTGTGATCGGCATTTTCCACCTCAGACAGATGCTGATGTTGTGCAAAACGTCAAAACCAAGTTCTCTCCCCCACCCATTGCGGCCTACGCTCCACCCAGGTTAGAGCAATTTGTTGGTCGAGCGGTTGAACTTAAGCGGTTTCGCGCCTCTTTTGCACAACACAATTTGGCACTCATTTGCGGGATGGCCGGAATCGGAAAAACAACTTTAGCCACTAAACTAGCTTCCGAACAGCCGGATCAGTCGGCCGTTTTCTGGCACACCTTTCACGATAGCAATCTCCAGCCATTTATTCGGCGTATAGCCGGTTTTTTAGCAAACCATGGCCAATCTGACCTATGGGAGATGATCGAATTGGCCCGACAGGAAGGGGGCAAGCCCCCAGAAACAGAAACCTGCCTAGATACGATTACCGCGCAGCTCAAGGCGCTCAACGTTACCCTTTGTTTAGACGATTTGCAGTATGTAGATGATGATCCCGCATTTGGAGAGTTCCTGTCGAAATTGCAAGCAAATCAGGTGCAGCTGATCATTAGTGCTCGTCGCTTCCCATCTTTTTTGTCCGCCAGCCAACTCGAGATTGCCGGCCTATCAGCCGCCGATGTTTCCGCATTTTTAACCACGCGGGGCATCATGCTACCGGCAGATCAAGTTGCCGGCCTGCATCGTTCTACAGGAGGGAACGGAGCATTTTTGACCTTGGCGGCCGTCGTTCTAAAGCATGCCAATGACCCGATTGATATCATCTCGAAACTGGCAACAGTTGATAGCATCGAGCGATTCTTAATGGAGGAAGTGAATGATCGTTTATCGGCTAATCAACAACGAGTTATGGAAGGGGTTGCGATTTTAGGCGGCTATCCTGGCACCCGTGATGTCTTGGAAGATATGCTAAATCAGCGAGATGTGCGCCGGACGTTGCAAGAGCTTACAGGGCAATTTTTGCTGATCACGAGTGAGGGGGATTACGGCCGAGAATACCATCAACATTCGATCATTCAGACCTTTTACTATGACCAACCTCGCCATCGGACGCGACGTGAGCTGCACCTACGCGCGGCCGAATTTTATGAAAAGGAGGAGCTGGATCAATTTAAGGCGACTTTCCACTATGTTAAAGGGAAAAATGGGGAGCGGGCTACCCAAATTGTGACCAGATATCTGTGGCAGATTGTCAATCAGGGGATGGCTCGGCCGTTGGCCAAGCTGCTCGACGAGATACCGGAAGCGGTGCTGACCCAAAGCGATCAGTTTGAACTTTGGTTGGCACAGGGGCAGTTAGACACGCTTTTTGGGGATTTTGGGAATGGTCAAGAGGTGTTGCAAAAAGCGGCCGATAAATTGCAAGGGCTCCCCCAAAGTCAGGAAACTGACCTGTTGAAAGGTCGGGTTTGCTTACACATGGCAGAGTTGTTTGAACGCCAGTCACCTCCCGATGCTTTGAAATGGGGGGTGCGAGGGTTAGACATCACCTCTAAAACTGAAATTGATCTGATTCATCGGCTGTCTCTCATCATTGGGACAGCCAACCTTCATATCGGGAATTTTGGTGCGGCGTTAGAGATGTTTTCCGATTTGGAAGAGCAGCAAGAGCTACTGCCCGATCATTTGCAGATTTCGCTACAAAGTAATATGGCCGCAACCCAATGGAATATGGGCGATTTAAAAGAGGCCAAACGTTACATTGATGATGCGCTTCAGAAATCGATAGCTTCAAGAGATCATCGGATGACCGCTAGGATTCTTATTAACGCAGGCCCGATCAAATATTTAAGTGGGGATTGGCAGGGTGCAATCAGCGACCTATCTCATGGTTTAGACTTGGCATACAGGTTGGGCAATTCTACAAGCGTTACCGCTATCTCGATTAATTTAGGTTCTTGCCATCTAAATACTGGGGAGTTAGACCAAGCTGAAGAGCTTTTGACCGAAGGGCTAAAACAGGCGGCCGGAACCCACATTCAAATGGAGACAACCGCACTGATCCGTCTTGCTGAAATTGCAAATATCAAAGGTGAGACTGAATCTGCTTGGGCCATGATTGATAGAGCTGAAGTGCTCGCTGAAAAACACAATGATCAGCCATCTTTAACCTTGATTTACGCCGTCAAAGCATCTATTTTGCATCAACAAGGGTTGCTGAATGATGCTCAAAAGGCTGCAGAGCAGAGCGTGTCACTTTCTAGCGCATTGGGTGACAAAGTTACACTCGCCATTGCGCAAAGAGAATTAGGAAAGATTTTAAGAACACGGGGAAACGATGTGGAGGCTGGGAAATTGTTTACCCAAAGCATCCGAATTTTAGAGAACAACGGAGACCATCAAGCCGCCATTAGCCACATTGAGCAAGCGATAAATCTGCGCATGTCTCAAAATCATGACTTTGCTCGCGAGCATCTCATTGAGGCGGAAGCTATTTGTTCAGCTCTGGGTGCACAAAGAGAGTTGGATTTGATCCAGCTTGAATTCGAACGCCTCAATTCTGTATCATCCCATATTTCTTAAGCAGTGCCTCTGCAAATTCTGCCAAAAGAGGGGCTAATACACTAGTGCTTCGCCAAACTTCTTTTGAATGGTAGTTGTTTTAGAATGGCGAAGCCTAAAGTGTTTGTTTTAATCATTTACCCAGCAATAGTTGTTAGGTCAAACACTAGAAATTAAGCTGAATGTTTTTCTGAACGCTCGTCAGACTTTTTGCTCATCAAATTTTGTAACCTGTTGAAACTAATAATGGAACAGTGTTCTTGGAGGTTTTAGCTCATGAAATCGAATCGTTTTTTTGCATATATTCTTGTATTTGGTGCCGCTGTAATAACTTTGATTGTAGGATCCGATGCATCTGCACTGCCAGGTGGTTGGATCGTTGATTCGACCCATGCTCCTTATCGCATTGAGCGTGTTTGCAGAGATGGAATAGAGGTGACAGCTGTTGTTGCGAAGCAATTCGAAGATATTGGTGGCGACAAAGTAAATCTCGATCCTCCTCGATTTTATGATGGTGAGATTACGGCGGATTTCGAATCACCTGCAAACTTGCCGTTGCAAGAAGAGTACATAGAGAAAATAGGCCGAGGGAAACGGGTTCATATTACGGAAGCGCAAGAGACATCGATTCAATATTCCGGGGAAGAAACCTTTTTATATGACACCTTTGTGATGCCATTTATCAAAGAGATGGATCTAGGTGCTAACATCCTGTTGGGTCACAGCAATTTCTATGCGGTT
This sequence comes from Chloroflexota bacterium, assembly GCA_020629055.1. Taxonomy (GTDB): domain Bacteria; phylum Chloroflexota; class Anaerolineae; order Promineifilales; family Promineifilaceae; genus WTJY01. The sequence continues at coordinate 29,492 of JAHDEB010000037.1, forward strand.
GCAAATCGTGTAGAACAGGTCGAGGATTGTTTTTACTTTGATTACCCAGCCAATCAAGATCATACTTTTACCAGTAGCGAAATTTTACTTCCTTCGGCCGAAACCATAAGTTTTGGCCGCGTCTCATACACGGTTGAGCAACTGCCCACTACAGGCGAAGTTAAGCTCAATAACTCAACAACGCTGGCTGAAGGAGACCGATTTACACAAAAAGTGTTCATTGCAGGTGGAAGTGAACTTAATTACATCACTTCCAGCCCCACAGCTGACGCCCAGACAATCAAGCTATCTGTCAACGGTATTGATCGACTGACCAATGCAAATGGGCATTCTTACAACCCATCGATTTCGGCCGATGGTTCCTACGTCTCTTTCACCTCTGATGGTGATGACTTTACCTCGATGAGCACCGGTGGTAATAGCCAGATCTATCGCTTCACCATGGACGGCCGAACGGTTGAAGGCATCTCGCTCATTGCGGGCGACTCTAACTTTAACCAAGGGGACAGCTTCGGTAATGGGGACTCAGGGCAATCTGCAATTTCACCAGACGGACAAACTATTTCATTTTCTTCAACCGCAAATGATATGGTCAAAGAAAATGATTTCTTCTGTTACCGAAAAGATGACAATAACGGGGCTCGAGATGTGTTCACTTGGCGTCGTTTTCTTATGAGCAGTGAATCAAAAATTGAGCGACACTCTATGTTTAGGCAATCTGGGTTTTGTGAACCAACTGATTTAAACTCAGATAGCCCCGCACTAGCAGATGAGCGTGCAGGCAACTTTGAGATGGCATTCAATACCTTTTCACAACTTTCATATCCTAACTATCAAGACAATAATGGAGAGTTAGACATTGTGGCTTACGATGGATTTTATAATGAGCCAGTTTATGATACAGCCAATAATACCCCCATTATTGTGATACCAACTCTAGTTGTCCCCACAATTCCACCCATTATTATCCCAAGAGAGGGAGATGAAGTCGCAATTGCACCGCAGGCTACACCCCAAGCACCGAATGCGCCTAGTCTTGATCCAGACATTTCGGCCGATGGGAACGTCATCGTTTATGAGTCATTTGCTACAGATTTGATCAGAACCTTGTCGGGCCGACCCGCAGACACCAATGACCTGGTAGATATTTACGCCAGTGTACGCAATGATGCCGATGATGGCTGGTTTATGCGTCGCATTTCACTCACTTCAGATGAGAAAGCCACAGCCGGTGGCGATTCACGGAACCCAACCGTTTCAATGTACGGCAATCACATCGCCTTTCAATCAAAAGCAAATAACCTCGATCCGGCCGCAACCACCGGTAACTGGCAAATATTTGTACGTGATCAAGATGCTGGCTGTACGACACTTCTATCAACTCACTCCGATAACACATTGGGCAATGGTGACTCAATAGATCCATCTATTTCAGCAGATGGCCGGTTTGTCGCCTTCACATCTTTTGCAAATAACCTAGTTGACGATGACACCAACGGGTTCACAGATATTTTTGTCATCGATCGGGATGTGGATGAAACGGGTGAATTTTATAGTGACAAAGAAAATTGTGTGCCTTCCCCCAGCCGAACATTCAGGGTGTCTATCGGGGCTGATGGCATGCAGGGTGATGATGATTCGTATCAGCCAGACATTTCACTAAATGGTGAATTTGTTGCCTTCACCTCAGATGCGACGACGCTTGTTGCTGATGATATGAATGGGTACAGTGATATTTTTGTTCACTACATTGGCTACACTAGAGAGATTGTATTAACTGCAGCTTCAGAACCAGCATTTGCATACGCGGTCTATTTGCCGTTCGTCAGCGGGCCGTAACGAATCGATCCTTCGAACTTTCTCAACGCTTTCGCGTACAACAGTTAAATCTGATGCCGGTGGAGAGCTGCCAAAGGGGGCGATGAAGCCTGATTTTAGTTACTGGGAGATCGGCCAGCGGATATCCACCGTCGTGCCATCTCCCAGCCCCTGGCTGGATATCTCCATTTCACCGTTGTAAAGCTGCATGATCGACATGACTAGGGCCAGCCCTAAGCCGGTCCCTGCGACGGCGCGAGAATGGGCTTGGTCCACACGAAAGAAGCGCTTGCCGATATTGGGCATGTCTTCGGACGAAATCCCCTCTCCGTTGTCGGCCACGGTAACAATCATTTGACCCCCATCTTGCTTTAAATTGACCGACACCCGGCCGTGTGTCGGGGTGTATTTAATGCCATTGCTAATGATATTGCGATAAACCGATTCGACATGGTTTAGGTTTGCCGTTAGCAATAGGGTGTCTATTGTTGACAGTTCTAAATCGATCTGCTTTTCAGCCGCTTGTGGCTCGAACTCCCCGAAAATTTTTTTGAGCAGTCTGGCCGCATCAACTTGCTCGGTCCCGGCCGAAAGCCGTTTTGCGTCGATACGAGAGAGCAGGAGAAGGTCGTCAACCAAACCGGACATCCGCTTTACTTCACTGTCGATTTCTTCGACAAATTCCTCTTTCGTTTGCTCATCCAACCCACCGTCTATCATCATTTCAGTACGCAGCCGAATGGTTGTAAGCGGGGTACGCAGCTCGTGTGATGCGTTGCTGGCGAAGGCACGTTGATCGGCAACAATCGATTCAACTTGGGTCGCCATCGTGTTAAACGCCTGCCCGACCGCCCCGATCTCATCTTGGCTAGGGTTTTCAACCCGTTGAGACAAATCTCCGGCCGCCATGTTTAGCGCTGTCTGTTGCAGATCTCCCAAAGGCTGTGTCATCGAAGTGATAAGCCAAAGCGTGGCGGAAATCCCCAAAAGAGTAAAAGCAGCAAAGACGCTCCAGAAGGTAATAAGACGTTGACGCACATTCGCAGCCGGGATAGAGCGGGGAACATTGATTTGGATATACCCTTCCAGATCATCTCCGTCCCGAACTTCGGCCGATGCGATAATCTGCCGAACATTATTAGCGTCTGACTCGATCACATAGCCGGTCGTACTTACCAACCGAAATGGATCGGTTGCCGTGGTGGATTGGACCGCTTTGGCCGAGTTGAACAGCGTCACTTCGCCACCTAAATTATCAGCCACCTGCTGTATGACCGTGTCAGCCCCTTGCGGATTGTATTCTAGCGTCTCGGCCAAGCGGCTACCCAGCGACAGCGCTTGAATTTGCAATAGGTTGCCGTAGTCAGCAATGGTGCTGTTGATGATCTGATTTGAGGACCAGAGCGTTAAACCACCAAATCCGATAAACAAAACCGCAAGATAAAAAGTGATCAGGCGAGAACGCAGAGAAATTAGCATCGTTTTGTTATTCCCCAGCCAAAAAGCGATAGCCCACACCACGAACGGTTTGAATCATAATCGGGTTGCTCGGGTCATCCTCGATCTTTTCGCGCAGCCAACGAATGTGTACGTCTAAGGTGCGGGTATCCCCCAGCCAGTCGGTCCCCCAAACGAGGTCAAAAATTTCAGCCCGATCAACCACTTGCCCCTTTTTATTCATGAGAAGGGTCAAAAGCTCAAATTCTTTGTAGCGTAAGGTTAGATCGGTGTCACCTCGGGTGACGGTACGGCGATCAAAGTTAATCGATAAGTCACCGATGGTTACCATTTGTTCTGGGATGGGGGTTTGGTCGATCACCACCCGCCGCAGCATCGCTTTGATACGGGCGGCCAGCTCACGTGCGCTGAACGGCTTGGTAATATAGTCGTCCGCCCCTAATTCTAGCCCCAAAATACGGTCGATTTCTTCGCTCATGGCGGTTAGCATCAGGATGGGAACTCCACTTTTGGCACGCAGTTCACGACAGACGTCCCAGCCGTTCATTTCGGGCATCATCACATCGAGTACAACGATGTCCGGCCGGGTCGCGAGAGCCTTCTCTAACCCGACTTTGCCATTTTCAGCGATGTCTACCGTGTATCCTTGCCCCTCTAATGAGCGGGCCAGTGGGCGGGTAATCATCGGGTCGTCATCAATTAATAAAATCGTCGTCATTTCAGTTTTTTGGGGTTTAGCGATCTGATAAAAAGGTGTGATTAAAGCGGGCTCCCGGTTACACCTGATGGTCAGATCGCTGACCGGTTATTTTCTCTTTTTGCTGGTAATCGCATCAAATATACGATAGATGGTTAAAAACAACACACTAAATCCACTGACCCCGTACATGGTTGCTAACTGGGCCGTATCGGTGCCGGCCATCCACCCATGCGCGGTTGCAAAAATAAAGGCGACAAAAGTTAAATAATGGATCTTTCGCCAATTTTTCTGGCCAATCGTTTTGCGCATGTAAAAGGTGACGGTCGTAATTAGCATCAAGTATAGGGCGATGATGCCAACCCCGACCCACATCGGATTATAAGGCCCGATAAATGGGATTAAAAGATGGGCGACCGTGTAAGTGTAGTAGGTGTCATAGAGCAAAACGAAGGCATGGAATACTGAAAGCCCGATACCGGTCCATGATAACCATTCGTGCATGGCCAACGATACGGCCGGTGGGACTAAATCCTTGACCAATTTTGTGCTGAGCAGCAACCCCCAAAGGGTAGATGCTGTGATGGTCAAATAGCCAACGGTGCCGCTAGACCGGCTGAGGAACCAAGCCGCTTTTTCACCAACAAGCCAGACGGGCAATTGTGGGATGAGCCAAGGAATAACCCACCAGATAACAGCAAAAATGACGAGTGGAACCCACCATGAGTAGCTGTACTGATCTTCATATTCGTCGACCGAGCTGGCTGATTGAGTTGAATTTGTCATGAGATTTCCAATTGATAGGGATAGGAGAAAGAGAGAAGAGATAGAGAGGTGCTTGGGTTAACTGTTTCGATTCTCGAAATGACTGGCTTTGCACATCCTCTATCCCTGTCCCATGTCTCTATCGATTCATTAATTTGACGACCGGCTTTTTGCAACCGGCTTAGGAATCTGATCGGCCGAAACCACGTCGGGAATCGGATCGAGCGTTAGGGTAAAGCCTTCTGTGGTGCTAGACCCTTGGATCTCGATCACTTGAGCCACCGGTTCGGGTGCCGGTTCGGCCGCGGTTGTTGTATCGGTTTGGGCCATGAGATCTGCCCCAAGGTAGGTGGCTAGCACGCTGCCTAAGGCCAAGGTCGTTTTCAACAGTTTGGGGTCAAGGGCCGACGGTCGTTTACGCTTTTTCGGTGTATCAGCCACTATATTCACCTTCTTCCTCGCCATGCTCATGCTCCTCTTCTTCTGCTTCGTACTCTTCTCCTTCCTCGTCGTCGTCGTCGTCTTCTTCTTCTTCGTACTCCTCTTCTGCGTACGCTTCTTCACCTTCACCATATGCCGCAGCCGGTTCTGGGTTTAGCAACATATTGTTGGCTTCATCTAATTTAGTTTGATATTCAGCTTCTCTTTCTTGCATGATGGTCAAAGCTTCTTGAAGCTGTGCGTTTTGTGTTTCTAGAGCCGCTTCTGCTTCACCCGATGTCACTTCGAGTGTAATCGGCTCATTGCCGCCCGCTTGAGAAGCGGTTGCGAAATTGCCAAATCCGCCGTTACTGAAAAGTGCTGCGATAATTAAAAGTGCCCCGACCGCTGTACCGGTACCGATCAAATTCATTATTTTGTTTTTATTCATGATAATAATCTCCTGTAATTGTCGACGGCGTTTTGGGATAAAAAATTAATCAGATGATTTGAGAATAAAACGCCGTCTCTGTCTCTGCTATTGATAAATCAATCTTAATCTTTATAGATGGTGTCTGTTTAAACGTCACACTAAGCTTTGTTAAATCTTTCTTAAATCGTGACTTTACATTTCGGCGGCTGGCTGAAACAGGGGCTTCATCGGCCGGGTAAGGTGCAGTTGCTCGTCTTGGTCGATGAGAACGGCAGCGATCTGTTGTTCTTCTAAAAGGGCGATTCCTGTATCTAGCCCGGCAACCAGCGTGGCGGTAGCCCAGGCTTCGGCCGTGCAGGCGTCTGCGTGCAAAACAGAGACCGTCAGTAAGTTGGTGTCGGCCGGCCGGCCGGTGGTGGGGTCGATGATGTGATGCGCTTGCTCATTTCCCTGCTGCCAGCAGCGATAGTCGATGCCTGATGTTGCGAGGGTGCTGTTATTAAGCCAGATTCGGCCAACATCTACTGCTTGCCCCCATGGGGCGGAGACCGCTACCGGCCAACCGGGCCAGTTTCCCGGTCCATCCCCGGCCGTTAAATCTCCCCCCGCATCGACCAAGCATGGTCCAAACGCATGCAGAAAATCCCGACAGGCTTGGGCCGTATATCCTTTGGCCAAGCCGCCAAAATCAAGTTGGGTGCCGGCCGCAAGCTTAACCATCTGTTGATCAGGGTGTAGCAAAACCTGAGAGCGGCTGGGTGTGCTGTCCGCTTTTGGTGATCGGGCGGGCTGCTGCGTTCTTGTCATTCCCATCGTTTCAAAAGATTGGTCGTATCCGGCATTTTGAAGTTCGCGCAGCAACGTAAAGTCAAACCGGCCGTTGGTCACCCCTTTTAACTCTTGCCCTATCTGTACCAGCTCCCAAATTTCATCAGATACCGGTATCCATTCACCAGCCCGGGCGTTTAACCGCATCAGTTCACTGTCTGCTTTAAATCGAGAGAGACGGTTCTCTTCATTATTGAAGAGGGTTTCAGCATGGGCCAAAGGCTCAGCTGCAAATTGCTCATCTGCGTACAGCCATGCTGCCATGTGGCACCCCATCGCTTTAAACTCTCTGCTGTCCTCATAAACGTTTATCATCGATCATCTCCAATGCTATTAACGGATCTCTTTTTCTTCCGACCCATAGGGTCTTTGTCATCCGCCTACGGCATCGTATGTCATGCGCCTTGGCCGTATATCAACACAAACTCAACCCAACTTAAATCAAGTTTAAATAGCCATTTTTTAACGCTGATTTAAATCTGCTTAAGTTTGAATTAAGGGGGATTAATTCATATTTCAAACAAGCTCCAGTTTGCTCCCCTAGCATGGCGAACAGATATCCGGCCCAATTTGGAGGACCGGAAAAATGCAATTATTGGAGATAATTATGAGTTCAAAAGAAACTGAAAAAAGACGATCCCGGTTACTTGTAGGTGCCGGAACCCTCTCAGCCGTGCTGATCGGAACCTTTATGGCCTTTGGCGGCCCATCGGCTATTGGAGCGATTCAAGCGGCCGGTAGCATTGATGCTGTGACAACGGTGTCAGATGTTCAATCAGAGAATGAAACCCTGCGGGAGGCGGTTGCAGCTCTACAGAGCAACGAAACGTTGTACAAAGAGCAGGTGCAAGCGGCGAACGGAATCATCGCTGAATTACAGGCTGATTTGAATGATACGGTGGCAACTTATGATGGGGTGCTGGCCGAATATGACCAAAGTTTGGCAGATTTACAGTCACAAAATGGTGACTTGGTCGGGCAACTCCAAGAGCTCGCCGGCCGAGACGCAGCCTATTCAACAGACTTAGAATCAGCCAACCTGCTTTTGACAGAAAAAGGTGCGGCTATCGAAGCGATGACGGAACGCGAGGCGGAATTTCTAGCCGCGATCGAACAGGCGAATGGATCGGTGACGGTGTTGCAAAATGAACTTTACAGTTCTCAACAACAGCTGGTGAATTTGAACGCACAATATACCGATCTACAGAACTTGGTTACGGTCTTACAGGCGCGTGAGCTTGAATATCAAGCCCGGATCAATCAGTTTAACCAAGCGGTTCAGTCCAACAGCCGAAGCGGCGATGGCGGTGGTTACGAAGAACACGGAGAGTATGAAGAAGAGGGTGAGGAGCACGAGGAATACGAAGAGGAGGGTGAGGAATATGCAGAAGAAGAGGAATACGTAGAAGAAGAGGAGGAAGAGGAATACGATGACTAGTGCCATTAGAAAACGGCCGAAAGGCAAGCAGAATGGTGCACTCACGGTGCTTCTTACCTCTGGCGGTATATTAACCACCCTCGTTGGCAGCAACTTAATTGCTGGGCGGGACTGGGTCGAGTCGATTGTGCCTGAACATACGGTTGATCAAGCTTTGCTTGATGTACAACCCGGCTCGATTCCTTCGGTGAACGCATATGAAGGCGTTGATTTACAATTGCCCGATGTGGGTCGTTTGCCCCGGCCGGTGGCGGCGCCTGCCCTGTCTCTTAGCGAACGGGTTATTTTAATGGATGGGGGGCAAGCGGTTGCGACTGAAGGCACAAGTGCCAACATCGCGCTCCCCGAGATTCCTCAAGTGGCTGCACCGGTGATTCCAAAACGGCCGCAGGTAAATGTCCAATCGGTTTCGGTCGAGTTGCCACCTATTCCTGATGTGCATATTCCTCAGCCGGTAACAACAAGCAGCTCTTCTAAATAAGAGTAAGCGTTAAGAATAAGAAGGTAATGGCACAGCCAAGTTACCAACTTAGCGGTTTATTTTTAAGGCCCGTCTGACATTTTTGACAGACGGGCCTTTTAACATTACTTGCCACTTCACTACCGTTTGTGTTAACTTACCAACCGATAAGTAACCTTTCCTAAGTGAAAATTATCCTATGATCAAAATCGACAAAATCTCTAGCCGCCAAGAAGAAATTATTGCCAAATCTGCCACGCTCTTTCGTGAGAAAGGATATATTGCGACCAGCATTCGCGATATCAGCGAATCTCTCGATATGACGTCGGCCGCACTTTATTATCATTTTAAAAATAAAGAAGAGATTTTATTGGCGATTATGCATTTAGGCTTAAGCAACTTGATTTTGGCTGTCGAAGCGGCCGTGGCAGACCAAGAAGAGATTTGGGATAAAATTCGGGCCGCATTTCAGACCCACATGCGGGCTAGCCTAGACTATCAAGATTTCGCCTATGTTTTATTGAAGGACCTAAGACACTTAAGCCCTGAATGGCGAGACGAAGTCGTCGCAAAACGTGACGCCTATGATCGTTATTGGGACCGTATGCTGGCTGAGGCGCGCGAAAAGGATGTGATCGCAGAACACATTGACCTTGAGATGTTTCGTCTGTTGGCTTTTGGGGCGATTAATTTGGCTATTTCGTGGTACAAGCCGACCGGCCGATATTCCCCGGAGCAGATTGCAGACCTGTTTTTAGATTACTTAGGTGGTGGGGTTAAGACAAGTTTAGCTGAGGTAACAAGCCAGATCGCATCGTAGCGATTACGTTCCGATTCCAAAGTTATTCAATAATTTCAGGGTTATCCAGATCAATCATAATTTGCCGCACTGATTCTGGAATGGGAGCCTTTGCCCGCTTTTTATAGTCGTATCCGACCATAACCGCCTCGCCTACGGCCGCTACTTTTTGATAGTTGTGGCTCACAATCGTCTGCTCCATGGTGCAGCGATATTCTTCTAATTTGGTAATGCGGGCTGTCAC
>JAHDEB010000272.1 GCA_020629055.1 Chloroflexota bacterium
CGGCTCATTTGAACCGACCGCTTTTTTCGTTTTAATAGGCAAAGATCTGTTTTAATCAACAAAGACCCGATCAATCGCGTTGGAGAGTTGGGCAAGATTGCGAACTAAATAAACTTCATCACACAGTTGAGCATATTTGTCCATATCGCTATCACCCGTTCCCCAAAGCTGCTTGTTTTCTGGGGTAAACCAGACAAGCTTTTTCGCACGGCGTTCTAAATCTTTTACCAAGTCTAGCCTCGGGTCGCTGTAGTTGTTCCGGCCGTCACCGATGATGATGACGGTTGAGCGGCCTGTAACCGAATCTAAATGATTTGTAAAAAAGGTGTCGAGGCTGTATCCCAAATTGGTGCGGAACAGGTAACCGGGGATCGCCTGTTGAATTTTGCCAAACAGTTTGCCAACCTCGCTAATGTGTGCCCGATTAACGACGTCGCTGACTTCGCCTAAATTGTCGTAAAAGGCGAAGCAGCGCAGTTTTGAGACTTGATCTTGCATCGTCATGACAAAGTAGAGCAAAAATTGGAGCATCGTTTCCATCGAACGAGACACATCGAAAATGAGCACAATTTGTGGTTTTAACTTTTTCTGCTTGTGCTTGATTTCGATCGGTGTACCACCATAGCGCATGCTGGCCCGAATGGTCCGCCGTGCATCAAAACTCCCTTTTTCTTTCTTTTTGCGGCGAAGCGCAGCTCGGGTTTTTAGCTGATTGACGATGCGCTGAATTTCACGGCGAAGCTGTGTCATTTCATCATTCGAGAGTGCGCCGAATGATTTGTTCATGAGGTCCGGCCCTTGAATATCGCTCGGCCGCTCGGCCCGTTGCTGCGCGATACGCAATTTGACCTGCTGCGCGATATTTTCAGCCAACTCGCCCCGATTGACTTCGATGACGCCCATGACTCGATTGATCGATTCATCGGTCATGCCTAGTTCGCGTAATTTTTGATTCAGCTGCTGTAGTTTTTCTTCGAGCTGGCCAAAGCCCATCTGTTGCATCATGCGTCGAGTGACCCAAAATGCAGCGCTGGGGTTCTGCGCCCAGCGAATGCCCGATTGGTCCATCATCTGTTGAATTTGTTCTTCGGTCGGACCTTCACCGGAGGTGAGCCATTCGAGAAGCTGGTCCATCTGCCCATCAAACGCTTCTAGCGCTTGCTCGAGCATCTCTTGCTCATTGGCGGTCAGATCTTCAAACGCGTTTAATAGGGGTGCATCGGAGCTGGAAAAATAGAGGGGGAATAGCTCGTCAAATACCTCGAATGAAGGCTTGTCTTTGATTAATGTGGTGCGCATCGACTGGCGAAAAAGCTCGCGATCATGGGTCCCCATGTGGCCGATGGCATCAAAGGCATCTAGCCCCTCGGCCGTCGATACCGGCACCCCTGCGGCCCTCAGTCCGCGCACAAATTCTAGTATTCGATCTTGCATGTTTTTGTTTTGAGTTACAGATTGGCGACCAATCGTCAATCGACTAATATTTTATCAACTGCGGCCGATAATTGGCGCAAATTACGCACCGGGAAAATCGCATCGCAGTAAGGCTCATAGACGTGCATATCGCTGTCGTCCTGAACCTGGTATGGGTCTTCGGTGTTAAACCAGAATAGTTTTTTTGCGCGGCGGGATAAATCTTGCAACAGATCTCCGCGGGGATCATTATAGCTGTTGCAGCCGTCGCCGACGACGATTACGGTACTACGGCCGGTAACCGCTGATAAATGGCGATCATGAAACGTCTGCAAACAGGCTCCCAAGTCGGTTTGATACGGTCCACCGTCTACCGCGGCTCGCACAGGCCGATAGATTTCATCGTCGTTTCGGGCGTCTATTTTTGTCATGATATGGGTGACTTCTGATAACGTGCGATAAAAGGCGAACGTACGTACTTTTGAAACCTGATCCTGAAGTTCATAGATGAGCCTCAGGGCGAAATCAACCGTTTCTCTTAATGAGCCGGATACATCTAAAAGTAGCACGAGTGATGGTTTTTGCCGGTTTCGCTTGAACTTTAGCTCAAACGGGGCTCCACCTGTTCGTTGGCTAGCCCGAACGGTGCTTTTGGCGTCAAACTTACCTTTTTGCCCCCGTTTGCGCCGTAAGGCGGCGCGGGTTTTTAGCTGATTGACCATGCGGCCTAGCTCTTGGCGTAATTCAAGCTTTTCGGCCGCAGATAGGGAGTTAAACGCTTTGCCCATCAGGTCAGAATCTTGCAGCCCTTCCGGCCGCTCAGCCCGATCTTGGGCGATTTGCCGGCCGACCTGTCGTGCCATATTTTCAACCAGCATCTCTTGATTGGCTTCCATCACCCCCAAGATTTTCATGATCGCTTCTTCGCTCATCCCCATTTCAAGCAGCTTTTCAACCAGCTGCGCCATTTTCTCTTGCAGCTTGTCAAACCCCATGTCGCGGAGCATTTCACGGGTGACGTATACAGCATCCCGATGATCTCTGGCATAGTTTTTGCCCGCCTGCTCCGCCATTCGCTCTAACTCTTCTTTGGTTGGCCCTTCGCCGCTTGTTAGCCAGTCGAGCAAATCATCTAGCTGCCCGCTCATCGCTTGCAAGGCGCCGCGCAACATGTTTTGATCCCCTTCATTTAAATCATCATACACATTTTGCAAGGGGGGATCATCGGCGGAAAAATAGAGAGGGAACAGTTCGTCAAACACACGATAGCTGGCGACTTCTTTGATCATGGTGGCGCGCAACGTTTCACGAAATAGATCACGGTCGCGAATTCCCATGATCTGAATCGCCATCATCGCTTCGCGACTTTCAGCCAAAGAAACCCGCACACCGGCCGCACGCAACCCCCGCACAAATTCTATGACTCGACCATCCATGAAAACCTCCAGCGATCGACGATTTTCGATTTTGGATTGACGATTGGTTGCCATTCCAGATTTTGTTTCAACTAAAGGCGCAATTGAAAATCATCAATCAGAAATCATCAATCCCACTAGCCCATTCTTCGGCGGGCATTTTGGACATCTGCTTCGTATTTTAAAAGGACTGTTAGCGTGTTGTTGAGCGTTTCCGCATCGATTTCTTTGGCGTTCAAAGTCACCAAGGCGCGCGCCCAATCTAGCGTTTCGCTGATGCTGGGCATTTTGCGCAGGTTCATTTTGCGCAATTCTTGAACGACACTAATCGCCTGTTTCGCCATATCTTCGGTTAAATCCGGCACTTTCATGCGCACAATGTTCATTTCAGATTCGAAATCGGGGTAGTCTACATGCAAAAACAAACAGCGGCGTTTTAAAGCCTCGCTAAGTTCGCGTGTATTGTTTGATGTGAGCAATACCATCGGCTGATGTTTTGCCTTTATCGTCCCTAATTCGGGAATACTGACCTGGAAGTCGCTGAGGATCTCAAGCAAAAATGCCTCAAATTCAACATCTGCCCGGTCAATTTCATCGATCAGTAGCACAACCGGTTCATCTGATGTGAGGGCGGTTAGCAACGGCCGTGGGAGCAGGAAATCTTCGGAGAAAAAGACATCATCTTCTTGAGACAGTCGGGCTGCGGCCTGTTTTAGCGTTTTGGCATCGCTTAACACATCTTTTAAGGTGTCGCGCAGCAGTTGGGTGTAAAGCATCTGCTTGGCATACTCCCATTCGTAAAGGGCTTTTGATTCGTCTAGCCCTTCATAACATTGCAGACGCACCAGAGGCCGTCCACTTGCGGCCGCCCAAACCTTTGCCAGTTCTGTTTTGCCGACCCCGGCCGGTCCTTCAGCCAATACCGGCTTACCCAGCTGTTGGGCTAAATAGACGACGGTAGAAATTTCGTCCGAGGCGATGTATTGTTGTTCGCTCAGCTTGCCCATTACATCTTGAATGTCTTTAAACATTGACTACTCCTTGAGACCTGTTTGTAACTTGTTAGTGGGTTTGATTGTAGGGGGCTTTGGGGGAAAGGTAAAGGCAACATAACGAGGATTTTAGATTTGAGTCAGATTTCAATGTGAGCTTGCTTTGCCAAATCTTCACCAAAATTAATGGTTGTTAGCAATATAATTGCCATAAGAGTAGAAACGCTTAAACTGACTACAGCCCTAATCACACCCTAGTTTTCAAAAAGTTTCATAGAAATACACTCCGGGCCTAGTGTTTTGTCAAATAGATTTGGTTTAGTTGGAAACCGCTAAATTCTCGCGTGGCAAAACTTGCTACGTATTGATTCCGTCATTTATGTCGAACTTCAAGGGTCCAAAACGACTACTCTTGCATCAATCAGTTTCGGCTTGCGGGCCTGTTTTTATGACCCTAAGAAAAAAGCAGAACATTATAAAAAGTTAAATTTATGACCTTGCTTGAAAAACTACCAAAATTTGTATTAATCACAACTTATATCGGCCTGACACTGGTTCTATTAATCATTTATTGGTTTTTCTGGCGTCCTGTCTTATTTCAACTTGATGGCGCTCGTAATGATGACTTCAAGGTGTTTTTAACCGGGGTTTCCATCGTTGAAAGTCATGGGTATGACCATGTCTATAAAATCGACTTGCAAAAAAATGCCCAAAAAGAGATCGCCCCAAGCTTGGTCCAGATTGAAGGTGGGTTGCTGCAATTTAACCATCCTCCGATGTTATTGCCCCTTTTAAGACCGATCCTAGATGAAAATGTTCAAGCATCATATTATCGCTTGATGGCCGTTAACTTGGTCGTTTTGGTGGGATGCGCTTGGCTCTCTTTTACTTATCTTCGGTCAAGCGGAATTAACTCAAAAGGTGCGGCATTGATTCTCGTTCCATTGTTCTTGTTGATGCCGCTACAGGTTAATCTCTATCAAGGACAAGATATTCTTTTTGTACTGCTAGGGTTGCTATTGTTTTTGCGATCGATTCAAAACGATAAGAAGATTTTGGGTGGTATAGGGGCGGGGTTGACTGCGATTTCACCCCATTTAGCGCTTATTTTTGCCCTCCCTTGGTTTTTTAGTAAGCGAAATCGCTTTTGGTATATCGTTTTAGGTGGGGCTGTGATGGCTGCGTTTAGCATTATGCTCGTTCGATTTGAGGGGATGATCGATTATCTCGCGATGCTTTCAGGCTCAGCTTCGGCCGAGGGGAGCTATTTTGGAATTAACAAGTTCCGGATGGTGAATTTTACAGGGTTCATTCTGAGATTTTGGCGCTCTGTCCCGGCATCGCTCCTTTCGTTAATCACATGGGGTGGCTTTATCGGCAGTCTGATTGGATTGGCATGGTTGCATCATAAGAACAAGGATGCAAATGGTGAACGGCTTGCCTGGCTTTTAGGGTTTTCTGTGTTAATCGGGTTGTTTTTTGCACCCCATTTGCACGTTCACGGCTTGCTTCCTATTTGGATTTCTTTCTTAGTTTGGGCGTCAAATAGCGGTGTACATAAAAGGCGAGGCGTTCTATTGATCGGCTCCGTTCTTCTATTTGCTTCTTTATTGATGACGCCGTTCTTGTTTATCTGGATTCCACTCAGATCGCTTGGCGTTTTTGCAGTCATTTTTGTTGCGATTTGGCTCTATATTCGGGATTTTGAATTTTCCCAAACTGGCACCGCTTAGGCATGCCATCCACTCTATATCAATCCTTCAATCCCGCACATTTTCTGCATAAACTAATTTCACGAATATGAAGACTGAAATCTCAAACCTTCGCTTTAACCTCCTGACAACTTTCTCTCTGCTGATAGGTTGGGCGTTAAGGACCATCAACCTTGGTAGCCAAAGCCTATGGCAAAATGAAATTATCAGCTATCGGCGGGCAACGGCCGATACCCTCGCGGCCGGGCATCAAATGCTATTGGACGGAAATCATGCACCGCTGTACGAGCTTGGAATTTTGAGACCATTCTTTCGTCTCGTGGGTCACAATGAATTTTTGCACCGGTTCCCCAGCGGCATTTTTGGAATATTGGCGATGTGCGTGGTCTATAAATTTGCTAAAGAGGTGTTTGGTAAAAAAGTTGGGCTGCTTTCGCTTGTTGTGATGGCGATTAATCCGATCCATATTTACTATTCACGCGAAGGGCGAATGTATGCGCTTCTGGCTTTTGTCGTTATCCTAGCCATTTACTTTTTGCAAAAAGCCCTCTACCACAAAGGAGAAGGTGGGTGGTTCTACTTGGCCGGTTATGCATTTGCGGCCGCCGCAAGCATGTATACCCACTATTATGCAGGCTTAACGCTTTTGGCGGTCACGATGGCCATCCTCGGCTATCTGGCTTACAGTCGTGATTTTTCATACGGATTCAGATGGCTGCTTGCAAATCTCGGGGCTGCATGTCTGTTTTTGCCCTGGTTGCCAACATTTTTTAAGCAGCTGAGGAATGACCCCGTTTCTCATATCGCGAGGCCGTCACTTTCTCAGATGGTTAAGTTGCCGGCGCAATTTTTTACCGGCTACAGCTACGTGCCGGGGGCATTAGCGATTTTGACTTCTGTGGGACTACTGCTTTTATGCGAAATTTTGTTGATTATCTTGTACTTTAAGGTGGGATCAAGCTCTCGGCCTTTCCAGATCTCTTTTGCTATGATAGTTGTGTATGTGGCTACCTTAGGCCTCGCATATGTGGTTTCTATTTTGGTCACCCCGATTATCGGTTTACGCTACTTCATCGCTTTAGTCCCACTATTGTCGATATTGATCGGTGCCTTTATCGGGCAATTTGACAGTCGGCTGATGATGGTTGGGATGATTGGTTTCATTGTGATCAATTCTTATTTTTCCTATGACGTTTTATCAACCGTTTGGCGCAAAGATTATGGCAGAGTGGCCGAGATCGTTTCAGCGTCGAATCTCGCGAATGAGCAGGTCATTTTGTATTCTCCGGGCAGTAGTTTTTGGCTTGATGAGTTTGATTTCTATTTTCAGGATAATGAGTCTGTCATTTATGAGCTTGATAAGAAACTTGAGCCACAAAAGCTTAATGAGCTTATCGATGGGGTGGATTCGACTGTTAATGGGGTTTGGATTGTGCAAACTAACCTTTTGCATGAAATTCAGCCGATTGAGCAAAATGATTTAGCCTATGAAATTTTAGACCAGCAGCAGTTCGAGAATCAGTTCTTTTTTGCAATGCA
>JAHDEB010000273.1 GCA_020629055.1 Chloroflexota bacterium
ACAGCGACAGAAACGCTGGAGTCAACCGCAACCGAGACAGTGGAATCGACAGCCACTGAAACGTTAGAACCGGCAGCCACTGAAACGCTGGAACCAACCGCAACCGAGACAGTGGAATCGACAGCCACTGAAACGCTGGAGCCAACCGCAACAGAGACAGTGGAATCGACAGCGACAGAAACGCTGGAGCCAACCGCAACAGAAACATTGGAACCGACAGCCACTGAAACCCGGAAACCAACGGCAACAGCAACGCGGAAGCCAACGGCAACAGCAACGCGGAAGCCAACGGCAACAGCAACGCGGAAGCCAACGGCAACAGCAACCCCGACTAAGACGCCTGTATTCCCAGTAATCGCTATCAGCGACGGATCGATCGTTGAAGGAGATAGTGGAACAAAAAATATGGTTTTTACCATTTCTCGCTCTAATAATTTCTACAAAAATTCTGTTGTCATTAAGAGCGTGAACGGTTCGGCCAACAATAGCGATTACGCGGCGCTTTCTGGGCTTGTTGTAAATTTTGGCAAAAATGGATCGAAACAGAAATCGATTTTCGTAAAGATCACAGGGGACAAAATAGTTGAGCAAGATGAAACATTTAGCTTGAATCTATCTAACCCTGTAAATGCGACATTGGGTGATAAAACCGGCGTTGGAGTTATTAAAAACAATGATTCAAGCCAGCTTGTACTAACCGGCGGTGGCTCAAAAGTGGAACAAGACAGCGGTGAGGTTGCCTATAACTATCAAATGAAGCTGTCTAATCCGGTGCAAGGCGGTTTTTCAATCAGCTATCAAACAAAAGATGGTAGTGCGAAGCAAACCGATGCCGATTTTTCAAATGGGTCTGGCAAGCTATCTTTTAATGGATCAGCAGGGCAGACAAAATCTTTTACCATCAATGCGAAAGGGGATAATAAAGTTGAGGGGGATGAAACATTCTCGGTTGATTTTTCTTCTTCAGCGCCGGCCGGTGTCGAATTGGTGAACAACAGCACGACGTCAACGATTCTGAATGATGATAAAGCGACGATCACGCTCAATGGGTCTCAAATTCAAAATGAAGGGGACTCGGGATTAAAAGGATTTCAATTTACCGTTTCGGTTGATAATCCGGTAGCTGGCGGATTTGATGTGAACTATGAAGTGCAGGGCGACTCCGCAACGGCCGACGATGACTTCGAGTCTAACAATGGCGCATTGTCATTCTTCGGTGGGCAAAATGAAGTTAAAACGATAACGGTTCAGGTGATCGGAGATGGAAAAATTGAAGAAGATGAGATGTTTTATGTGAAGCTCTTGTCTTTGTCTAACACCCCATTTGCCGATGACGTTTCAATTATTTCAGCTGAACAATCCGGTACGATCAACAATGACGATTTTGCGACATTGACCTTGTCGGGCGGCGTTGCCAAAGATGAAGGAAACTTCGGACCAACCGCATACACATTTGAAGTGGCCCTCTTTGGTGATGTTGAGGATGGTCTAAATGTGGCTTACTCGGTTAATGACGAGTCGGCGCAAGCTTCAGACAATGATTACGTTGATAATGACGGCATACTGCTGTTCGACGGGGAGACTGGGGAAGTTCAAACGATTACGGTGATTGTGAATGGGGATACAAAAGCGGAAGCCCATGAGCAATTTAATGTTACTTTAGATGCTGTAACCTCTGGTGGTGAGCCTGTCGCAGTGCAGTTCATCGATTCACCCCAGATTGGCACAATTACCAACGATGATGGGGCGGTCTTCTTTTTAGACGTGGGAGACGGCTTTGCAACAGAGTTCGATGGGACGATGCCGGTTTCAATTACCCTAAGCACCTTGAGTGACATTGGCGCAACGGTTGATTACACCGTTGTTGCCGCCACTGCGAAGCCTGGGGAAGACTACACGGCCGTTTCTGGTACTGCTACTTTTGGGCCGGGCGAAGTCGTGAAGGTCATTCAGGTACCCATCATTGATGACGAAGAACTGGAAAATGAAGAATCATTTACCTTTGTTCTTTCCAATCCAAGCAACTTCGAATTGGGCGAGCCAGCCTCGAGTGTGATAACGATCTTAGATAACGATTCAACCCCAATCGTCAATATGGTTGCTCCCCTTGTTCAAGGGCTCGAATCCGATGAATTTGTGTCATTCGACGTTGTTCTTAGCCAGCCGTTTGGGTTGCCGGTGAGAGCTGTCCTAGATTGGGATGAGGGGACCGCGAGTGATGGCGTCGATTTCAAGAAAAATACTGAAGAAATCATGTTTAAGCCGGGGCAAGCGGTGCATACGATAGAAATCCCAATTTTGGCAGATGACGTATATGAGCGGAATGAAGACTTAACGGTTAGGCTTTCAGAGGCCGAAAACGGGACGTTGGGAGAAAATACAGAAACATTAATCAAGATTATTGAAGATGACCCTGCGCCCACGATTACAATTTCAGACGTAACGTTCAATGAGGCACTTGCAGGTGTTTCAATTATGAACTTCGAGCTACAGCTTAGCCATTACGCTGCCATTGACATTTTTATTGATTTCGAAACGGCACCGGTCTCGGCCGAGCCAGAGCAAGATTATGTGGATGTTTCAGGGAGACTGCGTATCCGGGCAGGTAGTTTGACCGGAACAATTGGTGTGCCAATATTAAGCGATTCACTCGATGAGAATGATGAAACATTTGAATTAAGCTTGATCAATAATAGCGAGGGTGCATTTGACTCTCCAAGTGGTGCATTGACCGTTGTAGGTACAATCAAAAATGTGAATGCTCTCAAATTCTATTTGCCGATTGCCTCTAAATAACTCCCATTCACGCTCGTCCAATCAACATCTGGTTCTAGCTAAAAAAGCACGTTTTAAATCAGTAAAACGTGCTTGATGTCTGTTTGGATATCCTACATTTTTGACCAAAAAACCTCGAATTAAGAAACACCGTTAGGTAGGGGGCCTAAAATTGGCTTTTAATAAAAGTCTGTTCGGGCGCGCCAATCACTTTGGAAATGCTTCGCTCCCTCAAAAAAACCTGTTAGTACAGTGTGGTTTAAGCATCTATCAAGATGATTCTGCACGCTGCATCCTTTTCAAAAGGATGAATGCTCTTTGAACTTGCAGGTTATAAGCGCCCCTTTGTAGTCATTATGATTAAGGTTACCGGTTGAATACGGAACATAATTGGCTTTTTCTGTAGACTTTTATGGACACCAAGCGCTTGTGCTGATAAACAAAAGCTATATTAGTGCACTTACCGAGAGAGGAATATATGAAAAAACCTGCAGCTAAAAACAATCTGCTTTCAGGGTCATGGAGCAAAACCGTACAGAGAACTTTATTTGTACTTATGCTTACTGTTATTGCTATTGCGAGCCTAATCAATGACTCTTCGAATGTGATCTATTCTCAAAGTTCAACGATTCCTACCCCCCCACCTCCCCCGTCGACCGTGTTTACAATTGAATCGGCATCTCAGCCTGAAGGAGATGCTAACAATGGCATGGACTTTAAGTTGGTACGTTCAAATAACTTGAGTCAGGTTAGTGTTACGATCAATACGAGTAATCGAAATGCATTTGCAGGATCTGACTTTGACAAAATTACCAATCAAGTGGTTACATTCTTTCCAAATGGTAGTCTTGAAAAGACGATAACGGTCAATATTAAAGGGGATACCCTAGTTGAAGGATCTGAAATATTTGAGGTTCGTTTAAGTAACCCGGTTAATGCCGCTATTAATGGAAGTGGTGTTGCTATCGGAACAATTGAAAATGATGATAAAGCCAGTGTTACATTGAGTGTAGTGGAAACAACCGTCTCAGAAGGGGATTCTGGCTTGACCAGCGTCACATTCATGGCAACTTTGGATAATCCGGTCTCAAGCGGCTTCGATCTTGAATACAAGACGGTAGATGGCAGCGCTGAAGCGGGTCTTGATTATGAAGCGAATAGTGGCACACTGTCCTTTAATGGAACCGCAGGCGAAGCTTTACCGATTGTTGTCCAAGTTAAAGGTGATACCGTTGTAGAGGGTGATGAAACATTTAATGTAGAGTTGGGATCATTTTTAAACACCGACAAAACTGACTTTTTAGCTACGGTCGACTCCCCACAAGAGATCACAATTTTAGATGATGAGGTCGCTACTTTGCGTCTTTCTAGCGGTGGTGCGATTGCCGAAGGGGATTCAGGCACCACTGACTTTATCTTTACCGTTGTTTTAAGTGGAGCGGTTGAAGGTGGATTTGGCGTTGAATTTATGACCAATGATGTGTCTGCTACCGTTGCAGATAACGATTATGTCGACAACGACGGCCTCCTAAAATTTGAAGGGATATCGGGTGAAAGCCAGACGATAACGGTGCAAATAAATGGAGACTTGCTTGGTGAAGCCAACGAATTGTTTGAAGTTGCTTTGGGAGCGGTAGTTGATAGTAGCGTTGGTGTGGAAATTTTGGATAGTCCGCAACCGGTGGCTATTTTAAATGATGATGAAGGGGTCTTTTATTTAGACGCTGGTTCTGGTGTTGTTAGTGAGTTTGCTGATTCAGCGACCATTAGCGTGACATTTAGCTCCGACTTGGCTGAATCGGTAACAATTGACTACACAACGGCGGCCGATAGCGCCACGGCTGATGAGGACTTTACCCTTGTTTCGGGGACGTTGACGTTTGAAGCCGGGGATAAGGTTAAAGTTATCCAAGTACCGATTTTGCCAGACTTTGACATTGAGCCAGATGAAACCTTCTCTGTGTCCATTTCAAATGCGAGTAAATTTGGGATAGGGAATCCATCATCTTCTGTTATCACAATTCAAGATGATGATGGGGTGTCGGAAGTTTCATTGGTTAGCGGTGTGATTGAAGGCAGTGAAGGGGAAAGTTCCATTCCTGTAGAACTGGTTTTGAGCCAAGCCTCGGGTGCAACTGTGAGTGTTGGGGTTAAGACAACCAACGGCTCTGCTAAAAATGGACAAGATTATACCGGTGTCGATTCGACAGCCACGATCGCCCCTGGCGAAACCAGCACAATCATAAATATCCCCATCATTAGTGATTCGATTTATGAACGAAATGAAGATCTGCACATCACATTAAGTGATCCAGTTAACGCCACCATGGGATCTATTTCAGATGCATTGGTCAAAATCATTGAAGATGATCCGATTCCAACCGTGTCCGTTTCCAACGTTTCTATCGCTGAGTCTGCATTTGATACAACAACGATGCGCTTTGAAGTCACTTTAAGTTCGTATGCGGCCGTTGATATTTATATCGATTTTGAGACGTCAGATGGTGAAGCGGTTGCAGGTGAAGATTACGTCGCTAATTCCGGCCGACTACAAATTCGTGCTGGAAGCCAAAGCGGTTTTGTGCAAATCCTTGTCTATAATGATGCTTTAGATGAAGAGGATGAGACCTTTACCTTGACCTTGACCGGTAGTAGTGAAGGAGAGCTTGATAGTGGGGCCGATACGGTATCCGCTATCGGCACGATTATGAATACAGAGCCAGCTCCAAATGGAACACGCTCGTATTTACCCTTTATTGCCAAGTAAGACCGATTTAAGTTGGTATGCGCTATGCTCGTCTATTGTTTAATGACGATTTAGCGCATGTTCAATTCAAATAGCCCCTTTTCTGCCATACTCCCCAGTATGAGGCAGAAAAGGGGTTTTTGTTTAGGTTAAGTAAAGGGGGATAGAAACGGTCGAGGTCAAGTTGATGCGCCTGTGAAGGAGCGTGTTTCGGCCGAGTTTGAAAGAAAGTCCTAAACATTTAATTTGAAAATTCGATAAATGCATGACTTAAGTCATTATTTTGTATTTATGCTTGACCCACTTTCAGGCAACTTTTATACTGATCACATCGTTCAATATTTTTTGAACGTTGTGAACTTTCTAGCCTGATATCGAAAACAAGCTAAAATTTAGGCGCAGAGTACTTATTAACCGTAATTTATATCACCCATTTACCCGATTTACTTGAGTAACCGAGCTAGATTTGGTATGAGAAGGATGGCGAGTCATGTTTGATTATTTGATCGGCGAAGGAATGGAAGCCGTAGAAGAAACTTTGGAGCAGGTCGTTTCAACCGATATTGAAACATTGCAGGATGCGAGCGTACATATTATTACCTCTGGTGGAAAGCGTATCCGGCCTCGCTTGGTTTTGCTATCTTACCTCGCCTGTGGTGGTAAAGATTTGGCCGATGTTTATGATTTAGCCGCGGCCGTCGAAATGGTTCACACGGCGACATTGGTGCATGATGATATCAATGATCACAGTGACTTCCGCCGAGGCAAAGTCGCCGTTCATAAGAAATGGGGACGGACTTTTGCCCTGTTGGCCGGTGACTTCTTGTTTACCAAAGTTTATGAACTGATGGCACCGTACGGTAATCCATATAACGTGATGATGTCTCAGGCTTGTGTCAAATTGGTTGAAGGGGAAACACTGCAGGCTCATGCAGCCAAAACGGGTGAAATCGACCGAGAAATCTATAAAAAGATCATTGCGCGTAAAACCGCTAGCTTGTTTGAAGTTTCGATGATTATGGGGGCGGCTCGGGCAGGGGCTTCTGACGAAGTCATCGAATCAATGCGGGAATATGGTTATAACCTAGGGATGGCGTTCCAATTGGTAGACGATATTCTAGACGTGATTGGCGATGCAGAGGAGATGGGTAAACCTGTCGGCCTAGATGTCGCACAAGGACGTGGCGTCGTTGTCGCTGAAGGCGTTGCAAACGGAAGCGGTGGTTACACCAATGGGGCTCCGGCCGCAGTTGCTCAGCAGTTAGAAGACGATGACCCGGTTAAAAAGATGATGGATCGGATGCGTGACTCAGGTGCACTTGAGCTCGCTAAGATGCAGGCGGCCGAAATGGGTGAACGCGCCCGTAAATCACTGAAGCCTTTAGCCGAATCAAACATAAAAGATGCATTGGATGAGCTCGTAGATATGGTGGTAGATCGCTCAAAGTAA
>JAHDEB010000274.1:0-5640 GCA_020629055.1 Chloroflexota bacterium
GGCAGCCTTATTTGTTGTTAGAAAACCAACGCCAAAACGATTATGAACTTCTTTCTGAACAATAGCGAAACTGAACCCAATTCTGAAAAACTGTTTTTTGGAGAATTTATTATTTCCGCCCAGACTAAGGGTGTATCAGATTCTCTGAAGGATTTAGAGTCTGAGTCTAATGTCAGGGCCGTTCGAAATGGGGTCATGCTGCCGGGGGCCATAACAGTCATTTTCATGTCGGTTGTTTATTGGCATATCGGTTCATCCAGCTTTCTGCTAACCGGCATCTTTATGTTGGCGATGTTGCTTTTCGCCTATGCAGTTTATGCGCTCGGCTATCGTCGAGAATTCTCTATTATTTTGTGTTTTATGGTCATGGGGGCGACTGCTATTCTATCGATCTTAAACCGAGATGCGGGGGGCGTCTTTATAAATGGGCTGTCGATCTTTCTGTTAATGGGGGCGTTCTTATTTTCTCCTCGGCTTTATTATTTTTCTCTGATTCCAGTTGTCGCAACGATATTTTTTCAATATTTAGATGGGCCATTTCATATTCTAGGGATTGTCGATGACGGCTATAACACCTTTGAGAAGACAGCGTTGACTTCGTTGTGGATGGTTGTTTTTGTTGCGATTGCACAGGTCATTCGAAGAAACTTTTTTACAACCCTCAACGAAATTGTGTCTTTGAATAAAGAGCTAGAATCAGCAAAAGAATCATTGCTTGTCGCGAATCATGATCTGGATGATTTAAACAAATCGTTGGAAGATCGCATTGATGAAAGAACCAGCGCTCTACAAGAGGCGTTGATTAAAGCGGAGGCGGCCAACGTCGCGAAGGATCGCTTTTTTGCGACGATAAGTCATGAATTTCGCACCCCGTTGAATGCGATCATTGGTTATAGTGAAGGGATCACTGAAATATTGGATGACGAGGGGCCCAGCGCTCAAGAAGAGGTGGCACATTCGGCCGAAAACGTGGTCAGTGCCGGTAAAAACCTATTATCGTTGGTCAACGATGTGCTAGAGATCTCTCAACTAGAGGCTGGCGACACCTCTGTACAGGTTGGCAAGGTTGATTTAGACAAGCTAGCAAACGACCTGCGCGTTTTAGTTACCCCGATGATTGAACAAAATCAAAATCGATTTAAGATCAGCAACCACACGCAGACCGATTCGATTTACACAGATGAGAAAAAGTTCGAGCGGATATTAATCAACCTGCTGTCTAATGCGGCAAAGTTTACGGAAAAAGGGCACATCGAATTGATCATTTCAGACCTCGACGAAGATCGATTAATGTTTGAAGTGAGGGACGACGGGGTCGGAATTTCGGCCGACAAGCTGGAAATGATTTTCGAGCCATTTAAACAAGCTGAAGATACCAATCCTTATGGCCGACAGTATGGGGGTGTGGGGTTAGGGCTAGCGATTTGTAAACGGTTGTCATCAACTTTGAACAGCGAGCTGTTGGTCACAAGCGATGTAGGGCAAGGGACATCGTTCAAATTGAGTGTGCCAAAAGAATTCAGATAAATCGTGTGTAGGGGTTACTCCTTGTTTGTTATTTTTTGTTCTGTTGATTACGCTTGGCCCAAGCCATGAGAACCGCTGTGATTATCCCTGCCCGAATAATATATTCAGGGACAGAAGGATAGCGGATCCAATTGGCGATGGTGGGCATGAAAATCACACAAACTATAAAAATGATCGAAAACAGGATTAGAAAGCCTAGCAACTTTAAAATCGTTTTGACGATTCGACGACCGGTTAACGGCTGCATTGAGTTTTCAGAGTGGGGGATAAATGGGAACCATTTGCCGACGGCACCGCCGAGAACTACGGTGGCAATCATTGCGATCATGGGCAAGACATTGAGTTCGCCAAAATCGTGAAATATTTTTAGGTAAGGGGAAACGATGTGTTGTGGGTTCACACATCCAAATGCGAGACGTGGGACACAATAAGTCGGCCGGGTAAAGGTGGCGACAACGATCTCGTCGATCGGGTGAAAATGAAGGGTTTGGCAATCGGTTTGTGGAAACTGTGTCGTGATAATGTTGCGGGCCTCGGCCGAGTCAGGGGCGATAACAGATTCGATTACTTCGTCATTTAAAATCAAGGTTTTGATTTCAGCCAATTGGGGGGAATAGTCGGGGCAGACATCTAGAGATGATTCGATGTGCCCCGCCTGCCAAATATGAAACGGAATCGGGGGTTGGGAATCACATATGAGATGAAAATTTGGTTCAGGACCAGGGGAGGCAAAAGCATCGAAGGGGATAAACAGATAGAATCCTAGCAGGATAATGGGAATAAGTTTGAGGCATTTCTTCACGAGGTTCTCCTTGATATAAAAAGTAGAACGATGAAAAGATTTAAACTGTTCCCAAATTGCGCATGATTCTTCTACGTACACACTCACGCTTCTCGTTTCACACCGCCACCGCCAGCATTGAACAGCTGGTAGCTGCGGCCGTGGCCGATGGTATGAGCCACTTGGCGTTGACCGACTACTTTGGACTATTCGGGGCGGTGCAGTTTGCGCAGCAGTGTGAGCATAGCGGTGTCAAAGCGATTATCGGCATGATGACTTGTGTACAAGGGGCTGAAACAGGTCGGCCGCACGTTTTGACGTTGTTGGCAAAGGACAATTTGGGATACAAAAGTCTATGCGAATTAAGCACCCTCCATCAAACTAAAAAAGAGACGCAGGGTGGGGGGATAGAATGGGAGCGATTCAAACAATCTTGCCAAGGGTTGGTGTGCATTGCTGGGGGTGAGGGTGAAAATTTGGGGATGGGTGATTTATGGCCGTTGGCTGATCTGTTTGGTGAAGATGGGTATGTAGCGATAGGGGGTGCTACCGATGGGAAGTGGGTTACGGCCGGAGAAAGTTGTGGGATGCAGCCGGTTTGGGTCGAGCCTGTTTTTCATGTAGACCCGGCCGATCGTGAGCTGTTCCGGCTGCTACGCGCCATCGATCAAAATATTCGGCTAGAAGAGGTGCCAAACGAACAGCTACCGAATCTGAACCGCTGGGTCGGTTGGCCACTTGCCCGCCGTCGATCTGCACAGATCCGTGCTGATGTTTTTGAGCAGGCGGTTGCCAGTACACAGCTGATTGCAGAAAAATGTGGCGACTGTTTGCCCGACGGCCGGCCGCTGTGGCCGGTTCTCAGTTTGCCAGAGGATCAAAGTCCGGCGGAGGTGTTACAGAGTAAGTGTGTGGATCAACTGCAAAGGCTATACGAAATTGTGACGCCGGAAATTGAAGCTCGATTGGCGGCCGAGCTCAGTCTGATCACCCAACATAATTTTGAACCGCTTTTTCTGATCCTGGCCGAAGTGATCGAGTTTGTACGCGAGAATCGAATTTTGATGGGGAGCCGGGGGAGCGTGGCGAACAGCTTGGTTGCGTATTGCTTGGGGATCTCATTGGTTGACCCGATCAAGTATGACCTGCTGTTTGAGCGGTTTTTAAATCCGGAACGGAAAAGCTTGCCAGACATCGACCTAGATTTTGAATCACGCAACGGTCGTGATGCGGTATTAGGTTTTATTCGGGAACGATACGGTGAGCATCGGGTGGCGCTGGTTTCAACGATTAACACCTATCGCAAACGGTCGGCCGTGCGCGAAACGGCCAAAGCGTATGGGATGAGCAGCGCCGAGATCAAGGTGTTGAGCAAACAGCTCCCCAGTTCGTGGCGGCACCCGGACCCGGCCCGACGGGAAAAATCGGCGGCCGAGCAAATTATCGAGATCGCGACCAATGCACGCGAAAAAGAAATTTTGGAGATGGCGGTCCGCATCATCGATTTTCCATCCCACATGGGGCTGCATCCGGGTGGGATTGTGGTGTCTCCGCCGGACAAAATGACCGATCATTGCCCGCTGTTTTTATCGCCCAAGGGATTTATGGCGACCCAGTTTGATTTTAGGGATGTCGAGACGCTTGGCCTAATCAAGATGGACGTGCTGGGTATCCGGGCGCTGACGGTGATCGAGATCGGGCTTGAGATCATCAATGAAAACAACGCCGTAGGGGTCGAAGGGGTCGGATCCGATCTGATTTCGAAGAACCAACTTGATTCCCGACCCCTTCGACCCCTACATGTTGAGGATATTCCGTTAGAGGATGACCCGACCGGCGATTTGATTGAACGGGGTGAGACGCTGGGGGTGTTTCAGTGTGAAAGCACCGGCTCGCAACGGACGCTGCGCCAATTAAAGGCGCGCGATCCTTGGGGATTGGCCTTGGCCAACGCATTTTTTAAACCGGGTCCAGCGACAGGGGGGCAGGCGAAAAATTTTGTACGGCGCATTCGTGGCGAGGAAGAAGTAAGCTATTTGCATCCGGTGCTGGAGCCGATTTTGTCAAAGACGGCCGGGGTATTGGTCTTTCAAGAAGACGTGCTGCGTATTTGCACCGAAGTGGGCAAGCTGACATGGACCGAGGCCAATTCGATCCGCAAGGGGATGTCGAAATTTGAAGGGGATCGGATTCGGGAAATGCGGCAGCGATTTGTGGAGGGTGCAATTTCGGGTAGTGGTGTTTCAGAGCCGGTGGCTCAAAAGCTCTGGGACCAGATCGAAGCGTTTGCTGGGTACGGCTTTAATGCGGGGCACGCACTCAGCTATGCGCTGCCAACGTATCAGATGGCTTGGTTAAAAACACACTATCCGGCCGAGTTTATGACCGCACGGCTGCGGGCCGGTGGGGGATATCATCATCCATCTGTTAATATCGCCGAGGCGCGCCGTTTGGGGTTTAAGGTGTTTGGTCCGCATGTGAATTTTAGCGGCCGTCAGTGGCGCTTGATGGATGGTGGACAGTGGTCGGTAAGCGGTGGTCGGTTCATATCTACTGATCACCGACCACCGCTTACCGAGGCGCAGCCAACCATCTACTGCGGGCTAGGTTGGGTAAAAGATTTGAGGAAGTCGACGATTCAAACCATCCTAGAAGAGCGGGAAAATGGGCCGTTTGCTGATTTTGATGGGTTTGTGAAACGGGTTCCACTACGAGAAAAAGAGCTTAAACATTTGGTATGGTGTGGGGCGTTGGATGGGTTAGGGGCCAGTCGCTCGGCGATGGGGGGGATGAAAGTGGCTGATAATCAGATGTCGTTGTTTGCTTCTGACACATTGACCCCAGATGTAGAGGAAGAATCGGCCGCAGATCGTTTGGCGTGGGAACTAGAAATTTTGGGGATGCCGTTTAGTGTACGGCCGACCTCTTTGCTACACGAAGATGGTGTGGTGCCAATGGGCCAACTGGCTCAGCAAGATGGGAGAGTAAAAACCATCGGCTGGCGCTTGCCAAGCTACACCGGCGGTAAGGGATATTACGTGAGCGACGGAGAGGATTTGGTGCTGGCATGGGATAAGTCTAAGCGGCCGGTACGATCTTGGGAGCCGATCATATTGGAGGGGGAGTGGAAGCGGGACCGGTTCGGGGGAGAATGGCTGCAGGTGGAACAACTAACAGCTAAAAGTTGATAATTAGCGACGGTGCAGGCTACGACTTTCGCTTGCTGGGAGCCCTGAGCTTGTCGAAGGGTGAACTCGCAGTTGCTGTACACGTGTAAAGTGAAACTCCTAAAGGTATCTGGTTTCAAAAAACCAAGATTCATGCATCAGTGC
>JAHDEB010000274.1:5740-6927 GCA_020629055.1 Chloroflexota bacterium
AGTGCCACGCACTTTTGGCAATATTTAAGCTAAATTTAAGGTTGTTTAGGTTCCTCTTCACCAAATCTAGTCTAAGACCCGCTAAACTCAAGACATCAATAAAGTTTAATCGGAGACAGTATGAAAACACGAGGAATTATATTAATTATAGTAGCAACTTTGCTCCCGCTTGCGTGGTATCTCCCGATGATGCAAGCGAACGGTGAAGGCGCTTTAAGTCAGTATTTGGGTAGTGCGTCGTTGATTTTAATGGGATTTACGATGTACATGGCGACCCGAACCCGTTTTGTTGAACCGATTTTCGGTTCGTTAGATCGGGTCTATGTATTACACAAGTGGCTGGCGATTGGAGCACTAATCACCGCCTATTTGCACAGTCAAATCGATGCGGAATTGGGCAACATCGCATTGGTACGTGGCTTGGCTGATCCGGCCGAAGATTGGGGGGAACTCGCCAATAATGGGTTGATTTTCTTAATCACTGTATCGCTGTTGACCTTTATCCCGTACAAATTTTGGAAGTGGTCACACCGGTTTATCGGCCTGTTTTTTGCGATTGCGGCTGCTCACTATATCTTTATCGAAAAGCCGTTTTCAACCTTTGAACCCCGAGGGTTATACATCACCGCCTTTTGTGTGATCGGTGTGGCTTCATATTTGTGGATGTTGTTGCCAAGAATCTTGGGGCACAATAGCAAAAAATATGAGGTAACTGAGGTTAGTAGCGGCAATGGCATTGCGGATATCACGATGAAACCGCAGGGGCGAGGGATTACGCATAAGGCGGGTCAGTTTACGTTTATTAATTTTGAACCGCTTAACCTCGTCGAAACCCATCCATTTACGATTGCGAGCGCACCGAATTCAGATGGGACGCTTAATTTCAAAGTCAAAGGGCTGGGCCGATATACCGCCCGAATGGGGACTGAAGTGAAACCAGGCATGGTGGCGCGTGTTTCTGATGCTTATGGTCATTTTCATCCGTCTAAGGATGGTAACCCGCAAGTCTGGGTCGGGGCCGGTATCGGGATTACACCGTTCATCGCCTGGGCCGAAGGGTTGTCGGCCGATTGGGCGAGCCCGACGACACTGTACTATTGTGTGCAAAGCCGCGAGGCCGCCGTCTATCTTGAAGAGTTTGAGGCGATCGCGGCCGCTGTGCCCAACTTCAATGTTGTGCCGGTTAT